>CALBSZ010000653.1 GCA_937967665.1 uncultured Planctomycetaceae bacterium
TGTTAAATATCAGATTCGTCAGAATCTCACCTGACTTTTTTCGGAAAGTGCAGCCTGATGCAGAGAACCAGCCCGATGAGCACTTTCGATACCGACACTGTCAATCGTCGCCAGGCGCTGCTGGCCGCTGGAGGCGCGGCAGGTTTGTTGGCCACGCAAACGCGATTCGCTGCCGCGGACGATCCGGTGAAGCCCGTCTTCCGATACTGTCTGAACACCAGTACGATTCGAGGCCAGAATCTGGACGCTGCCGCGGAGATCGATGCGGCGGGGAGAGCCGGCTACGACGCACTCGAACCGTGGCTGGGAAAACTGCACGAATACGTCAACCAGGGCGGCTCGGTCAAGGACCTCCGCAAGCAACTGGACGACTACGGCATGACCGTCGAAAGCGCGATCGGTTTCGCGCCTTGGATTGTCGACGACGCCGCCACCCGCCAGCAGGGACTCGAACAAGCCAAACGCGACATGGACTTGCTCGCGCAACTTGGCGCGAAACGCATGGCGGCGCCGCCGGCCGGCGTGCCTCGCGGCGAAAAAGTGCAACTGGCCGATGCGGCGGTGCGCTATCGCCAGCTATTGGAACTCAGTGACCAGACCGGCGTGATCCCGCAGGTGGAAATGTGGGGCGGCAATCCCAGTATCGGCCGTGTCAGCGAAGCGATCTTCGTGGCGATGGAAGCCGGCCACCCCAACGCCTGTTTTCTTGGCGACGTGTACCACACCTACAAAGGTGGTTGCGATTTCAACGGCCTGAAGTTGCTCGGTCCACAAGCCATGCAGGTCTTTCACATGAACGACTACCCGGCGGATCCGCCCCGCGACACGATTCGCGACGAGCATCGCGTCTATCCGGGCGACGGCATCGCGCCGCTTAACCAGATCATTCAAGGTTGGTTGGCGGTCGGCGCCACACCGGTGTTGTCACTCGAACTGTTCAATCGTGAATACTGGCAGCAGGATGCCTTAGAAGTGGCCCGCACCGGCCTCCGCAAGATGAAAGAAGCTGTTGACGAGGCAACCGTATGATGGTGACAATCAGAATGGGCGGCGAGTTGCTGAACAAGTAAGGTCGCTGACGTTAGCATGGAAATTCGAAGCACGAATATCGAAAACCGAAACAAATTCAAATGTCACAATACGAAAATCAGAACCCCCAGCGGCGGTTGCGTTTCGGTTGAAACCAGGTAAACGTGTTTTGAATTTCGGGTCTTGAACTTACTTCGTATTTTCTAAGTTCGAGTTTTTGCGATTCTGAACGTCAACTCGTAACCCACAACTTAACGCAAGGCGAATCAGGCGGTGCCAGGGCGCTATCCGCCGTTCGTAACCGTGCTTGGTCCAGTATGGGATCGATCCGGATTGTTGAATCCGGCGATGCAACTATCCATGTGATGGATTTGGCGACCCTATATCTTCTTCAGGAGACAACCATGAAGCGACTGCAAGTGATGATGTTTTCTTTCTGTTTATTTGTGTTTGCGACCGTGGCCACGGCGGGCGATTGGGTCAGCATGTTCGACGGCGACAGCCTTGCCGGCTGGACGCAGCGAAACGGCACCGCCACCTACCGAGTGGAAGACAACACCATCGTCGGCAAGACCACGAAGGGCAGTCCCAATTCGTTCCTCTGTTCGGATAAGCTCTACGGTGACTTCGAATTGGAATTCGAGGTTAAGGTCGACAACCGACTCAATTCGGGAGTCCAAATCCGTTCGCAAACCAAAGGCGGTCCCAAGGGCCGCGTGAATGGTCCGCAGGTGGAGATCGAGGCAAGCGGCGCGAAGGGAGCGGAAGCGGGATACGTGTACGGCGAGGCGACGGGGCGCGGCTGGCTGACGCCGGCGAAGCGACTAAAGCCTCACAAGCATTTCAAAGACGGCGAATGGAACAAGTTTCGGGTCGTTGCGAAAGGTCCCCGCATCCAGACTTGGATCAATGATCAGCCGATCGAAGATCTGACCGACGAGGAGATCTACAAGACCCACGCCAAGGGATTCATCGGCCTGCAAGTTCACGGCATCGGCAAAGCAGCTGGCCCTTATGAAGTCGCCTGGCGGAACATCCGCATCAAGGAAATCGACTAGTCCGACAGCGCCAGGTTCCGTCGTCAGATAAGGTCGAAGCGCTAGCGACTGGGGTCACTTACGTCAGGCGATTCTGGATGCCGAGTTGACTCATTTCGAATTGTACGACGTGACCACCGACGTCAGCGAGAGCAGGAACGTGATTGGCGCGGACCCGCAGCTTTCGCAGCGGCTTCAGGAACAAATGGAACGTCTCTATCGCGAACTCGCCAGCTCGTCGCACTACTGGCAGCGCGAAAAAAAATCGCGTTGACCAGCGTTTTGCGTGATGCCGGCCGCGCGGCGTCCCGGGACGTGGAATCCGGAACGCCGCCTGACGGATCTACCACGGACCGCGGATAGGGTACACGCCGAACTGATCCGTATGGCTCGGATAGGGCGGCGTCGGCAGATAGGGATTCATCCCCGCCGGTTCTTCGAACTGGCCGGGATAGTTGCGGCCGAACTGATGGTAGATCGGGTACATCTGCGACTGATTCACGCCCCATGACCAGGAGTTAGTCATCTGGGCCGTGGGCGGTAAGATCAGCGCGACCGGTCGACCGGTCGCCGTGTGGGAATACTGCCCGTTCCACGGAACGGTGGCAGCCATGCGGGTTGCCTGGCGAGCGCCGTAGGTGCCGATATTCGGATGAAACAATTCGTGGTCGCGCGGCCGCGCCAAGCGGTTGTGCAGTTGCTGGTGCCGGGCTTGCCAACGGCCCTGAGCCTGCGCGGTCATGCTAACGGTCGTGAAGGCCGCGACCGCGGCCACGGTGAAGATGATTCGAGCCATGATTCCAGTCCTGATTAATGTGAGGCAATTGAGTAAAAGGCAGTCCGGCTTGGACCAGATGCTACGAGCCAGTGTGAAAACGAAACCCTCCCCGGCCGCTTTCGCGTCCCCACCCTCCAGCGCGCGGGAGGGTGAAGCAACACAGCACAGAATCGGCAGGTAAGTTCAAGATGCGGAAGCGATGCATGACTCGTGCCTTAGCGCGGAATCTCGAACATGTACTTGAGATGCTGTTTGATGGCGTAACCCGGAGCGATCGACCAGTCGGCTTTGGTGCGCGTCAGGCCCCGGCCTCCATCGTAGTACGAGTGATACGTGCGCTCATGCGGATAGAGGAACTCGTGGGGCATGAAAGGTTGATAGGTGTAGTAGGTGTGGCCGACCTGTTCCGGAGCGGGATACGGGCAGGGATACATCCCCGCTGTCGCGCCGCCGCAGTTCGTGTTGGCGTAGAAGTTGTAGAACAGGTCTGGATTGGCGTATTGGCGCGGCACGCAGTTGGGGCACGTGCCGTTCAACGCTGCCCAGTAGGACGGTACCTTGCCGGGACGGCAGCCCCATCCGCCACACCCGCGACAGCCAAAACGACCGCAGTCCGCGCAACCGCCGGCGCTGCGAGCGCGAAGGCCCTGGCAAACCCGGCAGTCATTGTGGAACCGTGATCCGCAACAGGCGCATCCGTCGGCGAACGATGGCTGGATGGAAAAGTCCATGGTCAAACAGAGCAAGACGGCGGTGGACAAAGCCGTGGTGCGTGACAGGAAAGGGGTCATCGAAGCGCTCCTTGAGCGGGTGATTTGGGAAAAGGTAGGATCAAGGCGGGGGTGGCGAGACGGACGGGTCATCCGTCTCGGAGTGCACTGAATCCGGCGATCCAGTGAGCGGCACGCAGGCCGCGCCTAAATAAATTCGGCAGGGCGAGCCGCTGCCGGTGAATCTTTATTTACCTAATCTACGAATTGCCCCGTATGTTACGGTCGTGAGGCCGAAACCACCTGGGAATCTCTGCTCTAAATCGCTACAATCCGCAGAATCCCTATATTTTGTCAGTTCCCGCTATGCAGCGTTGAGAATCCATTACCCGGTTCGCCATGCGAAGCCGCGGAAGGAACCGCCGCGATCCGCGGGTGCGACTGGAAATTCAAGTTCAATCCCCGCTCGGTTTGAGGAAGACGCGGGCTGAAAGGCGTGACAAGGAGGTGACCAAGTTGGCAGCGGTGAAACGGAAAAAGGCGACTCACAGCAGTAACGGAGCGGCCACTTCGAATGGCAAGAAGGGCAAGCGTCGGCGGGCCACGGCCGAATCGATGGCCGCCAGCCAGCGAGATATTTCGGTCAGCGAGTTTTTCGCGAAGAATCGCCACTTGCTCGGTTTTGACAATCCTCGCAAGGCACTGCTCACCACCGTCAAGGAGGCTGTCGACAACTCGTTGGATGCTTGCGAAGAAGCGGGCATCGTGCCGGAAATCTGGGTGCACATTGAATCAACGGGGCCCAACCGCTTCAAGATCGGCATTCAGGACAACGGCCCTGGGATCATGAAGAAGCAGATCCCGCTGATCTTCGGCAAGTTGCTTTACGGTTCCAAATTCCATCGCCTGCGGATGAGTCGCGGGCAGCAGGGCATCGGCATCAGCGCGGCCGGCATGTACGGCATGCTGACGACGGGCAAACCGGTCAAAATCATTTCGAAGGTTTCTGTTCGCCGCCCGGCACACTACTACGAAATTCAAATCGATACCAAGAAGAATCGTCCGGAAATCCTCAACGGTAAAGGGGACGGCATGGACATCCCACCGGGCGACAAGGGCCGCGCCTACATCGAAAAACACGGTATCGAGTGGGTGGCCCATTACGATCCGGAAGCGGAGGGAAAGCCGCCGCGCGAGATTACCAGCGGGACACGCGTGACGATTGAACTGGAAGGCCGTTACCAGCGCGGTCGTGGTAGCGTGGACGAATACCTGCAGCAGACGGCGATTGCCAACCCGCACGTCACGCTGCATTACCTCGATCCGGACGGAAACAACAATCTATACCTGCGTTCGACCACGGAGCTGCCCGTCGAACCTAAAGAGATTAAGCCGCACCCGTACGGCGTGGAGCTGGGGCGCCTGCTGACGATGATGAAGGAAACGAAAGCGCCCACGCTTTCACAATTCTTACGCACTTCGTTTTCGCGAGTGACTCCGGCGGTGGCGCGTAGGATCTGCGAAGCGGCGAACATCAGCACGCGTGCCAATGTCACTCGCATCGGTCAGAAGGAAGGTGACGCGGTTTATCAGGCCATCCAGCAGACCAAGATCAAGGCGCCGGCGACCGACTGCATTTCACCGATCGGCGAAGATCTGATCCTCAAGGGACTGTACCATGTGGTTCCCGGTGAATTCTACTGCGCGGCCACGCGGCCTCCAGCCGTCTATCGCGGCAACCCGTTCCAGATCGAAGTCGGCCTGGCCTATGGCGGCGCCAATACGGTCGAAAAGATTTCGAAGGAGCTGTTGGCGCAGCTGATCGCCGAAACCGATGCTCGGACGTTACGGCAGTTTCTGATCAATACGTTTGACGGACTGGGTCCGGAAGCCGCGGACCGCATTCTCAAAGGTTCGAAATTCGGCACGCGGCAATCACCCGCGAAACTTAAAACCCGCGATATCGAACAGCTGCACAGTTGCATGCAAAACGTCAATATCTCGGAAGGTCAAAGCATGCAGGTCTTCCGCTACGCCAATCGCGTTCCCCTGCAGTTCCAGCAGGCTGCCTGCGCGATCACCCAAGGGGTGATTAACAACAACTGGCGTTCCTATGGACTCAGTCAATCCCGCGGATCGCTTCCCAGCGGCCCAGTGACCGTGATGGTCCACATGGCCAGCGTCTGGGTGCCGTTTACCAGCGAATCGAAAGAAGCGATCGCCTCTTACCCTGAGATTCAGAAGGAATTGCGGCTGGGCTTGCAAGCGGTGGGCCGCAAGCTGGGGATGTTTCTGCGTCGCCGCAAAAAGGTCAAGCAGGAGGGCGAACGTCGGACCATCTTCCTGCGCTACCTGGGGGAAGTCGCCACGGCGGTCAGCGACATCAGCGGCGCCAAACGGGACGACCTCTACGAAAATCTGCTGAAGGTCGCGCGGCGCAAGACGGCCGAAGCCGATACCAGGCTGGATACCCGGGGGCGCAAGATTGAGGAATCGGAAGCCGATTTTGGATCGAACGTCATCATTCGCGATGACTCACCGGCCGACCTGTTACTCGACCCCGATGCCAAACTGCAAAAAGGGCTCGACTTTGACGACTGACACCACAGATCCATTCGGACAGCGCCAACTTTGTGGCAATCCGCAAGAATACAGGCACGCAACGCAAGCAAGTGTATCCGGGCGTAAGTGACCCACTCGCTTGCGCTTCGAGCTGATATGACGACGGAACCTGACGCTGTCGGATCCATTCAACCTGTTGGGATGAGGAGCACGTACACCAGATGGCCAAAAAAGCGCGCAAGACCCCCGCAAAGTCCAAAACCGAAAAGCATCAGCTGACGCCGCAAAATCGCAAGACGCTCAAGGCGCTGCGCGAGATGGCGACCAAGGTCGTGAATGCGGCCGAGCGGAGTCGCACACCCCACTTGGACATCCCGTCGCGATCGCTGTCAAACGTGCGCTATAACAAGAGCAAACGCTTCATTGAAATGGGGAGCGGCAAGAACCGCCGCGAACTGTTCAACCTGTCGCAAGCCAAGAGCTACATGCAGACCATGCTGGTGGGCAGCGGCTGCAAGAAACTCATCGAAGAGGGAAAGACAACCAGCATCCGAGGTGTCTATTACCTGCTCAAACACACAATTGCCGGGACGAAGGAAGAGACGTTTGATTCGCAGTCCGATTGCGACCCGGTGATCGAAGATGTCGAAGTGACCTTGAACGCGCTGCGCGAAGAACTGCACGTGTACGCGTCGAATCGTGGTTCGATGGTGGGCAACATCCAGCTGAATGACAGCGGCGACGATATCGATTGCGCTCGCATGGGCAGCGGTGGATACAGTATTCCGTCGATTTGCGAACCCGAGGTGATTCGGTTTCAGAAATGCAAGGCCGACTTCGTCCTGCATGTCGAAAAAGATACGGTGTGGCGGCGTTTCAACGAAGACAAGTTCTGGAAGACGCACAATTGCATTCTGACTCATGGCGGCGGACAGCCGCCGCGCGGCGTTCGCCGGCTGCTGTATCGGCTAAACCAGGAACTGAAGCTGCCCGTCTACTGCCTCTTGGATAACGACCCT
>CALBSZ010000654.1 GCA_937967665.1 uncultured Planctomycetaceae bacterium
GGAAACCACCGACAGCCCTTGACTCGCAACGAGTTTTCATAGAAGCCACCCTTTTCCAATTTTAAAACAGGGGTTCGGTAAAGGGGTCATTCGGTAAAGGGGTCAGGAGTCAATTGTGCGAAGCACCCGAAGGGCCGTTCCGGCAATTGACTCCTGACCCCTTTACCCTCATCCGGACTACATCATCTGTTCTCGTTCTTCGTCGGTGTAGTCGTTACGGACCGTTTCCCCTTCGCGGCTCTGCCGCCGCATGCGAGCGACTTTGGCCGAGGTTCCCGCGTAGGCGGCAGCGACTTTGTGTACGGCAAAATTCGCCGCGCCGCCGTGGTCCATGCCCAGCGCGGATGCTTCCGCCAAGGCGTCCTGGTTGGCTCCCAGAAAAGTGAACTGCCAGCCGTATTCTTTCTGCTGGCGTTCGATCATCTTCTTGATCTGCGCCTTGTTGAATTCCCGGCTGGAATTCTCCAGGCCATCGGTCATGACGACGAAGATCACCAGTCCCGGGCGGTCCTCTTCCTTCATCTTGGCCAGCCGTTCGCCCGTTTCGTTGATCGCGCGGCCGACGGCGTCCAGCAGCGCGGTCATGCCGCGCGGGACCAGTTCGTACTGGGGCACGTCGCCAATGGGTACGCCGCGATGGACGAATTCGTAATCCGTATCGAATTGCACGAGCGTCAGCAGCGCCTCGCCCGGTTCTTTCGCCTGCTGGGCGATAAACGAATTCACGCCCCCTTCGGCATCTTCCTGCACCTGCGACATCGACCCGCTGCGGTCCACGACGAGCGTAATATCGGTCAAATCATTTCTCATGGCAAACTCCTTGGAATCATTATCACGCCGTTGTCACGGATGTCAAATCGAATAAACGGATGCTATGCATTGGGGCGAATGTGAAGACAACGGCCGTGCGGCGCGGTAGATTTCATACGGTCCGCTTCATGCGCCATGATTACGACCCGTCCTGCATGTGGCGTATTTTTGGGTCGTTCGTCGTTTGACGCGTTCTGGAGGCGAGCTACATATCTTTGGAGATTTATCGTTGGGGTTTGGAAGCGGACTGAGATGCGAAAGCGAGTTGTCATAACGGGAGTTGGCTGCGTGACGCCACTGGGTGTGGACTCCCAGTCGGTCTGGAACGCGCTGACTTCGGGCGTCTCGGGCGCAGGTCCCATCACGCTGTTCGACGCCGCTGGATTTCCCGTTCGCATGGCGGCGGAGGTCAAAGATTGGCATGTCCACGACCCTCTCACGGACTGTCGAGATCTCGCGGAGTTCCCGCGTCAGACTCAGTGTGCGGTGGTGGCCGCGGAGCAGGCCCTGAAGACCGCCGGCGTTTCCGTCGACGATATCCCGCCATCGCGCATAGGTGTCTATCTCGGCTGTGGCGAAATCTTTCCCGACTTCCAGCGTTTTGCGGAAGCCAGTTCCGCCGCCCTTGCCGACGACCAATGGGATCTCGCCAGCTTCATGGACCAGGCTGAAATGCGGTGTAGTGACCGGGACGAATTAACCCACGAGCCGGGTGCCGCGGTGGGCTTGATTGCGGGGCGCTACGGATTCGAGGGACCGAGCACGAACTACACGTCGGCGTGCGTCTCCAGCACGGTGGCTCTCGGCGAGGCTACGGAACTGATTCGTGGCGGCCGCGCGGATGTGATGCTGGCCGGCGGCGCCCATAGCATGATTCACCCGTTTGGGATTACCGGCTTCCACAGGCTGTCGGCACTCAGCCAGCGGAATGATGATCCGCAGCACGCGTCGCGACCCTTTGACCGCACGCGAGACGGTTTTGTTTGCGGGGAAGGGGGCGTCGTGCTGATGCTGGAGGAACTCGCACACGCACAGCGACGCGGAGCTCATATCCTTTGCGAACTCTCCGGTTACGGTTCCGCGCACGATGCCTTTCGCATCACGGATCCCCATCCCGATGCCACTTCGGCGGCCCGCAGTATCCGCTCGGCACTCGCCGACGCCGGACTGAACCCCGCTGATCTGGACTACATCAATGCGCACGGCAGCGGCACGGTGGCCAACGACAAGTGCGAAACCGTGGCCCTGAAGAAGGCCTTGGGCGAGGCGGCTTATCGGATTCCGGCATCCAGTACCAAGAGCATGACGGGACACCTGACCACGGCCTGCGGCGCTCTGGAAACGTTTGTCTGTGCCCAGGCGATTCATACCGGTGTGCTGCCGCCCACCATCAATTACAGCACGCCGGACCCTGCATGTGACTTGAACTACGTTCCCAATCAAGCCATCGAAAAAGAGTGCCACCATGCCCTGAACAACAATTCGGGTTTCGGCGGCCAGAATGTGGCCATTGTCCTGTCCCGTTTCGATTAGCATCACGCTGCCGCTTGTTTGCGTTCCCGGCAGTCTTCTTGCGGCGGGCCATCGCGGCGCAATTCGTTTTCGTTGCCGTCGTTGGTCCACAAGAACATTCTCCGATTCCCTGCACTATAACCAGCACGCTGTTGTGAATCCGATTGCGATTTTCGGCGCAGGCAGTTATCGTGTTCTTGACTCTGGATCGGGGAATAAAGAAGCGTTTCACGTATTCTGTGAGCAGTCGTCATGTTCATCACACGCCAAAGTTTCACTTCGACGGCAACCATGTTTGTCGTCTTGGCAACTGTGACGTTGCTCCAGCAAGTCCGCGCCGACGAACTGCCCGCTTTGGAGCAAGTGCAGCAGTTTTTGCGGCGGCACTGCAACGACTGCCACAGCGGAACGGAACCGGAAGGGGACGTGTCGCTGGACAGTCTGACGGCGATTCGCGCTGGCAATGCAGAAACGTGGCAGCGCGTGCTCGCGCAATTGAGTACCGGAGACATGCCGCCCGCTGGCGAAGCTCGACCAGATCTCGCAGCGCGAGAAGCGGTCCTTGACTGGATCGTCGACGCCATGGCGATTGCAGGTGTGGAACCGAAATTACCAGGCGGATCCCTGCCGGCGGACGGCAACTTCATAGATCACGAGCGACTGTTCAGCGGCAGGTTCACCGGACCTGCCTCTTCGCCGCCGCGATTCTGGCGGCGCAGCCAGCCGCAATACGACGCGTTGATGGAACAGTTGTGGGTCATCCCCAAGCTCCGCTACGAAAAGGCGCATACCCGCAACGATCCTGACTGGGCGGCCTATAGCTACAGCCAACCGTTTCCAGCGCTCGACTCGGAGAATTTCACTAATTACTCGGCCGGCGTGCACGCGGACGACGCAGTACTTCGAGCGCTGCTGGACGCGGGCAGTCAGATTGCAGAACGCTTGACATCCGCCGCCGTCGCCTACTCGCCCAAGCTGCAGCCCCCGATTGCCGTGGGTATCCCCCACATTCGCCGCGGCAGCCCCTGGGAACGTTTCCAAGTAGAGCCGCCCGCGCGGCCGGCCGAATTTGCTCCGTTTATCGATCACGAAACTCCACCCGATGACGAACAACAGCGGGATGCGGTGGCCCGTGTTTTTCAATTGCTGCTACGCCGCTCGCCCACCAATGACGAGTTGTCCCGGTACGGGGGACTCCTGCGCCGGAGTATCGCAAAGAGCGGCAATCTGGCCGCGCTGCGAGGCTTGATCGTCGCGGTATTCGTCAGTCCTGAATTCGTTTTTCGGATGGAGTTGGGATTACAGCCGGCCGACCAGTACGGTCGACGTTGGCTGTCACCCGACGAACTGGTGTACGCGATCGCGCACGCACTGACCGACGACGGACCGGACGAGAAGCTATGGAGCTCGGCGCAGGCCGGGCAGCTGCAGACCAAAGCGGACGTTGAGCGCGAAGTCCGCCGAATACTGGCGGATCCCGCGATTGAGAAACATCGCCGGTTGCGTTTCTTTCAGGAGTTCTTCGGCTACCATCGCGCGATCGATGTCTTTAAGGACAAGCAAGGCTGGGCCAACGAGGTGCAGTACCTGGTTCGCGACGCGGATATGCTGGTCGAACATATCCTTGATCAGGACCACGATGTGTTCGCCCAACTGCTGACCACCGATCGTTATTTCGTCGCGTATCCGCATATCAAGGATCCCGAATTGTTCGACGCGATCATTCAGAACACCATCGAGGAAACGAAAGCGAGAATCAAAAAAATCAAGAATCGCGGAAAGGAAATCGAGCCGGGCAACCAGGGCAAATACAGCCGCGCGTGGGCGTTTACACAAGGGCGCGAGCTGATTCCGCGAACGGTTCACAATGATCGCGGTTCGTTCGAAATGTCCTACATCCACGTCTATGGTTTCGACGGCGCCACGTTTGCGTGGTCGCGCGAACAACCGATCCCCGTACCCGGACGACGCGCCGGACTCTTGACACATCCTGCCTGGCTGGTGGCCCATTCCACGAACTTCGACAACGACATTGTTGGTCGCGGCCATTGGATTCGCGAACACCTGCTGGCCGGCCGGATTCCCGATGTGCCGATCGATGTGGAAGCCCAGTTGCCCGACGAACCGGACAGCAGCTTGCGGCAGCGCATGCGTGTGACGACTGCCGAGAAATGCGTGCGCTGCCATCGCCGCATGGATCCGCTGGGATATCCTTTTGAGATATACGATCACTACGGTCGATTTCGTGATGCGGAATTGGTGGGAATCCGCAAGAATGTTCCCGTGGCCATCGATTCCAGCGGCGAGATCCTGGCCAGCGGTGACGAGGAACTGGATGGCCCGGTCGACGACGCGATCGAATTGGTTCACAAGTTGGCGCAGTCGCCCCGCGTGCGGCAATCGTTTGTTCGCCACGCTTTCCGCTACTGGATGGGCCGCAACGAAATGCTGAGCGATGCGGAAACCCTGATGGCAGCCGATCGAGCCTATGTAGAAAACCACGGCAGTTTCGACGAGCTGCTGGTTTCACTGTTGACGTCGGATTCGTTCTTGTACCGGAAATAGATAGAAGCTGAACGCAAGGTGTTCCATGTCCTTCAATCGCAGACAGTTACTGACTCGCGCCGCAACAACCGCGGCGGCACTGCCCATGTCGCCGTTGATGACGTCGGTACTGGCGTCGATTCAGTCGCAGGCCTCGGGTACGAACCGGCATCCACTGCGTTTCGTGTTCTGTATCAAGTCGAATGGCCTCTGGGCTGAAATGATCCAACCGCCAGGCTGGGAACAGCGACTGCCGTTCGCCGTCGTTTATGACGACAAAGGGCGGTTGCAGGACGGCGAAAACGGGAAGATTCGCAAACAGGTGACTCCCGCGGCCAGTCTGGAAATGGAATCGACGCTGCCACTCAGCGCCGTCATGGAGCCGCTGGAACCGTTTCGCGAGCGGATCTCGATCCTGCAAGGAATCAACTCCGGCTTCAGCACGTACCACATGGGCTGCTACCAGACACTCGGCGCGTTTCAAGCGCGGGGCCGGAATTCTATCGAGACGCTGGGGCCGACGATCGATTCCGTCCTGGCCCGGGCCTTTCCCCGACCGGTTCCACACGTTTGCCTGGGGCATGATCCAAACTCCCCCTCCGGCGTGGCCTATGTGCCGACGTCGGCGGCAGGCAGGGACAAGCCGATTCCGTTCTACACGAAGCCGAAACGCGCCTACAAGGAACTCTTCGGCGTCATCGACACCGGGGCGGCTCGTCGGGAGTACGACGTGCAGTCCGATATTCTGGACTTTTTTGCCGAGGACGCGAAACGGTTGCAAGCCCAGGTCGCCGCACCGGAACGCGCGCAACTGGACCGCTATCTGAACGCCTTCGAATCGATTCGCCAGAGCCGCGCCGACGTGGCGGCGATCAGCGACCAGCTGCGCAAGTATGCACCGGAGGCACCGGATGAGATCGAAGCGAATGCCACGTTCCAGGTAGGCGCCGGCAATACGGAGATCGCCATTGCCGCGTTGCTCAGCGGGTTGACCAATGTGGTCACGCTGCGTTTCGACTTGCTGGGCTCGACGTCGTACGAAGGTATTGGAGGTTTACACGGCGGTGTCGGTCACGGGCAGGTCAAGAACATTCTGGACGCCCGCCGGAAGATCTGCAGATTCCACTTTGAACAAATGGCCAGGATCGCCCACGCGTTGCAAGCCATTCCAGAAGGGGAGGGCACCATGCTGGACAACACGGTCTTTGTCTACACCAGCGACAACGGCGAAACCCATCACTCCAGCGGCGTCAACTTCCCGATCGTCTTGCTCGGCGACTTGGGAGGCCGCCTGGCCCGGCGCCGCTACTTCGCGCCCGGCAACGAACAAACCGATCGCAGCCAGCCCGGCTACACGCGTCTGGGTGATGTCTGGGCTACATTACTGGCCGCCGCGGATCTGCCCTACCGCGAGTTCGGATTGCCCGTCAACGGCGTGCCGCACCAGCCGATCGAAGCGCTGCTGGCGTGACACGGGATGCGCGTCCGCCGACGGGCGAACGCAACCCTACTTGCCTTCGATCGCGCGGACCTTGATGTTGCGGAACGAGACCAACTTGACCATCGCGCCGTGGTCTCGCAGCCCGATGTGCCCGATCGCCGTTTCGCCGAATCCCTGCGAGTTCTTGAACTTGCTCTTGGCCACTCGCGCTTTCCAGTCGTCCGACCCGATCTGATCGTCGGCCACCTGCTGGCCATTGAACCAGTGCGTTCCGTACCCGTCGACCATCCGGCTCTTGACGGAAGTGAAACAGCGCGTGGAGCCATCGTCATCTTCAGTTCCGTGAGAAAGCCGTTGGGTCGATGGTGCCTGTGCCTCTTTCGCCGCATGGCTAGCAAAAAAAAAGGCAGCGGTGGCTGCCCCAGCGCGGTCCCGTGTGAAGATGAACGCGCTCCACCGCTGCAACGAGGCTCGTGACCACATTGAGCATTGTCGAGGACAATGCGGTGTTGGCAATTCGAAGTCGCCTGCCTGCGCGAGTTTGAGCATGGAATGACGATCGAGCTTCGCTTGTTTACTAATCCAGGCTTGGGTGGGAATCCGGGCACGGAAAAGCAATGAAACACGAGAAATTCTGCCGATACAGGCAGGCGGCGCGGCCATGAGTGAAAGACACGCAAGATAGGCAGGCTGGAAGCAGCTCGCGTGTCGTCAGCTAATCGCCCCCGCTAATCGCCCCAGCTAATCTCCGAAGTGTAGAACCAGTTTCAGAATATTGGTTACATCAATTGCCAGCCCCACCATCCGAACGGGCTGGCCATTATCCCGATAGAGGTTGGCGCGAAGCAGGAATACTTGCGTTTTCTCGGTCGAGCTGAGCATCCGGTACATGCCTTCGAATCGCCGGAGTCCCTGGCTAGCAGCCTGACGGATTTCGCGCGCTGCTTTCGACCGATGTTCCGGATGAATATAGGACAGCAGGCCCATTTCGGCGTTGGCGGCCTCGCCCAGCAGGTGCCGGTAGGAATCGGAAATCTGCAGGTGATTCGTTGCCAGGCACCAATCGAAAACGCCCACTCCCGTCTGCTTCAGATCCAGCAAACCGTGTTGAATACTTGGCTTAACGTGTTGGAAATCAGAGGAGCTGAGTGTTGAATTGGTTGATCGATGGGGAAACCAGATCATGATTGGCAGTGCTTCCTGCGATTAATGGGGCGACAACCGATGTGCCGAATACCTTTGCGTGGGCAGCTCGTCGTTGCTACATTAGGGGCTGTTGCCCCTGCTCCTGTATAATCCAGATTGCGTTGCAAAAGCGGACAGGAAAAAGCGGTGGTTTTCTGAACTCGCGGTCGGAGTGTTCCTGTCGCGACGAATAGGCAAGTTGTGCGTGACGATGGAGTGAACATTGAATACGCAGCGTTTTCAAATGTTGATTGAACGGATGCGCGCGGGATCGAATGACGCCGCCTGGGAGTTGGTGCAAGTGTACGGTCCGCACGTGCAAGCCATTGTCCGAAGACGCCTGAATCCAGGCGTGCGGCGCGCCTTTGACTCTGAAGATTTTGTCCAGGTTGCCTGGGCTTCATTGTTTCGCATCATTCCGCGCATCAAGGATCTGCATGAGCCCAGACAGCTGATCGCGCTGATGGCCACGATTGCCTGCCGACGGTTGTCTACCGAAGCGTCGAAACCGCGCCACGTCGTTAGCGAGGACAAGAGCGCGTCCGAACGAGATCCCCAGAAGGTTCTCGATGCGAACCCCGGCCCTGATGCGACGCCAAGTCAGTACGCCATGGCTCGCGAATGCTGGTCGAACATCGTGAGCAAGCTGAGCAAGGAGCATCAGGAGGTTGTGCAGTTGCGTTTGCGCGGCCTGACCTTCGAAGAAATTGCCAAGCGAACGGGGCTGCACGAACGCACGACCCGGCGGGTGATCGAACGGGTCATGCAGCAGACCGAAGAGACAAAATAGGCGGCGGGTCACGTGGACGAGAACTCCCTTCAAAGCGAACGGCTGAGCACTCGCATTCAATCTCATTTGCGTTCTACCGTCGTCCCGCCTGTCCTTGACTCGCAGATTTCCCTGCCTGACGATTTGACCTTCAGTCAGTTGCAGGGGTTGGAGCAAGCGTACCAGGAATACTGCGCTCGCGCGGCAGCGGATCCTTCGATCGATATCGTCAAGTTCAGCCAGCAACATCCCGCGTTTCGAACGGCGCTGCTGCATCGCCTGGAAATCCACCAGTACATGGAGCAGCATCCAGAGCTGCTGGACAAGATCGAGCCGGTTCATTGGCCCGACTCGGGCGAGGACCTTGACGGCTACACCATTCTGAAGGAGTTGGGACGCGGCAGTACCGGGCGGGTTTATCTCGCTCGTGATACGCAAGTCGAAGACCTGCAGGTTGTCATCAAGTTGTCCGTGGGCGGCGTGTCGGAAGCGCGGCGGATCTCCAAACTAAAGCATGACAACATCGTTCCGATTTATCGCGTTCAGGCTCATCAAGACGGTATCCTGACCGCAACCTACATGCCGTTCGACAGCCCGTTCACGCTGGTGCATTGGATCGACGCGGCATTCGGCGATGGTCGGAAGCCGGTGTCGTTCGACAACGTGCTGCAAGACCTGTTCGGGGGCGAACCGGCGGAACCACGAGCGACAATGAGTTATACGGATGGTTGCTTGCGGATCGTCGTCCAGCTTGCCGCGGCCTTGACGCATACGCATGAACGCGGGATACGTCACCTGGACTTGAAACCGTCAAACATCGTCCTCGCCGCCGACGGGACGCCGCGTCTGATTGATTTTAATCTGGCCGAAGACGACAACCAGGTTTCCGACCTGGCGGGCGGGACAAAACCTTACATGTCGCCCGAACAGATTCAGAACCTGTTGTTTCCTGACGAGGCGCAGCTACTGACCGGGAAGTCCGACGTCTATTCGCTGGCGCTGATTTTCTGCCAGCTGCTGACAGGAGAGCATCCGTTCGGGCAAGCCAGCTGGCGAGGCTCGGCGGCTGAATTGCTGTTAAGGCAGCGCGGATGGTCGGCGAACGAACTGCGGCATCCGGCGATCAACGGCAGCCTGAGAAAGCTGATCGGCCAGTCGCTGGCTGGGGCGCCCGAGGCGCGTCCGAGCATGCAGGAATTCGAAGGGCGGCTGGCCGGCATCCTGCACCGCCGGCAGTCGCTGGAGCGGTTCCGACCGCGGCAGGCCGCGGCCGAACTGCTCGCGAATCAGCACATCGCCGGCGTCTACGAGCGCGGACCGGACAAGGGTCCGGCGCAAG
>CALBSZ010000655.1 GCA_937967665.1 uncultured Planctomycetaceae bacterium
TGGGTGCCCAACCCAAGGCCCGCCTGCAGCAAGCGCTCGACGCCGCAAAAGCGTCACCCGTCCCAGGTGCCCCAACCAAAGCCCGCAGCCATCCCAGGATTGCGGGTTTGTTGTTTCCCAACAGGTTCTCTTGCTGAAAATACTTGCCACGGTTCCGCGATTCAGGTTAAGTTACTGTGTCTCGTCGGTCGGAATGACCGGATCTTTTCCTACTTATCTTATCCTGGATGCTCATGAATATTCGAAAGCTGCAGGGTTTTACGCTCGTAGAACTCCTGGTTGTGATCGCGATTATTGGAGTCCTGGTCGCTTTGCTATTGCCCGCCGTCCAAGCCGCCCGCGAGGCCGCGCGGCGAACGTCGTGTAACAACAATTTGAAGAATATCGGGATCGCCCTGCACGACTATCACGATACGAAGAAGGTTTTTCCCCCCGGCTGGATCATTCACAAGAACGCCAGTGGAAAAGATATCAGCAAGCATCCGGGCTGGGGATGGACGGTGCAGCTGCTGCCGTTCGTCGAAGAAGAATCGTTGTTCAACTCGCTGAGGGTGAACGAGCAGGACTTGAAGCAAGCCATCGCCGACCCGGCGACTCGCAAGTTGACCACTACGATCCTGCCCATTTATCGCTGCCCCTCGGATACCATCGAGCAGTACTTGCGCAAGCCGGATCGTACTTACATTCACACGGGTTGGCCGACGGACTACGAACCAGGCGCTTCGAACTACATGGGTTCGAGCGGGATTTATGACCCCAGTGGCAGCACCCGATTTCTGAAGATGGACGGAATGTTTACGGGTAACCGTTCGTTCACGATGCGCGACGCGGAAGACGGGGCGACGAATACGTTTTTCGTGGGCGAACGCGATCTCCGTTGCAAAGCAGGAGCCTGGCCGGGAGCACGCAATCCCCCTGGTCCGGATACGTGGGGGTCGTACTTCGTTCGAGCACGGGTGACGATCAAGCTGAACGATCCGATTTGCTGCAACGCCAAGGGACAGACCAGGGCGAACAACTGTACGGAAGGTTTTTCGAGCAAGCACAAAGGGGGCGCGAATTTCCTGTTTGTTGACGGATCGGTCCGTTTCATCGACGAGAACATCCAGTACTCGCACGGCACGATGACGCGCAACGACATCAAGACGATGAAGCCTTATGGCAGTCCCGGGCAGCTTGGGATTTATCAGAAGCTGGGTAGCAGGAAGGATAAGCAGACCGTTGGAGACTTCTAAAAAACTAAGGCGTTTGAGTCTGTTCCTGTTTGCCGTTCTGGCACTCGGCTGCGGTCATGACGGTCCGGAATTAGGAAGCGTCTCGGGCCGCTTCACCTATCAGGGCAAGCCGGTGGCGAATGCCAGCGTGATGTTCCAGCCTGTGGATAAAGGCCCGCCATCAGTGGCCGCTACGGACGAAGACGGCCGATACACGCTGCTGTTCAACAATGACCGCGAAGGTGCGGTCTTGGGCGAGCACAAGGTTTACGTGACCTTGGAAGACAGCTATTTGGACGAGCAGGGAGATTTGATCGAAATCGCTGACACTTTGCCGGAATCGTGCGGTGACGGTTCCATGAAAGCCACCGTGAAAAGCGGCAGCAACGAAATCGACTTCGATATCCCCGCGGAATAGGCCGTTGGATCAAGCCGTGACCTCACCGCCACTGCGCTTTCTGAGTTGAGGACCTGCCGCAACAGCGGCAGCAAGGCCCTAAAACTTGAGTAAATCTGGTTGCTAGCGGCAGGGAATTCCAAAACTTCTCTTGACCGTCGCGCGGGGTCCTGATACTAAATCCGCCCTTGTCGTTGCTCTTGTCCTGTCGACACCGCAAATCCTTTCGCCCGTCGGTGTAAAATGAATCGAATTCTTGCTCTTTTCGTACTCTTCGTCTTAGGTTTGGGCGATTCGCGCGTGGAGGCGCAGCGGATACGCTTTCCCGCGTCGACGCCGGCAAATACAACGGCGTTTCAAGGGGGCGCCGCGACCGCTCCTTCGATCGGATCCAGCGGAACCGCCCCCGTACCGCAGAATGCACCGGCCACCACTCTCGGAGCGCCATCGACATTTGATCCCTACGCCGCGCCACTCGGCGCTCCCGCCACTAATTTCGGGTCGCCCAGCGCTACCCAAACGCCCGCTCCGACCTACAGCCAGCCGCAACTCTACTCGCAGCCGTCCGATCCCCTCTATTCATCGCCATACCAAAACTATCCGCCGCCCCAACCGCCCGTGCTGTTCCCGAACGGCTTGATGGGATCTGGGCAGCAGCCATTTGGCGGAGCTCCGGGTGCCGGCGGCTACGGCTATCCGGCCTCGCCACTGCGACTCACGCAAAATGTTCGCATGATGGCCACCTGGCTGGAAGGTTCCGGCGGCAATGAACTCGATATCAACGACTTTGACTTTGCTGCCATGTTTGCCTATCCGAATTTCGGCTTTACGGGGCAACCGTTGTTCATCACGCCGGGGTTCGTTTTGCATCTCTGGGACGGGCCCAGCGGCGGCGCCGCGGACTTGCCCAGTCGAGCCTACAGTGCGTTCATCGAAACGGCCTGGAAATCGGATCCCAATCGACAATTCGGCGGTGAAGTTTCCGCCAGCTTCGGAATCTACTCGGACTTCAACTCGTTGACTCAAGACAGCTTCCGCATTCAGGGACTGGGCTTGTTGACGTTTCGCCTCACCCCCACGCTGACCGTGAAAGGCGGTGTCAACTATCTCGACCGGGCCGAAATCAAAATGCTGCCCGCCGGTGGTGTGTTGTGGGAGCCCAATCCGCATACGCGTTTTGACATCTTCTTCCCGCGTCCCAAACTCGCCCAGTACTTGACGACTCTGGGGAATTCCGACGTCTGGTGGTACGTGGGCGGCGAGTACGGTGGCGGCAACTGGACGGTCGAGCGCACGGCCGGACCGACCGAACGAGTGGATATCAACGACATCCGTGTCATGTTGGGGTTGGAATGGACGAATTCCAGCGGCATCAAAGGCATGACCGAAATCGGTTACGTCTGGGACCGCGAAATCGTGTATGTCGAAAGTCCCGGAGATTCGATTTCGCTCTCCAGTACGTGGATGGTTCGCGGGGGACTCTCCTATTAGAGACTCACGCGCGCATGCCCGGTCTTGTCGCCGCGGCCGTGAGGCTGCCTGCTTCACGCCATGCCCGAGTTGTTGCGTTGCCCCATTTGCTGCGGCGCCTTGGCGGCGCGTCAGCGTGTTGCCGTTCACGCGAATGCTGCTGACCGCGATCTGCGGAATCGCCATGTTACTCCAGTCCACCGCGGCCGCGCAGCAGGAAGTGCGCCGTTTGCCGCCAGCCAGTCTGGACCTGTTCCAGAACCCGCCCCTCCGCTACAGCGGTCCTCAGCCCGCCTTGGCCTCGGAATTCGCGGCCGAACAGGCGACGCTTGAAACCGCGCAGCTTCCCCGACACGACTTCGCGGTCTACCCCTCGGAACACGGTCCCGAAATTTTTGAAACAGCACCGCTCGGCTACGGTCCCAGTCTCAGCGAACACAAGGACGGCTTCTTTCAGCGTCTTTCCGTGGGAGCAGCGTGGTTGGACCGCGGCAACTTCGACGACTATGGAATCGTCGAAATCGATACGTTCGCGCGATTCGCATTGCCGCTTCCCAAACGCGAATGGCCGCTCGTGATCACGCCGACCTATAACTTCCGCTCAATCAGCGGCCCCCAAAACCGTGATTTCCCCGAGAAGTTGCATGAAGCGTTCGTGGACTTTACGTGGCTGCCAAAGCTATCGCCTCGCTGGACGGCCATTGTCGGGATCGCGCCGAGTGTCTACAGCGATTTCGAAGCGGACCAGTCCGAAGCGTTTCGCTTGACCGGCCAGGGACTCGCCAAATACGAATGGGCGCCGGGACGCTGGGAATTGATTTTCGGCGTGCTCTATTTGAATCGAGAAAACGTCACGTGGCTGCCTGCCGGCGGGCTTATCTGGACCCCCAATCCAGACATCCGCTACGAGATGCTTTTCCCGACTCCCAAATTGGCGCATCGGATCGATTGGGGGCCTGGCTACGAGGACTGGTTGTATCTGGCGGGCCAATTCGGAGGAAACTCGTACGCCATCGAACGCGCGGGCGGTGTGCCAGACATCCTCACGCTACGCGACTTTCGTGTGCTGCTCGGCCTGGAGCGAAAAAAGGACGGTGGAGCAGGCCATCGATTAGAGGTGGGCTATGTCTTCGGCCGACGCGCCGAATTCACTTCCGGCATCCCGGATATCGAGCCGGACAGTACCGCCCTGATCCGCATGGTCATTGTCTACTAGAACGCTCGTCGCGTAAGTGTAGCGTCATTTTCGTCACTTGACGCAAAGATTCACAACGCCGGAGACGCTAGAGGTACGTGCAACTTGCACTAAGGCCAGCGGCCGAGGTAGTTCGACTCGTGGCACTGCGGCTCCGCCCACGGGATTCCGCGAACGGAGTCGCGGAACTACCGAGGGGGAGCTTTCAGCTAACGCTCGCAGAGCTGGAGGCAGATAGCAAACGATGCCCCGTGACGCGCAGGCACCACGCGCCACCTGCCAGGGCCAGGCATTGGGCTCCCGCCGAAAAGGCCAGGAACCAGGCGAAAGAAACCGGGCCCGAAATGGAGCCAAGCAGCGCGCCGATGCCGACGGCGACAGTCAGTGTTGCCAATAGCCGCAGCCGAGGCAGCCGCTCCGCCAGCACGGAAGTAATCGCCAACAAGCTAATCGCGGCGAAACCAAAACAGTATGAAATAATGGTCAGTGCGTACTGCATCGGGAACGCCAGCAGGCGACTGACGCCCAGCAACAGGCAGACAGAGGTCATCGTGGCGACCATGCTGGCCAGAGACCATTGCCGCGGCCGCAGCCGCGCGTCCCGCCATGGTATTCGACGAATATTCGTGAACGTGCTGCCGCAAAGTGTGGAAATCAGCAGCACCAGGCAGACCATCGCGCCGCACAGGAGGAAGGCTCCCAGCCATTCGGCCCACGGCGCGCTGGTCACGCGTGCCATCAAGTGCGACAAGGCCGCAGTCCCCATGAACGCCAGGCTCAGCAACGTCACGCGCGCTTTCCCATAGGCGATCAGCATGGCCCAAAAGCCGGTGTGGGCGAACCCGATGCCAATCAAGGCGGCTGCCGCCACGCCCGGGAAGGCCTCCTCGTTCTCCAGGGCAAAGGATGTCAGGGCAAGTGCGAGCGCCGTCAGGGCAGCCTGATACAGCGAAAGTAGGAATGGCGTTGGTTTCATAAGCCTATTCTTGATATGAGACGGCACGACTTCCAGCCTAATGGCCACCGAACCGGTTCAACATTGCATCCGGAGCGTTTGTTCTTCACAATATAGGGTTTGTAGCGTTCCGACGCCGTGTAGTTCCCGATTTACGGAGTGATTAGCAAATGCCGGAATCCGCGATCCAACAAGTTGTCTGCTGCATGGGGCAACCGGTTGCCGGGAATCCCACTCAGTTCATGATGGAGAAAGCGTTCGCTGCCGCCGAACTCGACTGGCGGTATCTTACGTTTGAAGTCCCTGCCGAAAAGTTGGCCGAC
The DNA here is from genome assembly GCA_937967665.1 of uncultured Planctomycetaceae bacterium. Lineage (GTDB taxonomy): Bacteria > Planctomycetota > Planctomycetia > Pirellulales > Pirellulaceae > CALBSZ01. Next base: position 5,555 of record CALBSZ010000655.1, read on the forward strand.
GCCATCAAGGGGATGCGGGCACTTGGATTGAAGGGTGGGAATTTTACCATTCCTCATAAAGTCGCTGTGATCGAGCATCTCGATGGACTCAGCGAAGCCGCGGAATTAATGGGCGCGGTCAACTGTGTGAACCGGGTCGATGACCGATTGATCGGCGAGAACACCGATGGCAAAGGCTTTGTGCAGTCGTTGCGGCAGCTGACCGACACCGCCGGGAAAAAGGTGTCGATTATCGGAGCGGGAGGCGCCGCCCGGGCGATTGCCGTCGAGTTGGGTTTGTCGGGTGCCGCTGAGATCACGATCGCCAATCGCTCCGCCAATCGCGGACAGCAACTGGTGGACCTGTTGAATAACCGAGTAGAGGTAGCCGCGTCGTTGGTTCATTTGGCGGGCGACTATCAGGTTCCCGAAGGCACGGACGTGGTGATTAACGCGACGTCCATCGGGCTGGGAGATGCGCAAGCGCGAGTACCGCTCGCCGTAAATACGCTTACTCCAGAAATGATTGTGGCGGACGTGATCTTCAATCCTCCTCAAACCGTGCTCCTTCGCGAAGCGGCGCAGCGTGGTTGCCAGATTCTCGACGGCCTTGGCATGCTGGTCAATCAAGCTGTCATTGGATTCAAGATCTGGACCGGTGTCGACCCCGACGCCAACGTGATGCGGGAAGCCCTGGAAGAATATCTCGAAATCTAATCAAACAGTCCCCTCTCGATTTTCACGACAGTGCCTGAGTTCTTGCCGTGACCGTTTAACCCTCAGCCGCAGGCGTCGGCGCCGTTTCACGTGGGACGGGCACTCCTGCCCGTCGCTCATACCGCATCTTGTACGAGCGTGAAAATGCCAGCACAAGATGTGACGGGCAAGAGTGCCCGTCCTACATACTTTGAACACCCTCACCCACCGGCGTCGACTCCTTCGCCGTGTCCTTGCTGAACCCACGACCGCTGCCGCTTCTTGCAAAACCGACGTTTTTGTGGCGATTTTCGTTGCAGTCCCCCTCTTTGTGGGCAATCATGGGAATAGCGAGGATAGTACTTCCGGAAATCGAACGATGTCCTGAGTGGGGAAAACGATGCGGACGGAGAAGACATTCGACCATGCCACTGACGAAACGGAAGGTCGGCAACGCATTTACATCACGCGTTCCTGGCAGGAATTGCGTGATATTCTGAGCCAATCCCTGCGCTTGCGGCCCGATGAATCGGTGACCAAGATCCGCGTCGACGACGAAGGGCTGATGGTCCAGGTGGAAGGATCCAACGTGCACCGGCGCTAACACGGATTTTCGCCGATTGTGGAGAGCCAAATCGTCGAGGATATTTCTTATTCCTGCGGGAGCCTGGGGAACCGATATTGCGTCAAATCCTGAAACTGTCAATGATTACGACTCATTCAGCGACCGGGAATCTCGTTCGCCGTGATGGTTCTCGACAAGAGGTTCGATAGTTTTGGCAGTTCTGATCTGTTTCTTGCCACGCAAGGAGGCAATGGCGATGACGACCCGTACGAATTCACTCCTGATACTGACGCTGGTGCTTACTCTTTGCATGGTGGGATGCAGTTCCAGTGAAGACGCATCGACACCGGACGCTTCCCTGCCGACCACCAATACAGTGGCGGGTGGGCCAGGGGCTGCGGCGCCTGCGAGTGCCGGCACGCCGGCTGCCTTGGAAACATTTCCGACGATCGAGAACGTGAATCCTCAGATCAACATGCAGCCGGAAGTCCTGATCGTGACGTCGGTCGGCAACATTCGCGTTCGCCTGGATGCCGAAAAGGCGCCCGTTGCGGTCGATAATTTCCTGCGGAACTATGTTGACCAGCAGTTCTATGAAGGCACGATCTTCCACTATGTCGACAACGGGTTCATGGCGGCCGCCGGCGGCTACACCGCGGACATGCAGCCCAAGGCGACGCAGCCGGCCATTCTGAACGAAGCGGAAAACGGTTTGAAGAATGTCCGAGGTGCCATTGCGATGGCCCGGCACCCGGATTACCGCAATACGGCGACGTCGCAGTTCTTTATTAACCTGGCGGACAATCCGACCTTGGATCACCAGAGCCGCGACAGCGACGCCGAGTACGGATATTGCGTCTTCGGCAAGGTGGTAGAAGGGATGGACGTGGTCGATCAAATCGCGGCGGTACCGGTGCACGATTTGCCTCAATTCCCCAGCATCCCCGTCACGCCTGTCGTGATCGAGTCGATACGTACGGTTAAGTAGAATGGCATCTGCGGTTATATTCATAGCGAGTTGCTTCCGCTTGGCTCTCGCCGTTGTTGACATCCTTGACCGCAGCCATGACCCACGAATCGCTCCGTGAACCGCACCAGCCCGCCATCGACTGCTGGTACCTGACTGGCCCCACGGCCAGCGGCAAAACCAGTACGGGAGTGGAACTTGCCGGGTTGCTGGATGCCGAAATCATTTCGCTGGATTCCATGGCCCTTTTCCGGGACATGAACATTGGTACCGCGAAGCCCACGGCGGCGCAGCGTGAACGAGTCCCTCATCATCTGCTGGATCTGGTCGATCCGAACGAAGAATTCAGCCTCGCCAATTATCTCGGCGCTGCCCACAACGCCATCGACGAAATCCGTGGGCGGGGCAAGGAGGTGTTGTTTGTGGGCGGCACGCCCTTGTATCTGAAGTCGCTGTTGCGCGGCGTGCAGCAGGGACCGCCTCCGGACTGGGAATTCCGCGAACAAATCGAACAGGAGCTCGAAGAGGTCGGCATGCAGGCGCTGCATCAGCGGCTGAAAGCCCTGGATCCCCTGTCAGCCGCCAAGTTGCATCCGAATGACAAGCGGCGCATCATTCGCGCGTTGGAGTTCTACCGTGCCACGGGCGAGCCCATCAGTCACGCCCAAATGCAATTTGACGAAGGGCGGCCCGCGGATCAATGCCGTGTGTTTGCGCTGCGTTGGCCTCGGGAAGAACTGCATCAGCGCATCGAGCGGCGCGTGGAAGCGATGTTCGATATGGGACTCGTCGAAGAAGTCAAAGAGCTCGTGAGAAAATACGGGAAACTGAGCCGCACGGCGTCGCAAGCCGTGGGCTACCGGGAAGCGAGCGACCACTTGGACGGCAAGACAGACCTGGCGGATGCGATCGATGCCGTCATCAGCCGCACGCGCCAATTTGCGCGTCGACAGGAAACATGGTTCCGCAGCCTCAGTGAATGCCGCTTCGTGGAGATGACGGAGCACGACCCGGCCAGAACCGCTCAACGAATCCTGGATGCCGTCGCCAAGTAAGTTCGTATCGCCGCAAGCCAATCAAGAATTCACCCGCCGTAAGCCTCAAACAAGCGAGGTCTGTTGCAACGGGCATTGGAATTCGAAGCACGAATATCGAAAACCGAAACAAATTCAAATGTTCCAATACAGAAATCGGAAACCCTAACGGCGGTTGCATATCGTGTTTCAGCTGAATTCAAGTGAAACGGTTTTGAATTTCGGATTTTGAATTTGTCTCGTATTTCGTATTTCGTATTTCGTATTTTCCCGATTTTCGGATTACAACTTCGCTTGTTTAGGGCGTAGGTCGCCTTTCAAGCGTAACGGCGGGGGCAACCTGAATCACGATTATGACAAACAAGGGTCGAGCAGAATGTGCGTAAACCAACCTGCTGTCAACTTCGATCTGCTTGATGTTCGCGGCCAGCGCCATTGCCTGGACGACTTTCGTGGTCACTGGCTGCTTCTGGTCTTCCATCGCCACCTGGCCTGACTGCCTTGCCGGGATCATCTGTCGCAGTTGCGACAGCGGCAAGAAGAACTCAATCGGCGCGACATGCAGGTTGCCGTGGTGACGTTTGAAAGCGAGTACTTCGCGCGGGCGTATGCGGAGGAGACGCAACTGCCCTGGCCGATCCTGCTTGATACCGACCGCCGCCTGTATCGCGCCTACGGAATGGAACGCGGTCGCTGGTGGGACCTGGCCGGTCCAGCGGCGACGTGGGCCTACTTTAAGCTGCGGTTCCGCGGCGGCCGCGTCCGCCATCCCGAGGGCCCTCGCACGGTGACCTCGGTCGC
>CALBSZ010000656.1 GCA_937967665.1 uncultured Planctomycetaceae bacterium
ACATAGGCAATGTCGACGTCAACGTCTTTACTTCACCCGTGTACATTTGGGCGACGCAGACGTTGAACAGCGCGATGCCTCCGATCAGCTGGACATCAAAGTGCCGCAAGCCGATGGCACGTTTGGCGGCCTCGCGGACCAAGGCGTACGCCTCCGGCATCAGGGATATGAGTTTCTCGCCACTCTTGGCTCGAAAACGCAGCGACAAACTGGCTTTGCGGAGCTCCTGGTCGGTCTTTTCCTGGAAACCCGGCTCCATCGCATTGATCTTGTCGATCAGCTGCCCCCAGCGACGTAAGCGACCACGAACCGGCCCCTGGGCCCCCCAATAGACCTCTTCCGAGGCCTGTTTCACCAATCCGCTGACCATTTCCGATGTGCTCATCTCGATGTAACTCTGCTGGTGTTCACGAACCGACTCATCTATTCAGGGATTTAAACGCGTCGACTGACGCATTCCCGCTAAACTTCTAATGTAACAAGAGTTGCCGGAATTGCGACTTTTCTGCGCTGTTAACTCCGATGAACTTCTTTTTCCCCTCCGCCCAACTCCTAAGGGCAACATAATCGTACGGGTTCGGGCAAGGGGCCGTCTGGAAAAATAGGCAAACTGGTCGCCCTTTGAGGCCTGTGGCGATTTTTCTCCGCTTTCCGGTCGTATGGGTCGATCTTCTTCTAACAATGCTACCAATTGTACCTTTCACGAGAGCCGTGATCATGAAGCGACCCATAACGATTTTGACCGTTGCTCTAGCCTTCCTTGTTTCGCATCCCGCGATTGGAGACGAACTGGATTATGAAGGCAGCAGTTCGCCCGTTGGTTCCACCGTTCATGTGGATCTTCAGCCTGTCGGATATTCCGTCTATGTGGGCGACGACGGCTGTGACGGCTGCACGGACGGCTGTTCGGGCTGTGCCGATGGCTGTGCGACACGGGGCAGCAGTCGGGGGCGAAACGGCTCCCTGTTCGGCAGCAAGGCCTGTGGTTGTAACGGCAACGCCGCCTGCGGAAGCTGCCAGAATTCGTGGGACAGCTTCTGTGGAGATTCCTGTGGTGGTTGTGGCAGCTGTCAGGCCGATAGTTTCTGTCGCCGGTGGGGGGGTGTCGAATATCTTCATGTCTGGACCAAAGGCCGCGCTTTGCCGCCGCTGGTTACCGAGGGCACACTACCCGGATTCGCGCGGCTGAACGGAGTTGACTCGGCCACCGTCGTGTTCGGGGACCATGACATCGGCCAGGATCTGAAGAGCGGTGCCCGCGTCGTGGCGGGGACGTGGCTTGACGAGTACGCCCTGGTCGGCGTGGGCGTCAAGCTGATGGGTGTCGAAGACGATTCCACCAGTTTCTATGCTTCAGCTCCGGGAACCGACAATGTCGTGCTGGCTCGTCCGTACTACGACACGAACCCCGCGCTGCCGCCTCAAGAGAACTCGTTCATCGTCGCCCGTATGATGGATGGACTGCAGCCCTTTACGGCCTCGGGTAACGTTGCGGTGAATGCTTCCCACGACATCTACATCGGCGACGCTTTCGCCCGCTACATGCTGAAGTGCGAAAAGGGACATCGCCTGGACCTGGTCGGTGGCTACCTGTACTCGCGCTTTGACGACGGTATTGAAATCATCAGCAACACCACGGTCGGCGCCGACGTCGTCACCGTGGCCGATCACTTCAACACAATCAACGAACTTCACGCCGGCGGCATGGGCTTGCTGTCGGAATACGAGCACGGCCCGGTCACGGTATCGATGATGGGCCGGGTCAATGTCGGTGACATGCGTCAGAAGGTCAATATCCGCGGCTTCACAAACATCAACAATTCACCCCACCCGGTTACTCCGGACAGCGGCTTGTTTGCTCGCTCCGAGACGAACGCCGGGCAATATGAACGCCAGCAGATCGTGGTCATGCCGGAAGTCAACTTCAACATGACCTACGCGGTCTCCAACAACCTGGATATCTCCGTCGGCTACACGTTCATGTACTGGAACAACGTCGTGCTGGCGGCCGAGCAGATCGACCGCAATGTGAATGGCGATCAGCTGGCCGATGGTGTGATCAACGCGGGACCGCAAGATCCCAGCTTCAGCTTTGTCGATTCGGACTACTACATCCACGCAATCAACATCGGCCTGATTGGGCGGTTTTAAGAAACCGCTGAAGATTGTACTCTTCCGTCGAACCTGCCGCGATTTGCCCCGATACAAGCACGCAGCGCGAGCCAGTGAACCCGGTCGTAAGTTACTCTCTGCCTTGTGTTTCGAGCTTGTAAGGGGGGCGGAATTCAGCGCTGTCCGACGAGGCGATTGCCAGGTGGTAGAGAGATTGAGCGTCCGCCAGGCAGTAGAGACATCGGGCGCCTGGTCAAGAGTCTTGCCGAGCCACTAGATCGCTTCACTGCCGCGCTCGCCAGTTCGAATGCGGATACAGTCTTCCAAGGGGAGTACGAAAACCTTGCCGTCTCCGATTTCCCCTTTTTCGCCGCTGCGGGCGCTCTTCAGAATCGCGTTGACTGTCGGTTCCACGAACTCTTCATTCACCGCGATCTGCAATTGCACCTTGCGCAGCAGGTTCACGGCAAACTCGTGGCCTCGATAAACTTCCGTGTGTCCCTTCTGGCGACCGAATCCCTGACAATCCATCACCGTCAAACGAAATACCTCGACTTCGGTGAGCGCCGCTTTGACGTCTTCCAGCTTGCTGGGTTGGATAATCGCGATGATCAGTTTCATGGTTCGAACGAAGGCCTGATTGCGAGGGAGCGAGAATGGTTACAGCGTAGTGACCTGTCGCGACCGAGGCAAGCCCGTTGGCGAATGATGGCTCCGTTTCCAAAAGGCTGCTCGAGTGACTCTGTTTGCTGGAGTCGCATTTAGCGAATCCTTAATCCGACAGCGCCAACTTTGCGGCAATCCGCCAAAATACGAGCGCGGGGCGCGAGCAAGTGTATCGGTACGTAAGTGACCCACTTGCTTATGCTTCGAGCTTGTATGTCCACGGAACTTGGCTCAACGATCCCCTGCCGCCGCCGGATTCAAGCTGGTCCGCAGGGCCAGACGCAGTGAGGTAGAGACGCCTTACCCGCGCGATCACTTGATCAAGAAAAGAAAAATACCCCGGTCTGGGAGGCGAGGCGGACGCCATCCCAAACCATTGGGGTATCCTTCTGGCCCAGGCAAGAGCCGAAGACCAAACTGATTCGCTTTATTTCAAAACCGAATGTTTTGGAAAATCCGTGGCCCGCAGCATCGCCGGTCGCCCAGACGATGCGCGGACAACGGAAAGTTTCCGTTTACGTTATGCAGGCGAGGCGAAGCCGTCGCGAGGATAGGCGTGCATGCCGTGCTCGCTGATGTCCAAGCCAGCCTCTTCTTCTTCCGCGGACACTCGCAGTAAGCCGCAGGCCTTCAATACCAGGAACAGGACCAGCATCGTGGCGAACGCCCAAACCGGAATCACGATTGAGCCAAGGACCTGGACGCCGATCGGATAGCCGCCGAAAATGCCGGTAGCGATTCCGCCCCAGACGCCACAGACACCGTGGACGGGGAAGGCTCCGACCGGATCGTCGATCTTCACTTTGTCGAGCAGCATGATGCCGAGCACGACAAGGACACCGGCAACGCCACCAATCACAATACCTTCGATGTTGGTCACCGAGTCACAGTTGGCGGTGATCCCGACGAGACCGGCCAATGCACCATTCAGTGCCATGGTCAGGTCCGGTTTGCGGAAAAGAAGCCAGGCAACAACCATCGCTATCAGACAGCCAGCGGCGGCGGCGAGAGTTGTGTTCGTGGCGATTAACATGGTCGCATTCGTGTTCGCTTCACCGGCAAACGCCAGCTGGCTGCCGGGGTTAAAGCCGTACCACCCGACCCACAGGATGAACACGCCCAGTGCGGCGAAGGCCAGGTTGTGACCTGGGATGGGATGCGATTTGCCATTGGCGAAACGGCCCAGGCGGGGACCCAATACGATGGCTCCAGCCAACCCGGCGAAACCACCCACAGCGTGGACCACCACGGAGCCAGCGAAGTCATAGAAACCCATGGCGTCCAACCAGCCGCCGCCCCATTTCCAGTATCCGCTGATCGGGTAAATCAACCCGGTCAACAGCGCGCTGTAAAACAAGTAGCCGCTGAACTTCATGCGTCCAGCAACGGCTCCCGAAACGATCGTCGCAGCGGTTGCGGCGAATGCAACTTGAAACAGGAAGTCCACCTGCGGGTTCAAGTTGCCGGGAGCGACGGCCGGCGTGTCCGACGAAATACCAACCTGGCCGAATGCCAGATAGCCGTTGCCGTCGCCGGGGTACATCAGACCGTAACCCACGACAAAGTAGAGCAGCACGCCAACCGCCAGGTCCATGACGTTCTTGGAAAGGATGTTGACCGTGTTTTTTGCCGAGTTCAAACCGACTTCGAGCATGGCGAATCCCGCCTGCATGAAGAGGACGAGAACGGCGGCGATGAACAGAATCATGTTGTCCAATGCGTACGCCACCTCGTCGCCCGTCATCGGTACGGCTTCTTCTTCAGCTTCCTCGGCCACCGGAGTTTCCTCGGTCGCAGCGGATTCCTCGGTAGCGGCGGTGTCCGCCGCGGGTTCGTCTTGCGCATAAGCCAGCGGGGTACTGATGGCACTTGCGGCAAGCAAGCCCATCATGAGCATCGCAATGCTCGTCAATCTAATCCAGTTCATTGTCTTGCCTTTTCAGAAGGATGTTTCGAAATCTCAATCCTGCCCGCCATTTGGGCAGTTACCATGAATGAGCTTCGCGTGGCCAAGGCCGGGGCCCTCGCCATTCGCCACGCGTGATTCGAAACGGGCAGGCATGCAAGCACTGTGCCACAGCGTGGAAGGAAGACCGCTTCAACGGGATCCGCTGCAACGCAAACCACGGTTTGGAAAGAGATTAGCGAAATCCGACAAACTCAGAAAAGCTAACTTGCAAGAGCCCGTGCAACCGGGCGTGCGCGTTCTTCGGGCAGGCATGGATGCGCGGCTAGGCAGAGCAGCAACAACAACGTTGCTGTTTTTCGGAGCGGCCCGCGCCGTCCGGCAGCGCAGAACCGGAGCGCTCGTGCCCAATTCCGCTACCGCAAATGCCAAGTTTATTTTTCAACGCGATCGTGATCCGACAGCGCCAGGTTCCGTCGTCACACAAGCGTGCCGCGCGAGCGACTGATTCACTGGCGTCTGGAGACACATGCTGGCGCTGCGTGCTGGTATTCATGAGGGTTGCCGGCAAGGTGCGCTGTCCAGTTTGGCGGCGGCCGAGCCGCATTCGAAGAGCAAATAGCGGCGTGAGGGTTGCGGCTGAGGCAGGCCCCACGAAAAAAGCCCCGGTTGCCGAAGGGCAACCGGGGCTGCGAGATTGACGCTCGTCGTGTTGTAGAACTAGTAGGTCAGAATCACGTCCATGCCGACGATGTTCTGATCGTAGTCCACAGCCGGGCTCCATTCCTTCTTGAACTCAGGGCGGAAGACAACGTTCGCGTGCGGCTTGTAGTTCAAGCCGAAAGTCGCGGCGTTGATCGACTGGCCGTCCCGTTTCCACCATTCGACGCGGGCACCCAACTTAGTGCAATCGTTGACGGTGTAGAACAGGTACTGGTTGATACCGACCGTGTCGTACACGTCCGCTCGGACCAGGTCCGACTGGAAGACGTAGTTCAGCTTGCAAGTCAGTTGGGCGTCGACAACAACGCTGTGCGAGTAGGAATCGCCGCGGCCGTTGCCGAGCCAGCCGAAGTCACCGTAGGTGGTCATGTAGGTGAACGACAGGTCGTCGGAAAGGGCGTAGCTCAAGCCGCCCAGGAAGCTGTTGCCCGTTCCGAACTGGTCGTAACCCGTGTCCCAACCCAGGGTCCAGCCACCGTACAGTGTCAGGTTATCCGAGTAACCATAGGTGGCCAGCACACCGGTATGGGTAAACGGTTCGCTGTTGTTCATGGTGAACGCGTGGCTGTAGAAGAAGTTGTCCGGGGCGGTGACGACTTCATACCCGATCAGGGTGAAGAAGTGACCGATCTTAACGGACAGGTCGCCGTTTGCCAGTTCGCCGTACAGCTGGGGAATCGCGAATCCATAGACACCATGGTCATAGCCATTCATGAAGTCCCAGCGGCCGGGGTTGTTACCGAAGGCTTGTGTGTTATTGGCGTCGATACCGTACATGAAATCGGCGCGGAAACCCCAGTCCCAGCCACAGCGGCCGTCGGCGACACGTTCGGCCCACAGCCATTGCTGGTGCAGGTTCAGCGCGTCTTCATTCTGGTTGAAGCCGTCGGCGACACCGGCCATGTCGCTATAGCTGTTGTTGTCGTGGTAGCCGAACTGCGTCCAGCCACCGACCGAGATGCGGCTGCATTCATGCGTGCCGAACAGCTGAATCGGATCGCCCAGGCAGCAGTTGCCCAGGCCCAGACCACAACGACGGCAGCCACCGCGAGAGGTGCAGCCGTCGTCGCAGCAGCCGTTACCGATTCCGCAGCAACCGTTGCCGTTAGCGCAGCAGCCGTTGCCATTGTCACAACAGCCGTTGCCGTTATCGCAACAGCCGTTGCCATTTCCGCCGCAGGCGTCACAGCCGTTATCGCAACAACTTGCGAACGACGCGCGTTGAGCGGGCGCGGGAGGTGGTGTTACCTTCAGGTCGCTGGGCGAAGCCTGTGTGTCCTGCGCGTAGTAATTGAATGACGCCGGCTGATAGAGCTTATCAGCCCAGGCAAACCCTGTTGTCAGGGCGGCGACAAAGCCTAAGACAAGAGCCAGTTTCGAGAACTTCATGTGAGTTACTCCCCAATCCATTAGTGAGGCGGTGTGTTCGATGCCGGGTGCATCGGACGGTAGGTAACCATGCGGTGGGCATGTTTCTGGGTAGGCCAACAACGGACGATCGAGGCAAGGATCTTCCGGTGATTGCTTTCAACATCTGTCATCGGAAGGCCAGCACAGACAATCCAGAAGAATATCAGTGGCAACGCAAGCAAAACGCGTCGAAACGATCAAGATTGAGAAGACGTACCGGTTAATCCACATGCAATGAGCCAGCCCTCAGCCGTTGCCATGAAGCGCCGTTTTCACCCCGCGAACACGTCGTGACGGTTGTAACGAAGAAGACGATTCGGAAACGGTATTCGGCGGTATTCCCGCCAGACGCCGCCGATTCCGGCGAATGGTCCGGAACGTTTTGCGATGGCGCAGCGGCGCGAAAACGCAGGCCTAAAACAAGTGGTCGCCGGAAGCCCTGGCCGCGAACCGCGCAGGACAGGAGAGCGAAGAACTGTCAGGTGAAGGCCAGCGAGGCGCGCCGCAGCGCAGAATACCGCAGCGCAGAAAACGGCAGCGCAGCAAAAAAGCGACGGCGTCGAATCCTTCGACACGGTCGCTAAGGGAATTCCCAGCAGTCACATCCATGCGACGTGACCGCAAAAGGTATCTGCCCGGGCGAAAGTTGTCAACCATCGTTTTCGCGACATTTTTGGAAGACGTCACGGCGCATCTTTTCTGTCGGATCAACCGCGAACCATCAAACCGCATCACGCCTGCTAGCTGCTCGACATCCGTTCAGTTAAACTTTCGCGACTACGAAAGACAAATTGCGCGAACGTTCGTTCGCGAAGAAATCAGCACTGCTGGTCGATATCATTCTTGTTGAAATGGGACTTTGTGCTGCGCGTCGAACGTGTTACATTCAGTCTTTCAGTCATTCAAGCATGAAGCTGTTTTCAACAAGGATGTTGAACCATGACGATCTCTCCACATCCAGGTCGCATACGCCACCTGGTCCGACAAACGTTCCGGCAGTTTTGGGCGGAAGAGGAAGAAATCAACGAGCTCGAAGAGAACCTGCTCGTGCAGGAGGGCCGCTATTACGCTCGCTCTTATCGCATTGCCGGTTTCATGGCGATGTGGATGATTGAAATCGGCTTGCTGCAATTCTACGATTCGCAAGGAAACATGTTGATGACGGTCAACTTGTTTCAAGAAGACCAGCCTCATCGCATGGCCGCCTGACGGCCACTCGCCCGCGTGTCGGTCCCGGTGCTTTCCCTGGTTTCGGAGCAGCGCCGCGGCGAGTATCGATTCGTTTCACGCCTTCCAGCCGGTAGGCGACGGGTGCTGCGCGGACGAACCCTCAGGACCGTTGCGACCCGCATGCGATCTTCTTGCTCAACTGGCCCGTCCTGCTGCTTTCGTACGGCTCGTGTCCTATCCTTGATTGAAGGCGGGCGCCCGATTCCGCCGTTTGCGAAATTGAGGACGACGCATTATGTCTCAGCCGGATCTTGCCAACGTCATCACCTTCAACCCCTGGGCCATCGCTGGTGAGACCACGCTGACCGAAGCCGCCCGCATGATTGCCGACCTGGACTGCCATCACTGGCCGGTGGTTGCCGAAAACCGGCAGCTGGTGGGAATCGTGTCGTATGGCGATATCGCTCAAGCAATCGAACAACGGCTGGCCGCGACGGCGGGTGTTGCGGCATTCGACGGCGCCTACCACAGCGCGGCGGAGGAAGCGCCCCGTGTCGAAGAGATCATGACACGTGATGTGCAGGTTGTCGAGCAGCAGCAGGCGGTGTCGCAGGTCCTGCAAAACATGCTGGGACGGCAGGTTCATTCGCTGCCGGTGGTTTCGGACGAGCGACTGATCGGCATGGTAACCAGCGCGGACTTCTTGCGCGAGTTTTCCTACGGTGACATGAAGTGTTCTCGCGACCTTGTAGCCGAGCATACGCTGCGTTTCACTGAAGTGGTTGACCAGGACGCATCGCTCGATGAAGCACTTGAAACGCTGCAAATTCACGGCTGTGAATGCATTGCCGTGGTCCACGGGGACTTTCCTCTCGGCGCGATTTCGCGCACCATGGTGCAGCTGGCAAAGTTCCAGCTGCTTGTCGAACAGTTGCTCGGCAGTCCCTCGGTTGACTCGCCGCAACGAGTGTCGCAACTGTTGCCCGATGCCATCACGATCCGACCTGGACAGACCTTATGCGATCTTGCTAATCTTTTGCTGGAATGCGGGCAGGAAACGGCCGCCGTCGTCCAGGGGCGCCGGCTGGTCGGCGTGATTTCCGAGCAAAGCATCCTGAATGCGATGTTGACCGAGTTAATGCCATGTTAATCGAACTGCCGTGACTCAATGGGATTTGCTGAACCGGCGGATTGTTCAATGCGAGCTCTGTCCGCGCTTGCGAACTCACTGCACGGCGATCGCGAGTGTCAAGCGCAAGGCGTATGCGGACTGTGACTATTGGGGCAAGCCGGTCGCGAATTTTGGAAGCCCACGCGCGCGTCTCCTGATTGTTGGGCTGGCGCCGGGAGCACACGGGGCGAATCGGACCGGCCGCATGTTCACGGGCGACCGCAGCGGCGATTGGCTTTATCGGGCGTTGCATAAGGCGGGTTACGCCAGCCAGCCCGACTCGCGTTCCGCCGACGATGGCCTGCGGCTGATCGATTGTGCCATCACGAACATCTGCCATTGCGCGCCCCCGGGAAATAAACCCACCCCAATCGAAATTGGCCATTGCCAGCGCTGGTTCGCGGAAGTCGTCCAGCTGCTGCCGGTGAAAGTGTTGGTAGCGCTCGGGCAAATCGCCTGGAAGGGAGTCGTCGATCATGCCGCGTCCGCCGGCTGGCACGCTGGTCCGCGACCGAAGTTCGGTCACGGCGAAACCATCCCTCTGGGCGGAAATCGCTGGCTGGTCGGGAGTTACCATCCCAGCCAGCAGAATACGTTTACGGGACGGTTGACCGAACCCATGTTCGACAGTGTCTTTGCCAAAGCACGCTCGCTGATCGACATGTAACGTGGTTCGACGCCGGCCAACTGTCTTCGGTACACTTCCCAAGCCGCTGCAATTAGACTATGTATCAAGTCCGGGCTCTTGCCAGGCCTGTGAACGACAGGCAAGTGGGCACGCTTGCCGCGCTGCTGTTCAGTACAGAAACGCGATCGTGCGTGGCACAGCGCAACGGGACTCCACTTTTCTTGGCCTTACGAAGACAATTGACTGATGACCATTGACCTTGCCGTCGTACCCGTCGCCGGGCACGGCACGCGATTGCTGCCGGCTACCAAGAGCCAACCGAAGGAAATGCTGCCGGTGGGTCGCCAGCCGGTCGTCCAGTACGTGGTGGACGAGTTGGCGTTGTCGGGAATGCGGCGACTTTGTTTTGTCACCGGTTCGCGGAAGACCGCGATTGAGAACCACTTCGACGAAGATCAGCCCTTGGTCACCTACCTGCGAGAATCCGGACGCGAAGAAGAATTGGCCGCATTGGACTTCGAACGCCGCGACATGGAATACTTCTACACGCGGCAGCGGCGTCAACTGGGACTCGGACATGCCATCCTCTGCGCGCGTTCCCTGGTGTGCAGCCAGTCCTTTGTCGTGGCACTGGGAGATTCGATTATCGGACTGCATGCCAATTCGAATATTGTTGGCAGGATGGTGGATACGTTTGAACGGACCAAGGCAGACCTGGTCGTCGCCTTCGAGGAGGTGCCGCGACAGGAGACGTTCCGCTATGGCATCGCCAAGGCCAAGAACGGAGTTGGCGACGTCTTTGAACTCGAAAGCGTTGTCGAAAAGCCATCGGTCGCCCAATCGCCCAGCAACCTCGCCGTCGCGGCACGCTATGTGTTCACACCCGCCATATTCGAGAAGTTGGCGACAACGGAACCGGGCAAAGGTGGCGAAATTCAACTCACGGACGCCATTCAAGCGATCCTGGACGACGGCGGCAAGGGCATTGGCATGCGGCTGGAAGCCGGGGAATGCCGTTACGACATCGGTAACTTTGAGAGCTACTTCCGTGCGTTTGTCGAGTTCGCGTTGGCCGATCCCGAGTATGGTGCACGATTGCGGACCTACGTAGAACAACTCATCGCCGAATGAACGGGCAGCCCTGATGGAACTGATTCGGACTCGTGGATACGCTCGAGCAGGCTTGGTGGGAAACCCCTCGGACGGGTACTTCGGCAAGACCGTGTCGTTGATCGTGAAGGATTTCTACGCCGAAGCCATCCTCTACGAGTGGGAGGATGTGGAACTGGTGTTGAGCCAGGAAGATCACAGCCGCTTTCGCACCATTGCCGACCTCTACCGCGACGTGGAACTGCACGGCTACTACGGCGGCATCCGCCTGGTCAAGGCAACGATCAAGAAGTTTATCGAGTACTGCAGGAGCGAACAGCTGAGTTTGCATGACCGGAAGTTCTCGATTCGCTACGAATCCAATATCCCTCGCGCCGTGGGGCTGGCCGGGTCGAGCGGCATTATTGTGGCGACCCTGCGCGCGCTGATGAAGTTCTATGGTGTCTCGATTCCCATTCACGTGCAGCCGTCGTTAGTGCTAAGCGTCGAAAACGATGAACTGGGTATCGCGGGTGGGCTGCAGGACCGCGTCATCCAGGTCTACGAGGGCCTGGTCTACATGAACTTCGCCCGCGAATCGATGGTCCACGCGCACGGCTACCTCTGCGGTCAATACGAGGCGCTTGATCCCGCCCTGTTGCCACCGATTTACATCGCCTATTCGACAGAAGCGGGCAATCCCACCGAAGTGCAGCATGTGCCGCTGCGCGCCCGCTGGAACCAGGGGGACCCGCAAGTCATCGACGCCATGAAGCAGTTCGCGGACCTTGCCGAACAGGCGAAAGACGCGATTCAAGACCAGGACGCCGAACGCCTGGCGGCGCTGATCAACGCCAATTTCGATCTCCGCAGGGCGCTCGTGCCCCTGCCGTCCAATCAGTTGGAGATGGTTGAAACGGCACGCGCCGCCGGTGCCAGCGCGAAGTTCGCCGGTTCCGGGGGCGCGATCGTCGGTACCTACCGCGACGACGCCATGTACCGGGAACTGGTTGCGCGGCTGGCAGCCATCAACTGCCGCGTGCTCCGGCCGATATACTGAAGCCGCGGCGGATAGTTGCCGTAACCCCACCGCCGGGATCTTCTGTGAGCGACGGCCAACCTGCAATCGCTGCTAGCGTGCGGTGCTCTTGACCCAAATCTTCGCTCGGCGTACCTTCCCGCAGCATCTGGCCGGCTCTCAGCGTGGTCCTGTCTAGAATTCCCGTTCGGAGAATCCTGTGGTGACGAAACAACGGCTGTCTTTTTTCCTCGGTCTCTACCTGGTTCAAATGGTCGGTTGTACTCCGCATTTGATTCGGATGCAGACTCCTGATACCGAGGATATTGTCAAGGCAGGCGAACCTCGGGAAGACAGCGTCAAGCTGGTAGGCGACCTGACGTCGCCGTGGAATACGAGCATCCTGCGGTTGGAAAGCGTGGCCTTGATCACGGGACTCAACGGAACCGGCAGCGACCCCATGCCGTCGGCGCAGCGCCAGGCACTGATCGACGAGATGCAGACGCACGAAGTCGACAACCCGAATCAAATCCTGGCCTCCCCCAATACATCGCTGGCTATATGTCAGGCGTATCTGCCTCCCGGTGTGCAGAAGGGGGACCCCATTGATGTTGTCGTACGTGTGCGGCAACGCAGTGAAACCAGCAGCCTGCGAGGCGGCTGGTTGATGCGCACCCGGTTGCGCGAAACGGCGCTCCTGCAGAACCTGATACGCACTGGAAAGGTCGGCGCGTTGGCCGAAGGGCCTGTTTTGGTGGACTCCGTCTTCGAAGGCGACGACGATCCCGTTCGCGAAACGCGCGGCCGCGTGATCGGCGGCGGCGTCGCTACGATGACGCGCCCCATGGGACTCACCGTCAATACCGGCAACCATTCGGTTCGCACCGCCGCCCTCATCGGCAATGCCCTGAACGCTCGCTTTCACACCTTCGACAAAGGGATCAAGCAGGGCATCGCCAATCCGACGCGCGACAACTTCGTGGAACTCACTCTCCACCCTAGCTACAAGTACAACGTCAGCCGGTTTATCCGTGTTGTCCAGAACGTTCCCGTGATTCGGCCCGGTACCGACCAAACAAGCCGCATTGATCTGTTGCGACTCAAATTACTGGAACCAACCACCGCCGAACTGGCCGCCATCCAACTGGAGGCGATTGGCAAGGATTCGGAAGTCATCTTGCGTGAAGGCCTGGAAGCGGCCGACCCTGAAATTCGGTTTTACGCGGCCGAGGCGCTGGCGTACCTGGACATTGCCGACGCCGCCGACGTGCTCGCCGTGACGGCGCAAAACGAGTACTCTTTCCGTTGGCGTGCCCTGACGGCACTCGCCGCGATGAATCACGTCAGCGCGTACGACGCTCTGTCGGATCTGGTTCATGCCGATAGCGCGGAAACTCGCTACGGAGCATTCCGCGCCTTGCGGTATCGAAACCATCACGATCCGCTTGTACAAGGTGAAGTCCTGGGCGAGACATTTTGTTACCACCAGGTCCCGACGACCAGCGAACCGATGATCCACTTCGCTCGTTCGCGACGCCCCGAAGTCGTCGTCTTTGGCAACGACGTGCGCGTGAACATGCAGGGATTTGTCTTCGCGGGGAAGCAGATTGTCGTCAAAGGCCTGGATGACGGACGCGTTAAGGTGAGTCGCTTTACGCCGGGACAGGACGACCAGGTCGAAATCTGTTCGCCCAAACTCGACGAACTCATTCGCGCCATCGTGAAACTCGGGGGCGGCTATGCCGACGTCTTGGAAGCCGTGCGTACCGCGAAGGCGCGCGAGTATATCGATGCCCGCGTGGTCATCGACGCCGTGCCGCGCCCGGGCCGCGAATACTTCCGGGACGAATTCGATGAGAACATCGCCGCCGGCGACGAGGCGAATGAGGAAGAACCGGTCTCCACGGTGGCCGCTCGCACCGCTTTTTCCGACTCGCTGGGCGATCAGCCCAAGGCGGAAACGGCCACCGCGACCGACGACGTGATCCCGGACTTCAATTAGCCCTACGGCGACAGCCGGCCCGCGAACCGTCCAGTTCGCAGGCCGACCAGAATCAGGCAAATCGGCCGAGTATCTTGTAAAATGGCCGCGACGATGAGCCGGTTCTCTGGTAAAATACGCTGTCGCGGCAGGCATCGATGCCACGCGAGTGTAGTCATATTGATAACAGCCCGAGGCCGTGAGTAAGGGAAATCCGGACTCCCTTTCTCGGACATCGGGCTGGTTGCGTTTTCACGACGACCCCCGATTCGCATGCTGAAAGCACTGGAACTTCACGGCTTCAAGAGCTTTGCCGACAAGACTCGATTTGAGTTTCCGGCTGGCATTACGGTCGTCGTCGGCCCCAATGGTTCCGGCAAGTCAAACATCGTCGACGCCATCAAATGGGTGCTTGGCGAGCAGAGTGCGAAGAGCCTGCGTGGAAAGATCATGCCCGATGTGATTTACAAGGGGTCCGGGGGGACGGGCCGGACGCCGCTGAATACGGCCGAGGCCAGTATTATCTTTGAGAACGAGGACGGATTGCTGCCGGTCGACGCGCCGGAAGTGCACATCACGCGTCGTGTCTACCGCAGCGGCGAGGGGGAATACCTGATCAACGGCAACCCTTGTCGTTTGAAAGACATTCGCGACTTGTTTCGTGGCACGGGGGTTGGAACGGACGCCTACAGTTTGATCGAGCAGGGGAAAGTCGATCGGTTGCTGCAGGCGTCGCCGAAGGAGCGCCGCGCGATTTTCGAAGAGGCGGCTGGGATCAGTCGCTTCAAGGCCAAGCGTGTCGAAGCCGAGCGCCGCCTGGCCCGTGTCGAACAGAATCTGCTCCGCCTCTCTGACATTGTGGACGAGGTGGAGAGCCGTCTGCGCAGCATTCGTTCGCAGGCTTCCAAGGCGCGACGATATCGCGAGTACAGCAGTCGACTGCAGGAGCTGCGCACTCAGGTCGGGCGCACTGACTGGCGGCAACTCACCGAAAAACTCAACACGATTGAAACGCAGCTCAGTCAACTCAGCGCGCAGTCGGAGGAATCGCAGACGCTTGCGGATGAACTGGAAGCCGCGGCCAGTGAAGTCGATGCCCGGGTGAATAGCCTGGGCGAGCAAATTCGGGAGGCGGAGAGTCGGACGGCGGGCTTGCGCGAGACGATCGCGGAACTCGAATCCACCACCGCCTACGAATCCAAGCGGATGCAGGATCTCGAGGCAGATATCGCTCGCCGCCGCGAACAGATTGCGCTGCTGACCGGTCGCGCTGGCACGCTGGAACGCCGCCTCGCGGAAATGCACGGGGAGTTGTCCGAGGCAGAAACGCAGCACCAGGATGCCCTGTCGCGGTTGCAATCGCACGAGGCGGTCATTGCCAGGTGCGATGAAGACCTGGATCAACTGCGTCGCGACAGCGAAGCCACTCGCCATGCCTACGTAGCCGCATCGCGGTCCGTAACGTCGCTCGGGAATCGATCGGGGGCGTACGAAACAAAGCGGGAAACGCTCGACAAAGGCGTGTCCGAGCAGCAGCGGCGGTTACAGGACATCGACAAATCACACCGCTCGCTGACAGCGGAACTCGAAATCTCCCAGCAAGGTGAAAAAGAGCTTGCGACCAAGGTGGGCATGCTGGAGGAGCGTTTGGCGGCCATTACGGAAGACACGGCGGAGAAACAGCGCGTGATGGGCCGCCGAGGTCAGGAGTTGGCGCAATGGCAGGGGCGTTACAGCGGAGTCACCGAACGCGCCGACGTGCTGGAAGACCTGGAACGAAAGCAAGAGGGAATCAGTCCGGGTGTGAAAGAGGTGCTGACGCGCGCGGGTCAGGCCGTCAGTGGACCGTTTGCCAGCGTCGCAGGTTTGGTTGTGGACATTTTGCATGTCGAAGCGAAGCTGGCGCCGTTGATCGACGTGGCACTCGGGCCAGCCGCCCAACACGTTGTCGTGACCGGCACCAGCCTGTTTGACGAACTGCAATTCGGTCGCTTTCGTCCATCCGGGCGCGTCGGGGTCATCGCCGCGGACGCGCAAGACGACTCCCTTCCCGAAGCGGACCTCTCCGGAATGGCTGGGGTTGTTGGTCGCGCAGACCGCCTGGTGGAAACTTCCGCTCAATTCGCCCCGCTGGCGCGGCGGCTGTTGCAGTCCACCTGGCTGGTGGAAACCCTGGCGGACGCCTTGATGCTGAGGCAGCGGTTCCACGGCGAGCGGATCCGCTTCGTTACTCGGGCGGGCGATTTGGTCGAGTCAGACGGGAGTGTGGCGGTAGGTCCACGTACCACGGGCGTGGGGCTCGTCTCGCGGCGCAGTGAACTGCGCGAGGCGCGTCAGGAAATCCTC
This sequence comes from uncultured Planctomycetaceae bacterium, assembly GCA_937967665.1. Taxonomy (GTDB): domain Bacteria; phylum Planctomycetota; class Planctomycetia; order Pirellulales; family Pirellulaceae; genus CALBSZ01. The sequence goes on from CALBSZ010000656.1 coordinate 16,221, forward strand.
GACCTGGAAAACCGCATTCGAGGTGAAGAAGTTGAGATCAGGAAACTGAAAGAGAACATCGACCAGCAGGTCGTCGCCGCCACACGGCTGTCGGATCAGTTGGCGGACGAGCGGCAGCGTTTGGAGGACCGCCGCGTCGCGACGCGCAGCATCGCGGATCGTTTGTCAAACCTGACGGGCCAGAAGTCCACGATTGAAACGGAATTGCAGGTGGCTCAAGAACGCCGCGACGAAGCCAGCCAGCAACTCGAAGCCACTCGTCGTCAGCTGGCCGACGTGGAAGCGACGCTGGCCGAGTTGGAGACGGCGTTGGGCGGTTTTGACGGCCAGGTGGCGGAGATTGAGGCACGCCGTAAAACGCATGGCCGCGATGTGACGGAAGCCAAGATCGAAGCCGCGGCCTGCGAGCAGCGTTTGGATTCCATCCGCACGCAGGTCGCGCAGTTGGAGGAAGATCGCCGGGAAAGAACGCGCGGCTTGTCGGAGGCGCGGGAACAGCTGGCGGAGAGTTTGCTGCGGCGTTCGGAATCGCAACGCAACATTCTGGCCGTGACGCCGCGGATTGCCCAGGCGTTCCTGGACAAGGACAACGCCGCGCGAGAAGTACGCGAATTGGCTCGACAACGGCAGGAAATCACCGCACAGCGTGCGGAAGACGCTCAGCAATTGCAGTCGCTGCGCAAAAGCCTGCGTGTCTTGCAGGAGAAACTTCATAAGCAGGAATTGGCCGCCGGCGAGGCGCGGCACCAGCGCGAAACCCTTGCGGAACGCCTGCTGGACGACTACGGCATTGAAGTCGCGCAGCTGGAACAGGCGGCCGCTTCGGTGGAAGAAGAACAGGAGCGGGACGCGATCGAGCAGGAGATTGCCGATCTGCGTCGCAAGATCAGCAACATCGGCGCGGTCAATATGGAAGCGCTGGACGAACTGGACGACCTGGAAACGCGCTACAATACTTTGTCCGGCCAGTATCGCGATCTGGTGGATGCGAAGGAATCGCTGCAGCGGATCATCAACAAAATCAATGCCGACAGCCGCCGCTTGTTTACGGAAACCCTGGAAGGGATTCGGACCAACTTTCAGGCCTTGTACCGGAAAGCATTTGGCGGCGGAACGGCCGACATCGTTTTGGAAGAAGGGGTCGACATCCTGGAATGCGGAATCGAGATCGTGGCCACGCCCCCCGGCAAGCCCTCCTTCAACAACTCGCTGTTAAGCGGTGGTGAAAAGGCCCTGACCGCGGTGTCGCTGCTGATGGCCATTTTTGAATATCGTCCCAGCCCCTTTTGCGTGCTGGATGAGGTCGACGCGCCGTTTGACGAGGCCAACATTGGGCGGTTCATGGACGTGCTGAAAGGGTTCCTCGGCTGGACGCGGTTCGTCATCGTGACGCATTCGAAAAAGACCATGTCCTCAGCCACCACCTTGTATGGCGTGACGATGCAGGAATCGGGCGTCTCGAAACGCGTCTCCGTGCGGTTTGAGGACGTCAGCGAAGACGGTCACATCAACGCCGACGCGATCCATCGCGACGACGATCAGGCCGCATAGCACCGCCGCGGCTTTGGAAATTTTGAGTTTTGTGATTCTCGGATTCCTACTTCGCTTGTGCAGGGACTCGCCAGGGGCGATTCGAGTTTTGGTGCCTGCTGGCCTTGCCGGCGTCCCGCGCGCACCGCTCCCTACCAGCGCGTACGGTTCCCGAGGAACGGATCGCTTTCCGGGGGTATTTTCTGCACTCGTATCAAAATAAGTCCAGGACAGCACGGGAATTAGGTGACCCGGTCCTTGCAGCGAGATATCATTCCGTAGTAGACTACGCGGTTTATCGAAAATTCACTTTTCCCGCTGCGCATGCGATTTCGTTTTCGGACGGCAGGGCGAACACGGCGTTGACGGGATGCATGAGGGTCGTCGCGAGTGAAATTGGCACTGATTAGCGACATTCACGGCAATCTGGAAGCACTCAACGAAGTGTTAACGGATATACGTCAACAGAATGTAAGCGACGTTTTCTGCTTGGGCGACATCATTGGTTACGGTCCGAACCCGTGCGAGTGCCTGGATCAAGTGATCAAGAATGCGAGGATCACGATCCTGGGAAATCATGATCAGGCGGCGTTATTCGACCCGGACGGTTTTAATCCCGTGGCGTTGCAAGCGGTGTACTGGACGCGCGAGCAGCTGGAAGGGCCTGGTAATCCGTCCGAAATCAACAAACGCTGGGATTTTCTTGGCGAATTGCCGCGCTTGCACATCGAAGAACGCTACTTGTTTGTTCACGGTTCCCCGCGCGAGCCGACGAACGAATATGTCTTCCCGGAAGATGTCTACAACCAGCGGAAGATGGATGCCTTGTTCGGCCGGGTGGAACGCTACTGTTTTCAAGGACACACGCACATCCCCGGCATCTTTACGTCGACGATGGAGTTCATCCCGCCCGAAGACTGCAACTACGAATACCAGTTGACTGGCAACAAGACGCTGGTCAACGTCGGTTCCGTGGGACAGCCGCGCGATGGCGACCCGCGCGCTTGCTACTTGATCCTGGATGACGATGGAATCACGTTCCGCCGCGTCGAGTATCCCAAGGAGGTTACCCGCGACAAGATTTATGCCATTGAAAGCCTCGACAACATGCTTGGCGACCGGCTGATGACGGGACGCTAATGGGTTCGACAGAAGTCGGTTCTTGTAGAGCAAACGCGAAGGTCTTGTCGTGAAACGTGCAATATTGAGTGATATCCACGCCAATCTCGATGCTCTGGAAGCCGTGCTGTCGGATATCCGTGCTCAAGAGGTCGATCAGCTGATCTGCCTGGGCGACCTCGTCGGTTACGGAAAGCAGCCCGTAGAATGCGTGGACCGCGCCAAGTCATTTGACGTCTGCCTGCTGGGGAATCACGATTTGGCCGCGCTCTGTGACCTGGACGACGGCGCCTTTGAGGACGTGGACAAGGGAACTGCGCATTGGACGCGCGAGCAGATCCAGCAGCATCCCGAGCACTGGTCGTTCCTGTGCCAGCTACCGCGAACCTGGCAGGATGGCGATCTGTTGATGGTACATGGCTCGCCGCGAAATCCGGTGCACGAGTACGTGTTTCCCGAAGATATCCACAATGCCCACAAGATGGATCGCATTTTCAGCCTCGTGCCGCAGTATTGCTTTGTGGGGCATACGCACCTGCCGGGTGTCATCTTGCAGCAGGGCGAATTTCTCGCGCCCGACAGCTTTAGCGGGGTGTACGAACTCGGCGCGGAGAAAACCATGATTAACGTTGGCAGCGTTGGTTTGCCGCGTGATAATGACCCGCGTCCCTGCTACGTGATCCTCGACGACCGTTCGCTGGAATTTCGCCGCATTCCCCTGACCTGAAGACAAGCTTCGTAGAGTTCGACAGAATACATTGACTGGCAGAGGTGACTCGGGCCATAAAACCTGAAGGAATTGGAACTCGTGGAAAAGCGACTTGTCTTATTTTTGTGCCTCACCACTTTGATTCTAGGCATCCACTTCGCCGTGATGAATCACTTCTATCCGCCTCAACCCAACGTGGTGGCTGATGGCGAGGACCTGGACGAAACGCAGCCGGACACGAGTGCGGAGAATTCCAGTGGTCCTGGCGTGGAGTCGACTCCGCCGGAAGAAGTTGTTGCGGCCGAAACGCCGGGCACGCCGGCCGAAACGACGTCGCCCGAGGTGCCGAATCAGCGCTTCGTTTTGGGTTCGGCCGCGCCCGACTCCAATGCGAAGCTGCTGGTGTATTTGAACAATCGCGGTGCGGCAGTGGAGCGCATCGAGCTTGTCGCACGTGACGCCGACGGCGACTTCAAGTACACCGAATTGACAACCAACACGTCCAAAGGCGGATACCTGGGATACCTGGCGCTGGGCTACGAAGACGAGGGCCCTTGCCGCGTTCAAGTTGTCGGTGCGGGTACCCCCGCGGCACTGGCCCGCCCGGCATCTACGGGACAGCCGACCGGTCTGCAGGTCGGCGACGTCATTGTTGCCGCGGAGGGAACGGAGATGCCTTCTCCCGCTGCTTTTCGAGCCTTCCTGATGACCACGGAACCGGGGCAGCATATCACGCTGGATGTGCAGCGCGGCCCCGGTCCGGCCTTGAAGTACGCGGCCACACTGGAAGATCGGCCGCTCGCCGTCATTCGCCCGGAAGTCGAGCAGGCTCCGCGCGCGCCGGGCAGCCCGCTCTCGTACCGGATGACGCTCCGCAGCATCGGCGAGAGTAGTGCCAAAAAGAGCGCTGATGAAATCGCCGGGCTGCCGTCGATGTATTCCCGCAACTGGCAGGCGAAGGTACTGTCGGATCCGATTCCCGGGGTCGAATTCCGCTACACACTGAGTGCCGCGGACCTGGCCGGGATTGGAGAACAAGGCAGCCTGGAAGTTGTGAAGCGGTTTCGACTGCCCACACCGGTTGGCACGGGCGAGTCAGGTCGTGATTATCACCTGGAATTCGAGTTCGAAATCACAAACCGCGGTGCCGAACCGCAGCGACTCGTGTACCAACTGGACGGCCCGAACAGCCTGCCGCTGGAAGGCTGGTGGTATTCCAACAAGATCAATCAGGGCTGGGGAGGCGCCGGCGCTCGTGATGTTTTGTGGCGGCCCGTGGACGGCGGTCGCGAAATGCGCGGTTGCAAGGAAATCTACGATCAGGCACAGAACGACGACGGTGAAATCCCGTGGGTTCAAGTCCATTCGTCCAAGAAGCTTTCGCCGTTCGCCTACGTCGGCGTCGATTCGCAGTTCTTCGCGTGTGCCTTCACGGTGGACCAAGCCAACGCGGACGCACTGCAGTTTAAGGAAGCCTGGGCACTGCCCGCGGGCACCGCGCCGACGTTTGCCGAGAAAGGGTTGATTCGCACGACCAACGTCTCCTGCCGACTGATATCGGAAACCGAACGCCTGGCGCCGGGTGAATCCATCACGAAACGCGTTCAGCTGTTCTCGGGTCCAAAAGACAAGGAGGTGCTCCAACAATACAACATGGAAGACGCCAACTACTACGGTTGGTTCGGCATGTTTTCCAAACCCCTGGCCACGATCCTGCACGTGTTCCACGCCCTGGTCCACAACTATGGAATCGCGATCATCATGCTGACCGTGCTGGTTCGCGGCTGTATGTTTCCGCTGAGTCGCAAGGCGGCCAAGAACGCGCAGATGATGCAGGAATTGCAGCCCGAAATCAAGAAGCTGACGGAAAAGTACAAGAACGACATGGAAAAGCGCGCCGCCGCGCAGCGGGAACTGTTCGCCAAGCACAATTACAATCCGTTGGGCGGCTGCTTGATGATGTTCGTCCAGTTGCCCATTTTCATGGGGCTCTACCGCTGCCTGTCGGTGGACATCGAACTGCGTCAGGCACCCTTGATTCCCGGAGTGGAATGGTGCTCGAACCTGGCGGGACCGGACATGGCGCTGGACTGGAGCGGCTGGATGTGGGATTGGTTGAGCGCGGAAACGGGGTGGTTGGGGCCCTATTTCAACGTGCTTCCCCTGATCACGATCTCGCTGTTCCTGGTACATCAGAAACTGTTCATGCCGCCTCCGACCGATGAACAGCAAAAACTGCAGCAGACGATGATGAAGTACATGATGTTGTTCTTCGCCGTCATGTTCTTTAAGGTGGCCAGTGGTTTGTGCATCTACTTTATTGCGTCCAGCTTATGGGGTATTGCCGAACGCAAACTGTTGCCCAAGAAGGATGCGAAAGAGGAGTCGGTTGCGGCGACTCCGAAGAAGGCGAGTAAGGTCAGCGTGAACGGTACGGCCGCGGAGCAACGGGCCAAAGAGGCCAGAGAACGCAAGAAGAAGCAGCGTAAGCGATAAGTCGTGCACGAATGCTCTCCATCGAAGACACGATTGTCGCCATAGCCAGCCCTCACGGCAGCGCCGCGCGTGGCATCCTGCGGATGAGCGGTCCCGATACGGAACGCTGCCTGCGTCAATGCCTGCGTTGGAATGCTTCGGACCGCTATCCGACTGCCGTTTCCGCCGATTTCGTTCGGGCGCGACCGCTGGGAAGTGTGCCCTGCGATCTCTACTTTTGGCCCACGAGTGCCAGCTACACGCGTCAACCGGCAGCGGAAATTCACACGTTGGGTTCGCCACCCGTCCTGGCTGCTCTGCTGGAAGCCGTTTGCGAATCGGGCGCTCGGCTCGCCGAACCGGGCGAGTTCACCATGCGTGCCTTCCTGGCCGGCCGTTTGGACCTGACCCAGGCGGAAGCGGTGCTGGGAGTCATCGATGCCCGGGGACCGGAAAGCCTGGATGCAGCGCTACGTCAATTGGCAGGTGGCCTGGCCAATCCGCTGAACTCGTTGCGCAGCCGGTTGCTGGACTTACTGGCGCACCTCGAAGCGGGGCTCGATTTCGTCGACGAAGACCTCGAATTCATCGCGACCCAGGATCTCCTCGACCAATTGTCAGCCGCGCAGCGGAGCGTTGAGCAGTTGCATGCGCGTCTCAACGCCCGGACCGCCGCCGCGGACGCATACACTGTCGTCCTGTATGGCCAGCCAAACGCCGGCAAGAGTAGTTTGCTGAACGCCCTGGCCGGCGAAGCCACCGCGATTGTGTCGCACGAAGCAGGAACCACACGCGACTACGTTACCCGACGCCTGTGCCTGAACGAATTCGAAGTCGTGCTGGTCGATACCGCGGGCGTTGGCGTCGTCAATGACACAGTCGAATCCGAGGCACAGTCGCAAACAACTCAGAAGTCCAGCGAAGCCAACGTGAGGGTGCTGTGTGTCGACGGTTCTCGCGAACTGACGCAGTGGGAACTTCGCCAGATCGAACAGCGCGATGATCGAACGGTAGTCGTCCAAACCAAGGCCGATCGCGAATCCAGTCAGGCAATCCCGCGGGCTATCCGCACCAGCAGTGTAACCGGCGTGGGTATTGCCGAGCTCACTGCCATCATCGGGCACCGCTGCGAGCGGGACTTGTGTCGTGACGCGGAGGTCGTGTCCCAAACGGCGACACGTTGCCGCGAAAGCCTGCGTCGCTGCGGCCGCGGATTGCGGCGGGCCTGGGAAGCGGCCACGGCCAACACCGGAGATGAGTTTGTCGCCGCGGAAATTCGCGACGCGCTCGAGGAACTCGGGCGGGTCGTCGGGGCAGTCTACACGGACGACATCCTGGACCGCGTGTTCAGCCGCTTTTGCATCGGCAAATGAGGATTTACCCGTCGCCCCGCTACCTGTAGTCCCGCGGCTCCGCCCGCGGGATTCCGCCACCCGTCGTCCTGCGGCTCCGCCCGCGGGATTCCGCGAACGGTCGTCCTGCGGCTCCGCCCGCGGGATTCCGCGAACGGAGTCGCGGAACTACGACTACTCGTCAAGAAACGCGCGAATGGCTGCGTTCGTGGCGGGCGGATTCTCAACGGGGGCCATGTGACCGGCGTTGGGGACGACGACGAACGAAGCTGCCGGGATACTGTCGGCGATCTGCTGCATCTCCGCAACTGGCGATATCACATCGTGCTCGCCGCAGATCACCAGCGCCGGCAGGTCGATTTCGCCCAGAGCACGCTGCATGTCAGGCCGTGCCGCCATCCCGCGTAAGGCGGCAGCGATACCCTGAGGGTCTGTCTTGGCCATGGCGCTGCTGGTGGCCGAGATGAGCTCGGGATGTTCGCGCGACGTGCGTTCCCAGAATAGCTTTGGCAACATCGTCTCGACCACAGCTGCCGCTCCTTCAGAAAGAACGCGTTCCGCCATCATGTGCCGAGCTCGTTTGGATTCGTCGGTGTCGGCGATCGCCCGGGTGTCGCAGAGAAGGAGACGCGACAGTTTCGCGCGATGATGCCGCCAGAACTGCCAACCGATGTAGCCGCCCATCGACAGCCCGCAGAAGGCAACCGGCTCGGAAATCCCGATCACGTCAAGCAAATTCGCGAGGTCGTCGGCATGCTGCTCCATGGTGACCGTGCCGGCCGTCACATCGCTCTGGCCGAAACCTCGCAGGTCGGGGGCAATTACCCTAAAGTGATTGCTAAGATCGTCGATTTGCGCTTGCCACATGGTATGGTCTAGCGGAAAGCCGTGAACCAGCACGAGCGGCAGTCCGGAACCACGCTCCACGACATGGAGTTTGATTTCGCCAATGCGAACACGCGTCATTGCGGTAAACCTCCCAGGACAATCTGAATTCCCCATTGCAGGAACATCAGCACGCCGATGGTTCCCATGGCCCAGCCGACGAAGCGGAAGGAATGATAGGGTTCCTTGCCGCGCGACAAACGATGCAATTGCACCAGGCGGTAAGGAACTTGCGCGACAACAAATGCAAAGACGAGAATCCCGACTGGATTGTAGGACAGCGCCGCGGTCAAATCGCCGTGGGCCAGGCTGACGAAACAGCGGGTGAGCCCGCAGCCGGGACACCCCCAACCGCTCACCCGCTTCATCGTGCATAATTCGGGGAGGGGAATTGTTGTACCGGGAATCAAGACGTACCGTTCGTCACGCACGTTCAGCACGGCGGACAGCAGCAGTACCAGGCCGGCGAGGGCGAGCAGCACCAGGTGGTGGCGTTTTTCTGAACGCACGTAAGCCTGCGGCAGATCCCCGCGGGGCGACTCGGTCGTGCCGGCGTCCGTAATCTCGGCGTCGACCGGCGCGGTCACGGTGCTGGATCGGTCGATGTTAGTCTCCTGAAGCGTCACGCTGTTCTTCCGATCCTTCCGCCTGCTCATTCTTCGCTGCCGCGGCCGCCTGTTGGAACAACTCCAGCTGTTTACGAATTTGTCCCGAGTAGGGTTCGAGGTCAACGGCCCGCTGTTGTGCGGCCAAGGCGTTTTCCAAATCCCCTTTGGCATAATAGCAACGCCCCAAGGTGTCCAGGTAACCGGCGGTGTCTGGTAACAGGACGAGAGACCGCTGGCTGCAGCGCAGCGCTTCGTCGTAATTGCCTTCCGTATTTCCCACCAGCCAGGCCAATTGATTGTTGGCGGAAGCCAGCTGGATCTTGTGCCAGTACTGGATGGTTGGTTCGGAGGCCTGCCGCATTTCCTCGTCGTTCTCCGCGATCTGACTGCGAAACTGCCGCACGGCGTCGGTAATGTACTTTTTCGTCATCGCTTTCCACTGCTCGTCTGTTTCCGGAAGGCGGTACATGGCAATCAGCACATCGGCGTCCAGGGGATCCTGCTTGATCCCCGTTTCCAAGTGCTCGCGCGCCTTCTGCAGTTCACCCGATTCGATCAAATGCCGCGCGAAGAAATAGTGCATCCGCGAGCGGACTCCGCCAGGATCCCGATTCAGACGCTCCACCAGTTGCAGCACGTTCGGATCCTCCATGGCATCGACGGCACCCTGAAGCACCTCCGCGGCGGGCAGTTCCTGGCCGTCGTCATGCAGCATCTCCGACAGACGAAAGCGAGCTCGCAAGTCGTGGACGGAACCTGCCGGTCCCAGCTTCATGACCACGCGATATTCACGTTCGGCCCACTTCATCAAGCCACGTTCCTGCAACGACTCGCCGGCTTCGATATGCGGCTCGTGTTCCTCGGGATCCAGCGCCACGGCCTGATCCGCGGTTTGTTCGGCCAGTTCCGTGTTGCCGCGTTTCAACTGGGACTCGGCCAGCAAATAAATCAGCAGCGAATTCTGGCGAAACGGTTCGGGGAACCGTTCGGCCACTTCGTCCACCACCGACCAGGCTTTCCGGTCCAGGAGCCAGTCCATCGATTCCATGAGTTGTTCCGGCGTCCCGTCGATAAAGGCCACGGTGCGGCGCACCATTTCAATCGCCTGGTCGTCGTGATCCAGTGACCATAACAGCTCGGCGTTCCAGCGAATCAAGTCGCGGACGATCTGCTGACTCGACTTATCCGGGAACTGGGTAAAGGTTTGCTCCTCGCGCCGGACGATGTCGAGCCAGTTTTCGATCGTCGAATCCCCGTTGAGAATCGTCTTGGCGTAGGTCTTCAGCCAGATGGACGGGTCCCGTTTACTCAGTCCGATCGTGTTGGTGATGCTGACGCTGAAGTCGGCGCGAACCTGGCGCTCTTCGGGAAGGTCGAAATTCATCACCAGCAGTGCGGCCCGCTTGGCGATGGGCAACGACGTTTCGAAGCGCACCAGCCGGCAGAGCGCCGTCGCGCCGCCGATGGTTTGCAGATTCGCCAGCTGGTCCATCAGATTCTTGCGTTCGGCGTCGCTCTTTTCACCGTACTTCAGCAGGATCTTCTTGATTTCGGGGGCGTCGGAGTCAATGGACCAATTCACGCGCATGCTGCGCAGCAGGTAGCGTGCGCGCAACTTGATTTCGATATCTTCGTGGTTCCTGGCTTCGTCCAAAGCGTCGAACGCAGCCAGCCCGAGTCGTTCGATTTCCGCCTGCGCTTTCTCGCGCATGGCATAGTCGTCGTGCCCCAATTGCAGGATCAGCGCGGCCACGCGTTCGTCCAATGCCGTCTGCGCCGCCTGCGCCTGTTGCAGTGCCTCGGTGTTGTCGGCCGCGCGGACCACACCGGACAAGGTAGTGAGAAGAACCAGCAGGAATGCTCGGACATGCATGAAACAACTCGCGTGAATAACAGGCCTCGCCATATCTCAAGGATACCGTAGGATATCGGGTAACAGCAAGTGACATTCGATCCCGCCCGCGCCTTGCCGTGTTGTCGTGGCACGTTCCCGCCCGGGCTGTCCCCTTCGGAACGCAATACAATTTGCCCGATCCGAGTCCGTTGACGCATCACCGGAAAAGCAAGCGGTTACCAGGCCACAACCGGCCGACTCAATCGACCGCGCCCCTGGCGGCTCGACCGGATCAGGCGTCCGCGCGGGCTGCTGGTCGGCCAGGCAGAAAGCGGCCTCCAGGACCAGGGCCAGGATCATGACCACCAGGAAAGCTCGCCAGATCTCACTGGCCAGGGCCTCGTTGCCGGTGAGTGTATCGCTGACGACGGTGTAATCGAGGCCCCCGAACAGAGGCCCGAGCGCGTCGACGTCGACCGAGGACGCCAGGTCTTCGCCCGGCGGTCGATTGATGGCGACCAACTCATCGCCACGCTGGAAGACTCCCGCATGAAGAGGACGCGCGGAGGAAGCGACATGGGAGACGTCGGTGGCGAGCTCGCTCCACTGCGTCAAATCCGTAATCTCGAGGTCGCCGGCCGCGAGTTGGCGGGCCTGGCCCAAGGCCGCCGCGCCGCTGGCCAGACCGCGCTGCAGCATGACATAAAAAACGACTCCATCACGCGCCATGCTCGAATGACTGGCACGCGGCAGCGTCGCGCAGAAATAGACGGCCCCCGAGTCCGTGGTCGCGCGGGTGAGCAGTGGTTGACCGGTGTCGAATCGTGCCAGCACGCTGCCGCTCCCTTCCAGCAGGCAGAACTGATACGCCTTCAAGTACCCGACCGGAAGCGCCGCACCGCTCAATGTATTGCTCAGCAAATCGCTGTCGCTGCGCCAGTCATTGGCGACTCCCCACGGCGTCTCCGGAGCGGCGGTTTCCCAGGCCTGCCAGCGAAAGCCGAATGCCGAGTTCGCATTGGGCACTTCGGGCGGGAAGAAGATCAACGTCCGCCCACTGGCGACGAACGCTTCCAGCTGCCGGCTGCCGATCTCGTCCGGCAACGCCGCCTGCCAGATGAGCATGGCTGCCGCGGTCCAGTCCACCTTGTTCAATTCGTTTGGCTTCAGGACTTCCGCCGAGTATTTTATCGCGGGATCGACGGCCGTTTCGGCGGCCAGACGAAAGGGCGCTGCTGCGGCGACGTCTTCCGTGATGATGTAGGTCCGGTGTTCCGGCGGTTTTGCGAAGGCGAAATAGAAGACATTGTCCTGGGGATTCGGATCGGCCGGCAGGCGCACACTGGCCCAGCCTTGTTCGGTCGCCTTGTCCAGCGGCACGACGTGACCTTGCCGAGCGAACTCGGTGCCGTTGATTTCGACATCCAATTGCGAACGATTGCCATTGATTTCCACAATGAGCGGAACTTCCATCGAGTCCTCCGTCGCGTGCTGCCGCCGTACTCGAATATCGAACACCAGTTCCGCAGCCTCGCCGAGCTGCCGCAATTGGACGTTGCTGACCCAAACGGAGAGGTTTCCCGTTGGCGGGTCCGCATAGGTCAGTAGATGCCAGCGGACTCCCTCGATGCCGGTCAGCGAATCGCGCCAGATAGCCCAGCGACCACTACCGTCGTCCCAGTCATTCTGCCGCAAGTCCGAACAGACCCACACGTCGGTGCGCCCCGTTTCGTTGGCCACAATGTAGTCGGCGGCAGCTTGCAGCATTTTCGGGATATCCGCGGTGGTCGCCGTGCCGCTTGCTGCCGGCATTTCGAGGAGGTTTTCCGGGGAGTCAATTTCACGAGGGACGCACTCGGTGCTTTCGATGAATACGACACGCGTTGTCCCGCCCAGCGTCCTGGACAGGTCGGCCAACTTCTCGAGTCCGCGCGTTCGTTTCGATTTTCCAGTCTGCGGGTCCACCTGTTCCATGCTGGCGGAACGATCGAGCAGGACGAGGATCGTATTGGGGCGACCACCGATCGCGAAACCCAGCCACCCGCTCACCAGCGGGCGGCTGACGGCGAAGATCAGTCCCGCTACCGCCAGCATCCGCATGGCCATGATCAACAGATGCCGCAAACGAGCCATGCCGCGCGACATGCGTTTGGCGCTGAGCAGGAACTGCATGGCCGCCCAGCGTTTCGTGTGGTGCCGCTGCCGATTGATCAAGTGGATCAACACCGGCAGCAGGACCAGCGGCAGGCTGAACAGCAGCATTGGTTGCAGGAATGACATGGACGCAATACCGTTTGCCGGCGGAGTTGGCTATTTTGATTTCTTGGGGGTGCGTCCCAGCAGGAACCTGGCCAGCATGTCCGCGTAATCTTCGGTCACGCAGACGCGGTGATAATCGACGGCGGCGTCGCGAACGACTTCCGTCAGTTCTTCCAGGTACAATCGCAGCGCCTGCCGGTAGTGGTTGCCGATCAAACTAG
>CALBSZ010000657.1 GCA_937967665.1 uncultured Planctomycetaceae bacterium
ATCGTTGTGTTTGGTTCGTCCCGGAAAACCCGGTGGATCGATGGTGCCTGTCCCGCTTTCGCGGACCATTATCACCTGTGGCTTGCGAAAAAGGGGGCTTGCGAAAAAGGGGGCTTGCGAAAAAGGGGGCTTGCGAACGCGAGGCAGTGATCAGGGAAGTTCACGGATGTAGATATTACGGAAGTAGAGCGTATTGCCGTGATTCTGCAACTCGATTTGCCCGCTCGGATAAATCGGCTTGTCTCGCTCCCAGTAGTTTTCGAGCACCGTATCCGTTACCAGCGTGCCGTTCAATTTCACCGTCACGTGTTCGCCGACCATCTTGATGTAGAACGTATTCCACTCGCCGATCGGATTGTCGGCCGTGGTCAGCGGCTTGCTCGGATGCTTCTTGTTGTTGTAGAGCCCCCCTGATCCGACGCCATGCTGGCCGGCGTCCCAGATCTGTACCTGCGGGGTGCCACGGAGGTAGATGCCGCTGTCCCCCTTGGCGAGGATCTTCCAATCGACGTACATTTCGAAATTCCCATAATCCTTGGCGGTGCAGAGACTCTTTCCCTTGCCGTCAAAAATAAGGATGCCGTCCTCGACTGACCAATGGGCCCGCATTACGTCGTCGGCTTTCGCCTGTGCCGCCGCCAGGTCGTCGGCCGACATGGCGGCGCGCGTTTTGGGATTGCCGACCAGGCCCTTCCAGTTGGTCAAATCCTTGCCATTGAAGAGCGCGACGAATCCTTTGGGAGGCGTGTTCAGCGAATCTTCGGCCATGCTGATTCTCACACTGGCGATGGCGAATCCGCAAACAAGCGCCGCGAACCAACTCAGTTTCCTTCCCGTTATCATGCTACGATTCTCCTCGAGTTGCGATGGAATGGTTGTCTATCGTGCAGGGTGCACACCAGCTTGGAGACTCCTTCAGCGAATGAACGGCTTCAGCCATTCCAAGGACACCAGGAACTGATCCATTTTCGCGACGGTGTCGTTGTACGCCTTGTCGCCGTTCCGGCCTTTGTTGAAAAAGCCATGCGTCTGCCCTTCGTAAAGATGCAGGTCGCAACGGCTGCCGACGTCGATCATCTTCTGCTTGTACGACTCGGCCGTCGACACCGGGATGAGATTATCCTTGGTACCGAGAAAAACGATCGTCGGCGGTGTTCCCTTGCGAATGTTGTGCAGGGGGGATATTTCCTGATAGCGATCTGCCACCCGCGAATAGCCGTAGCCGGTAGGGCCATTGTCATACACCGGGTTAAACAGCAGCAGGGCGTTCGGCACCGCGCTAACCTTGGAGTCAGGTTCGTCATCCAGGCCGGGCACGGTTCCCGTGGCCGCTGCCACGTGTCCGCCGGCGGAACCGCCACCGGCGGCGATCCGATTCGGGTCCACACCCAGATCCGCGGCATGGGCGCGGATCCAACGGACACATGACTTGCCGTCTTTCACGCATTCGAATGGCGACGTGCCATGCCGCGATTTCACTCGATAATCGGCGACGATCCCCACCATCCCGCGTGATGCCAGGTAACGCGCGTGCGGTTCAAACTGCGCAGGAGTTCCGCCGTTCCAACCGCCGCCGAAAAAGAAGACCGCCGCGGGTCGGCGATCGGTCGCTTTGTGATCCGGCGGGGAAAAGACGTGCAACTGAAGTTGCACGTCGCCCACGGTCTTGTAAACGTGGCTCTCGGCACCGTCGAAAGGCTGGCCGTTGGCCGCCGTTGCCATCAACGTTGCCAGGCTGAAAATCATTGCAATGCGAACCATAGGTCAACTCCGGTATTGCCAGCAGAATGCGTAACTCGAGACAATAGCCTACACTAATAACAACGACTTTGCCTGCCTTTTCTTTCCAAAAGGTGAAATCCATGCGCACGACCGCGTTACTCGTAGCGGCGGCCACCGTGTCGCTGCTAACTGTCTCTTCCACCGTTGCTGACGAGACGGCATTGGCGATCTTCAAGCAGCGAATCACTCCGATCCTGAACGCACCCAACCCGTCCAGCTGTGCCGAGTGCCATTTGAGCGGCGTTGACTTGAAGCAGTACATCGGCGAGAACCAGGAACAGACCTTTGCTTCACTTCGTGCCGCAGGGCTGATCAACCTGCAGCAGCCGGCCGAATCCAAGTTGCTGAAGTTCATTCAGCGGCACTCGGATCGCGAAACGCCGGTTTCGAGGAAAGTTCGCGAGCAGGAATACACAGCCTTCCGGGCCTGGATCGAGGCGGCTGTGAAAGACCCGCAGTTGGCTGCGGCAGGTACGGCGGACCCGAAACTGGGCCCCCAGTTGCCTGTCGAAGTCCTTCGGCACGCGCGGCGCGACCGCGTGCTGCAATCGTTTATCGCCAATGTCTGGTCCGAAGTAAACCGCTGCGCGGCCTGCCATTCTTCCGATCGCAATCAGAAGCAGGTCGCAAACTGGGGCGACCAGATGTCATGGATCACGCCACAGGAACCGCAAAAAACGCTGGAGTACCTGCTGGAGACGGAAATCATCGATGTCGAGAGACCCGCGGAAAGCTTGCTGGTCGCCAAGCCGACGTTGCAGGTCCAGCACGAGGGCGGCAAGAAGATCTCGGTCGGCGACCGCACCTACCGGCAGTTCATGAAATTCCTGCTGGACTATGCGGCCACTGCCGCCGGAAAGTACTCGTCTGCCGCCCAGCTTCCTCGACCGAGTAATGAAGTGACTCATTTGTCGAACATCTTCTTGAAGCTCGTTGATGTTCCAGAAACGTTCGGCAGCGTCATTCTGCAAGTGGATCTGTACCGCTGGAATGCGCAACAGCGCCAGTGGTCGCCGCACCGCTGGGCCACGGCCGATAACGTCGTGCAGGGCAAAAAACGCTTGTGGCAACAGAACCTCACCTTGACGGCGCCGCGCGACTCGGATCGCGCCAAGCTGGCAGCGCAGTTGGAGCGTCTTCCCGCGGGAGTTTATCTGGGAAAGATTTATGCGGATCGACACGGAAAGCTTGCCAAAGACATCCATTACGAACTCGGCAAAGCCGAATTCGTCGGGCAATTCGAAGTCGATTCGCGGTGGTCCAGTGGCTACAGGAATCCGACCGTTGTTGCGTTCCCCACTCGATAATGAAACGCAATCGCAACCAGGCGAAGTTCTGACTGGAGGATGATTCGGGATGTCCCAAACATGAGGTTTGTGCGTGGCGCTCATGTGCCGAGAACAACTCACATTGACGCCATGTACCGCCACACGGGAAGGGGCGTGCTAGGTTTTAGTGCGAGCCGCACGTACGTGTAGCGTCTCTGGCCTTGTAAATCCTTGCGTCCAGTGTCGGAAAAGCTGCTACATGAATGCCAATCGCGCTCAAGAAGTCTCCGTTTACAGAGGAAGCGTTCATGACCGCATGTATTGAAGACAACATCGTCGACCACGGCCGGATGCGACCTTGCCTCGAAATGGAAGAGCACGATACGTTGCCGGCTGGACGAGCACGCGACTTCATGTCAACTCCACCGCGGACGCTGCGCGGCGACGATTCCGCACTGGAACTGGTGCGCCTGATGTGCGACGAATGCCTGCATCATGTGCTGGTCGTCGATTCCGCCAAACGATTGATCGGACTGGTCAGCGACCGCGATTTTTTGCGGAGCTTTGGACCCCATGACAAGACTTCACAATTGGCCGAAACGAAAGTGGCGCAGATCATGACCCGCTCCGTCATTACCGCCGGCGCCGAAGACAGCGTCCGCTCCGTCGTGAGCCTCTTCACCCGCCATGGGATCGGCTGCGTCCCGATCATGTTGGGCGAGAACCCAGTGGGAATCATTACGCGAAGCGATCTCTTGCGCGTGCTCGAAAACATCCTCGGTTAACCCGACAGCCCTATGTTTGGTCGTCACACCAAGCTCGAAGCGCAAGCGAGTGGGTCACTTACGTCCGGATACACTTGCTTGCGC
>CALBSZ010000658.1 GCA_937967665.1 uncultured Planctomycetaceae bacterium
ATAGAAGCCACCCTTCTCCGGCTTTAAAAGAGAACCTAGTAACCTGGCGCAGGTCTCATTTCGAGTTGTAGCAACGTAGGACGTACTTTCAAGTCCGTCGCCGCCATTGGTTTTCGACGGACAAGGATGTCCGTCGTACTCGAATGCTTAGCCGCGATGCAATCGCAGGCTTCGCTATTCGATCTGCGCGGTTTGCGCGGGAGTGCTACTTGCCGTTGATCTGCAATAGTTCGATGTCGAACACAAGCACGGCGTTCGGGCCGATGTCGTCGCCTGCCCCACGCGCGCCGTAAGCCAATTCCGAAGGAATAAACAAACGCCACTTATCCCCCTGCTTCATCAGCTGCAACGCTTCCGTCCAGCCGCGAATCACGCCGCTGACCGGGAAAGTGGCCGGTTGGTTGCGTTCGATACTGCTGTCGAACACCGTGCCGTCAATCAGCATGCCGTGATAGTGCGTGGTGACCTGATCCTGCAACGTCGGCGACGGACCGTTGCCGGACTTGATGACGACGTATTGGAGTCCGCTGGGAGTTACTTTAACGTTTGGCTTCTTGGCGTTCTCTGCCAGGAAGGCCTCGCCTTCCGCCTTGTTGTTCGCGCCGGCGATGCGGTTCTTTTCGTCCATCTTGGCTTGAATCGCCTTGTTAAATGCAACCAAAGCCGCCTCCATTTCCTCGTCGGTCAGCACGGCCTGTTGTCCGGACAGTGCCGAGACGAGTCCCTGCGCGACCCACTGAGCGTTCAACTCCAAATCGTCTGCTTGCAAACGCCGCCCGATATCGACGCCAATCGAATAACTTGCCTGGTCAATCAAGTCGGTTGGTTTCTGAGCGGCCGCGGGAAGGGCAGTAGCGAAAATGACGATAGTGGCGATCGGCAGGTAGCGAAGCATCGGTGGGTCCTTTGGAGAAGGTGTTGCTGCAGGTTTGAAATCAGTGTGACCCGAAATTATATCACAAAACAAGCCGTTCTTCCCAGAGCGATACCAGGCTTTCGCCTCCACGCTCCCTTTTTCCCCAGGCGAGCGGGCCGTGAAGCCCGTCTGGACACCCTGGCGTGATCCGCCGTGGCAACGAGGCTGTTCAGGAACGCTGACCGGGAACGCTGAGATTATTGAGCCGAACTGCGAGCCGCAGGCATGTTGCGCGCGAAGACCAGCGTCCCGTGCACGTTGGTCGCCGATGATCTGGTGATAGCAGTACGACGGCCGCCATTGCGGGGATGCGGTCTTAGCAGCGTGGTCCAGCGCTGTTAGACTCGACGCCATGAAAACGCTACTCATACTGCGGCATGCCAAGTCGAGCTGGAAGGATCCGGGAATGACAGACCACCAGCGGCCGCTTAACAAGCGAGGCCGCCGGGACGCTCCGGAACTGGGCAAGCGGATTGCCGAACACGGCCTGACACCGGAACTCATCATCAGTTCGTCCGCCGAGCGAGCGCGCACGACGGCACAGCTGGTCGCCGAACACTGCGAGTACGACGGAGCGGTGGAAATCACCGATGATTTCTACTTGGCGAATCCCGAGGATTATCTTGCCGTGCTGAAAGCCTTGCCGGACGAGCGGCAACGCGTCATGGTGGTCGGACACAACCCGGGACTCGAATACCTGCTGGCCCTGATGTCCGGTCAGCATGAATCGCTGCCCACGTGCGCTTTGGCCGAGGTCCTGCTGCCGATTGAGAGCTGGTCCCAGCTGGCGGGTGAAGTCGTCGGGAAACTGGAAACCTTGTGGCGCCCTAAAGAGCTATAAGCGGCTTGTACGTCAGGACAGCACCAGCCAAAAATAACCCAATACCAGCAGTGCGAGCCCACAGAGCGCCGCGGCGACGCCGACCGCGCGATTCGAAATCTCCTCCCGCTCTTCCTTTTCGACTTCGATGCCGTCGCCGAAATCGAAGCTACACTGCTCACACCGCCGGTAGAATTCGGGAAGGAACGCCTCATCGCAAACACTGCAGAGGTGCAATCGTTCCGCCGGCAGGCCGTCGGTCAGCGGGACATACGACGCCAGCGGCGCATCGGCGGTGGGCATCCGGCAATGCGGGCAGCGAGCCGCCCTTGGGCGAGCGCACTCGGGACACGAAGGCCAATCGTCCCGCTCCTGGTTGGCGGTATCCGATGCGGGCAGTGGCCGGCCTGTTTCGAAAGCCATGGCGATTTGCCGAGCCTCGTCGGCGTCTTCGCGAGCCACGACCACGCAGGGGGCCGTTTCGGCCGTGATCGGTAAATCCCCTAACGCTCCTTGCAGGGAATCGTTCCACACGTATGCCCGAATGCCGATCGATTCAAGCTGATTCCGCAGCAGATGAGCCTGCTGCGAGTCCTTGGCCGAATAGATCACGATTTGTTCGCTGTTCATGACTCACGTTTCCAACGGCGTCCGCGCCGCGCTGGAAGCCTCTCAGCCGACAGGACCGGATACACTTGCTCGCGCTGCGTGCTTGTATTTTGGCGGATTGCCGCGAACTTGGCGCTGTCCAATGAGTGGCAATCCTATCGCAAATCGCCTAGACTGGTCGCCGTGTCGGCAGAAGTTTCCTCCGCTGAAAACGGTCGCAGGAGTTTTGGGATGATTCGCAATCACTACGCCTTGTTTAGCCTATGGGTACTTGCTACCGCAACCTCATTGTACGCGGAAAACGCCTTGTTGCGGGTGCAGTCGCCCGGTTCCCTGCCGAACGACGTGCGGCTCCGACCGCCCAAGGACCTGAACGGTTACTTTCCCTTTGCTCCCGCAAAGTCAGTGGAGGAATGGGAAGTGCGGGCAGCGCGGTTGCATCGCCAGATGCAGGTCGCGCTGGGGCTCTGGCCGATGCCTGCCAAGGTGGACGGCGCTGCGACAATCCACGGCCGCATCGATCAGGGCGATTACACGATCGACAAAGTCTACTTCCAGAGCCTGCCGAATTTCTATGTGACCGGCAACCTGTACTTGCCGAAAAAAGTCACTGGCAAGATTCCCGGCGTGCTGTGTCCCCATGGTCATTGGTCTAACGGACGATTCTACGATCAGGGAGTCACGGGTGTCCGGAATCAGATCGTGCAAGGCGCCGAGCGATTCGAAGTCGGCGGCCGCAGCCCCCTGCAAGCGCGCTGCGTGCAACTGGCGCGGATGGGTTGTGCCGTGTTTCACTATGACATGCTGGGCTATGCCGATAGCGGTCAAATTTCATTTCAAGTGGCCCACAAATTCGCGAAGCAGCGTCCGGAAATGAATACGATCGAAAACTGGGGGCTGTATAGCGCTCAGGCGGAAGCGCACTTGCAGAGCGTCATGGGGCTCCAGACTTTGAATTCGATCCGCGCCGTGGACTTCGTTAGCAGCCTGCCGTTTGTCGACCAAGATCGGCTCGCCGTGACCGGAGCGAGTGGCGGTGGGACGCAGTCGTTCGTGCTCGCATCACTGGACCCGCGAATCGCGGTCGCCTTTCCCGCAGTGATGGTCTCCACCGCCATGCAGGGAGGCTGTACGTGTGAGAATGCCAGCCTGTTTCGCATCGGAACGGGCAACGTCGAAATGGCCGCGCTCTTCGCTCCAAAGCCGCTGGGATTGACGGGTGCCGACGACTGGACCGTGGAAATGGCCACGAAAGGCTTTCCTGAACTGCAACAGCACTACAAACTCTACGGCGCGGAAGACAACGTCATGCTGGCTCCGCTGATCCACTTCAAGCACAACTACAACTATGTCAGCCGCGCCCACATGTACCGCTGGTTCAACAAGCATTTGAGACTCGGGCATGCCGAACCGATTGTCGAAGAAGACTACCCTTTCCTGTCGGCGGAACAGTTGAGCGTCTGGGACGACCAGCATCCGCGTCCCGAATCGGGGGACGACTTTGAACGCCGGCTGCTCGCACAACTGACGCGCGAGACTCGCGAAAAACTGGACGCGCTCGCACCACACGACGAAGCCACCTTAACCGCCTATCGCGAAGTCGTGGGCACAGGCATTGATACGATTCTGGGCCGCAACCTGCCCGATCCGGCCAGCCTGGAGTACGACCAGACCGACAAGGTGGAAATCGATTCCTACCTGCGAATGATGGGAATGCTGCGCAACACGGAAAAAAAGGAAGAACTGCCGATCCTGTTCTTCTATCCCAAGCAATGGGAGGGGCATGTCGTCGTCTGGCTTCAGGAAAACGGCAAGGGGGGACTTGCCAACGCGGACGGGAAGGCCACAACCGATGTCCAGCAGTTCCTGGATCGCGGCGTCGCGGTCGTGGGCGTGGACCTGCTTTATCAAGGCGAGTTCCTGGCCGACGGCAAGCCGCTGGCGAAAACCCCCAAGGTTGGCAACGAGCGCGAGTTCGCCGGATACACGTTTGGATACAACCATAGTGTCTTTGCCTGCCGCGTCCACGACGTCCTGGCCGTGATTAACTTCGTGCGCCATCATGATTATCAGCCAGAGCAGGTACATCTGATCGGCCTGGACGGCATTACCGGTCCGATCGCCATCGCCGCGCGGGCGCAAGCGCGCGACGCCGTCGCGCAGCTGGCCGCCAACCCGCACGGCTTTCGCTTTGGAAAGTTGCTGGATTACCGTGACGTTCGATTCCTGCCGGGAGGCGCCAAGTATCACGACCTTCCCGGCATGCTGGCCGTTGCCGCGCCCGCGCGGACATGGATCGCCGACAAGGCAGCCGATTTGTCCATCACACGCAACGCCTACCAGGCCGCTGGCTCGGCAGATGGAATAACGATAGCATCACCCGAATCAAAAACCGCCGACGCCGTCACTTGGATTCTGCGAGGAATCGACGCGGCGAATCAATAACCAGACAAGATCGTACAATACAAAACCACTTTTCGTTTTTCAGCAACGTGATATCCAGCAGCATGCGCAAGCCACAAGAACTCCGACCGGTCAAGATCAAACGCAAATTCACCCGGCCGTCCGCGGGCAGCATCCTTTATCAGTGTGGCGGTACGACGGTCCTTTGTACGGCCAGTATCGAAGACAGCGT
Source organism: uncultured Planctomycetaceae bacterium (assembly GCA_937967665.1). Taxonomy (GTDB): domain Bacteria; phylum Planctomycetota; class Planctomycetia; order Pirellulales; family Pirellulaceae; genus CALBSZ01. The sequence continues at coordinate 4,981 of CALBSZ010000658.1, forward strand.
ACCGCCGTGGATGGTTGGCAAGGGAAAGGGTTGGATCACCGCTGAGTACAACATGCTTCCGGGCAGCACTTCACCGCGCAAACGCCGCGATCGGAGCAAAGTCGATGGCCGAACCACCGAAATCCAGCGACTGATCGGCCGCAGCTTGCGCGCGGTGGCCAATCTGGAAGCGCTGGGCGAACGGCAGATCACGGTCGACTGCGACGTGCTGGAAGCGGACGGCGGCACCCGTACCGCCAGTATTACTGGAGGGTTCCTGGCGTTAAGCGACGCGATTTGCGGTATGCGCCAGGAACTGCCCGACCCGAACCAGTTCCCTCTGCGCGACAGCGTGGCGGCGATCAGTTGCGGGATTGTCGGCGGCAAAGCGTTTCTGGATCTCGACTACGAACTCGATTTCGCCGCCGCCGTCGACCTGAACGTCGTCATGACGGGCCGCGGGCAATACGTCGAGATTCAGGGGACCGGCGAGGAAGCCACGTTTACCGAAGACGAACTCAGCGACCTCCTGCAGCTCGCCCGCCGAGGCATCAAGCAACTCACCGACATTCAGAAAAAGGCGCTCGGCCGCACCTGGCCATTTTGAGTGTGTTGTTTGCGGTGGCAAGCGTTCCGTGCCTGCAAGCACGTCGTTGACCCCGTCGCCGCAGTCGTCGGTGGACGTACCGAGCCGGCGCCGGCGCCTGCGCCTGCGCCTGCGCCTGCGGCTGGGGGTTAAACAGAATTGCTGCTGTCCAGCAAGTCCTTGTCGG
>CALBSZ010000659.1 GCA_937967665.1 uncultured Planctomycetaceae bacterium
TGGACAACGCTCATGGCACCGACCAGTTCCCCGGGTACGTGGTTTTTCCGATTGTGATCAATGGCCAGGTCTACCCTGATTGTGTTGTAATCTGGAGTCCCGACGGGGCCCCGGCGGATCCTGTCGGTTTGCCGCTGTATAGCGAATTGGTGATGTTCTTTCCCCATGCCACTTCGCCAAATCAACTCCTGGAAGTGTCCTTTCCTGGAACAGACTACACCGTTCCAGATCTGAGCCAAACCGCGTTGTGGGAGTGGCTTATTGCTTACTTCCGGACATCCAGTTTTGGCGACCGTGTCGTTCTGACCGATCGGTTGCGAACGGCGACCGTTAAGAATCAGGGAACGGGTGCCAACGCGACGCTCGGGTGCATCCGATTCGAGGTAATGTATCGTCCGACCGATACGCAGTGGAACGCCTACCTGGCCAGCAGCCAGACGGACGCGGACTGGGCGGCCTTGCCGTGGCCGCAGTCGATCTTCAGTAACTCCACCGGTATTCGACAAGCCTGGTGCCGGACCGAAATGCAATTGAACATGACCTCTTCGAACAGCAATACCGAAGTGGTCGTGCCGTTCTTCGGCTCGGCGGCACTGCACTATCAAGTACCGCGACCGTAGCTGGACAGCGCCACCTTTGCGGAAATCCGCGAAAATACAAGCACGCAGCGCGAGCAAGTGTATCCGGACGTAAGTGACTCACTCGCTTGCGCGTCGTGCTGGTATGACGACCGTACCTGGACAGCGCCGCGTTGGCGGAAATCCGCGAAAATACAAGCACGCAGCGCGAGCAAGTGTATCCGGACGTAAGTGACTCACTCGCTTGCGCGTCGTGCTGGTATGACGACTGTACCTGTCGCTGTCGACGTAGGCAGCGTACTTCGCGACAATCGGCGGCACACGGGGAAACACGCTGCACACGGGGAAACACGCTGGAAAAAGGCAAGGCGTGAAACAGACTCGGTCTGTGACAGACGTGTCAAAAACCGCTAGCTCGCCGCCAACTCGCCATTGGCAAATCCGGACCTTGACGGTATGTAGTAGCAGGCTTTCGAGTTCTGGTTGCCGTGCCCGCAAATCACCTTGTTTCTATTTGAAGGACTGAATCAATGAAAACGATTAAACCGCTGTTTCGCGGCTTGCCGCTGGTCATCGCCGTCAATGTCGTCCTCTGGGGCGTGCTAAGCTTTTATGGAGTGATCGGTGCGGCGCCCCAGACAGGGCGGCAGCCGTTCAGTAATTCGGTTGCGCAACGTAACGAAATGATTCGTGAGTTGCAAAACATACAAGCTTTGCTGAAAGAGCAAAACTCGCTGTTGCGAGACATCGCCGCAAATACGAAACATGAAAAACCCTCGCGTTGATCATCGACCGGCTTTGCTCTGCTCGTCTGGTAAGACGGCGCAGCCGGATGATCATCTGCGTCCCGCCTTCACGCTTGTCGAAATGCTGCTGGTGATCGCGTTGATGGGATTACTGGCAGGCACGGTCGTCACGATGTTTCAGCCGTCCGTGACAATCAACCTGCGTTCGGGAGCCCGCGCGGTTGCCGGCGATCTCAATTACGTTCGCAATCTGGCGGTCGCCAACAATACCGCCTACACCGTCACCTTCTCGGTGGCCGACAATTCTTATTCGATTCAGCACACGGGCACGGTGGGCAGCGACGAACTGCCGGAACACCCGTTTCTGACCGACGGCACCAATGCGGACGGCGATCCGATTCAAACGGCGGACCTGGATCTGCTGCCGTTCGACCAGCCGGGTGTCAATCTGGTGGCCGTGCTCGTCGACGGGGTGGCGGTAACGGATGTCGAGTTCAGTGAGTTGGGCGAGACGGTCGGCCGCACGGAAGACACGATCATCTGGCTGCGGTGTGGCACCGGTCGAGCCAGACGCTATATCACGGTGACGATTGCGGCCGTCACCGGATTGGTCACCGTTGGTGACATCACTTTGACCGGCCCCTTTTAATGCGATCGTTTGCATAGGTACTAGAGATGGTTCGCTGGATCAACACAAACAAGTACTCGCCGATCGGACTCGACATCGGACCGCGCTCCGTGCAGCTCGTGCAGCTATCCACGGACTTCAGCAGACTGATTGAATCCGCGCGCTGGGACTACCTGCTGAAGGAAAACGAAACCGAAGCGCCGGTGGATTGCATTGTGGACGCCATCCGCCAGGCTCGCGAGTCGCGAAATTTCAAAGGCCGGGACGTGGTCATCTGCTTGAACGAGCAGCAGCTCTTTATGCAGAATATTCGTGTTCCCAAAATCGAAAACGGAAGTATCGCGCAGTTTGTGCAACAGGAGGCCGCCGGGCGCATCCCGTTTGCGGTCGATCAGGCCGAAATCCGTTACCTCGAAGCGGCGGACGTGCGGCAGGGGGATCACATGCTGCGCGAAGTCATCCTGTTCGCCTGCGAGCGGCCCGTTCTGGAGCAGGCTCTGGATATCGTCGACGCAGCGGGACTGAACCCGGTAGCGGTCGATGTGGAACCATCGGCAATCCTGCGCAGCTACGCCAGCCAGTTCAAACGTGATGAAGACAAGTACACGCGAGCCATGATTGTGCACGTTGGCTTTTCGTGTACCGCCGTGGTGATTTCCGAGGGCACGAACGTGCTCTTTATCAAATATATCGACATTGGCGGCCGGCACCTGGATGAAGCCGTGGCCAAGCACCTCGATATGGAAATGGCCGAAGCGCACGCGCTGCGCCGCCATAGCGGGGACCGCCGTACGGACATTCAAGATGAAGAGGTCACGCGCAGCGTCCATGAGGCAACCCGACCCGTGATGGACCAACTGCTGCAGGAGTTGTCCATGTGCGTGCGCTATCATAGCGTGACTTTCCGCGGGCGCCCGCTGGTGCGCCTCGTCCTGGGAGGCAGTGAAGCATCCACCCAAATCCTGGACGCGGTCAGCAAACGGCTCGATATGCAGAGTGAGTTGAGCGATCCGTTCCGCCGGGTCACAACACCCTCGCTGGGCAGCCGCCTGGGGCAATGGGACGTCGCGATGGGGCTGGCGCTGAGGAACATGTAGTTATGGAAAAGATTGATTTTCTACCGAAGTCATACCGCGAAAAGCAGACGCGACGGCAATCACGCCTGGCCGTGATCGTTCTTACGTCCATGTTCGGCGTCACGATTGCAGGCGCGGCAACTGGCCAGTTTGCCGTCTGGCAGTCCGTGAAATCGGAAGTAAACGAAATTGAAATCAAGTACGTGGACGCCGTGGCCAAGAATAACCACCACCAAAAACTGACGGAGCTGCTGAACGCCCAGCAGGAGGTGGCCACGCTGTATTCCTACCTGGACCACACCTGGCCCCACACGCAATTGCTTTCAGAATTGCTCAAGCCGTTGCCCGAGTCGATTATTCTATCGGAATTGCGCTTCAGCTACGGCGAGACCGCCCGAGCGCCCGATATCCTCGGATTTCGGATTAATCCCGAGGCAAGTCAGGAGGAAAACCTGTCCGGGCCATTGGCGGATGTGGCGAGTCTGAGAAAACTGCGTGACGGCAAGAAGCACGTCTTGCACGTCCATGGGATTACTACCAATACATCAGAACTGCACAAATTCGTCTCCAGGCTCCATGCGTCCCCCCTGTTCACCAAGGCCTTGGTCGGTTCGGTGGAATCGATTGAAGGAGACGAGGACGGAAACTTGTCGTCCAAGATCTCGCGTTTCGAATTGCGAGTCGAAATCAAGCCCGGTTACGGCCAGCCCGGCGGTCCGCAGGGGGCACCTGCTACAGAGGCTGTCGAACTTGCATCGCGAGGAGTCCAGTGATGAAGAAGAAGACTCCAACGCCCAAAACCGTTCGCAAGAAGCGATCACCGACCTTGGTATTGACTGCGCTACTCGGTGCCGTTTCGCTCAGCTACGTCTACTTTGTCTACTTGCCGGCATCGGAGGCCACGGCAGCGCTCCGAGAAGAACTTGCCGAGAAGCAAGACTACATCCTCCAGTCAGCTCCGGTTGAGGGCCAAAATCGCGCGCTCGCACGTGAACTGGAACTCACCAACAAATATTGCGAACAGTGGCAGAACGCCGCTCCCAAAGGCGAGCCTGCGGCGCAGTTCGTCCTGCTGACCGATGCCGCCCATGACGCGGAAGTGCAAGTTCGGCGATTCGAACCTTTGGCGGTAGAGGAAATGAAGTTGATCCGCCGCATCCCTGTCAATCTGGAGTGTTCGGGAAAGTTTCGCGATATCTTCCGGTTCATGAAAAGCATCGAAGCCCTTCCCCAGACCATCTGGATCGAAGATGTGCACCTGGAGTCTGAATCCGCGGAGAGCGACCTGCTGACCTGCCAGCTGAGGTTGATAATTTTTGCCGATAATCGCGATTAATCCGAATAGGGGCATTATGAGTTTCCGATACTAGATGAGACCCGTACCGCCAACGCAGTGGTAGATAGGGAAATATGAATAAACTGGTTAGAAAATTCAAAACTGAGGCCAAGAAAAGCCCCGGGAAAACGGGATTCCTCGTCATCGTCTCTGTTGTGGGACTGGTGATTTGGATTCGTATGGCTTCCGGCTGGTTCAGCGGCGGCGCGGCAGCCGCGCCGGAGAGCACGCAGCAAGCGGCATCCCAACCGGTGGCGGTTCCCGTGGCCAAACCGACCGTGCAAACGAAGCACACCGACTCCAGCTTGCCGGCCTGGCAGGAAGTGGCCGAGTGGATCGCGCTGGACCGCCTCAAGAGACCAGCGGTCTTGGAGGAGGACATGCGCAATCCGTTTTTCATTAGCCAGCATCAACAGGAGTTGCTGGCGGCGGTGGAACAGAATGAGAGTGAAGACAACCAGGAGCCGGTCGAGCCGTTGCTGCCGAAGCTCGCGCCCGCCGACCTCGGTCTGACTCTGCAAGGTACGCTGGTTGGCCCGCGCGTGCGCGTCGCTCGCATCAATGGTCGATCGTACCGCGAGCAAGACTTTGTCGTTGTCGAAAGCGGAGGCGAGGGAAGCGACGGACAGGGATCAGTCGGATACACATTCGCCGTTTCCGAAATCCACAAATCGCACGTGATCTTGATGCGCGATGAAGAACTCTACGAATTACGAATGGAACGCCCTCAGCTGGCCAATGGATACATGAAAATACGTGGCAGTGACCGCTAGCGGGTGGAAACGCTTTTTCGCGTTCGCCGACAGCGATCTCTGCTTGAACGTCAGGTCAAGGAAGACCATGCATAATCTACTGCGAATCCTGCTTCTCGGAACCTGTGCCGCCGCGGCCGCTGGCCTGGCCGTTTCTTGGGCGGTAAGTACGGAGCCAACGGGCAACGCTCCGATATCGACAGCTGCGGCGGAATCCCCACGCGAGTGGCAACTTACGGACTCGGACAATGCCGTCGCAAGTGCCGACAAGGGGCTGAGTGAAGATCGGCCGAGCGAGTCTCGTGTGGGCGACGCCGCGTATCCGCGCGTCGAGGCGCCGTACCTGCCCCCCATCAGCCAGGACGTCAAGGAATTGACGAACATGCTGAAGCAGGCTCAAGAAGCCCAGCAGCAGGGTCGGAATGCGATCCAGGATGCGGTGAGTCAAATCCGAGAGCAGCTGGACGGTGGACTGATTGGGCTGCCGGCGGAAGAGGAGCCCGCGGCGGGACCGTCTCAAGCCGAAACCCTGCCGCCCGCGGCCGCCGGGACCGACAAGCCAGCGGCCGCCGCGCCCGACAAGCCCGGGGTCGCCGATATTCGTCGCGCGGA
>CALBSZ010000660.1 GCA_937967665.1 uncultured Planctomycetaceae bacterium
CCAGAACTTCGTTGGTTCGAATGACCTGGCTGATATTACGCCCCACTTTAACAACGGCGCTGCGAATGTCATTTACCAACGTCGCGACGAAGCGCTGAAGCGGCTTGCTTTGACTGACAAAGAGCAACGCGAATTGGATGCTCTCTGGGAAGACCTGTTGTTTGTGCGGAAGGAACCGCTGTTCGCCATGGAATGCTACCTGCGCGGCAAGCTCGAAAACGACGCGGTGTCGCTCATCCCGCGCACTGCCGAAGAAGGGATGGCGACCATCGAGCGACTCTTTCAAGATCCTACGTGGTGGGAGAAAAAGCAGAAGACGGTCGGCCAGCTAGATGCCAACCGCGAATTCTACGACGGTGCCAAGCAACGATTCCTGGATTATCGAAAGTCGTACTTGAAGCAGCTGGATTCGGTCATTACGCAACATCTTCAGCAAGTACTGTTGCTGGCCTCGCGTGCCTGGCGGCGACCGCTTTTAGCGGACGAAAACAAGAGTCTGCTTGCGCTCTATCAAAGCTCCCGGCAACAACGTGCCGACGAATTGAGATCGGGATGGACCGGAGATGCTCAACCTGGCCTGCGACATGTCTTGGATTCATCCGAACAGTCACATCGCGCAGGCATTCAGGCGATGCTTGTGCGCATTCTGGCATCGCCTCATTTCGTGTTCCGAATCGAACAGACACCCACCGGTGAGCAGCCGCTGCCGAGCTCCGATTGGGAGCTCGCGTCTCGCCTGAGTTTCGTCCTCTGGGCATCCGTGCCCGACGCTCCGCTACGCGAGGCCGCTGAAAAAGGTGTGCTCCACGATGAAAAGATGCTCACCGCTCAGGTGGATCGAATGATAGCGGACGAGCGCGCCGATGCGTTGGCCAGTATCTTTTTTGGACAATGGTTCGGCTTCTACGGATTTGATCAGTACGAAGGTCCAAACCCAGAGATGTTCCCGGAGTTCACACCGGAGCTTCGACGATCGATGCAAGAGGAGCCGCTCCGATTTTTCTCCGACCTCATCAGGAACGATCGCTCACTACGCAATATCGTGCAAGCGGATTATTGCTTCGTCGATCAGCAACTGGCGGACTTGTATGGACTGATACGTAGGCCGGTCCGTCCCGGACCGGCAGCGAGTCTGGGACAGACTCGCCTACGTGAGGATGGCTGGCAACGCGTCGAGCAAACGTCGTCTTCCCATCGCGGCGGCATCCTTACCATGGCCAGCCTGTTGACGCGCACGTCGGTGGCGACGCGAACGAGCCCGATCCTGCGCGGCAAATGGGTTTACGAGCAGATTTTGGGCCAACACCTTCCAGACCCGCCGGATGATGTTCCGCCGCTAACAGAGACGGCGCCCGACGAGAAGCTCACGCTACGGCAACGTATTGAGGCACATCGAAGCAACAAGGCCTGCGCGAGTTGCCATGCCAAGTTCGATCCGCTCGGTTTCGCCCTGGAAGGATACGATCCCATCGGCCGCTGGCGCCAGATCGATGCTCACGAACGTGAGATCGACAACAAAACTGTCGCGGAAGACGGCTCGAAGATTGACGGCGTGTCAGGGCTGAAAGCGTACCTGGCACGTCAGGAAGATCTGCTGCTGCGCACGTTATCGGTTAAACTGCTGGGGTACGCCCTGGGCCGTCAGGTAGAACTTACCGATGAAGCGCTGATTGGCCGTATTCAGGAAGCGCTGAAAGAGAATGACTGGCGATTGACCAGCGCCATCAAGACGATTGTGACTAGCCAGCAGTTCCGTTATCGGCAAGCCCACGTAGGCGAGTCTGTCCCAGACTCGCGGCACTCAGACTCGCGGCACCCAGAGCCAGACTTGCAACCCGTCCGATCGCCGGTCTGGGACAGACCGGCCTACGTGAGGTGAGGTACATCCCATGAAAATACAAGACGTCGGCTTTTTCGATCCCAAAGCGGAGTGGTCGGTTGTCGAACGGGCGTTGCCGCATTGGGCGCAGGCAGGAACGCTCTGCTTTGTTACCTGGCGCGCCGCTGATTCGTTGCCCGCATCCGTTTTAGACCGGCTGGATCGTGCGATCGAAGTACTGCTGCGCGATGAAGGTCTGGACCCGAGCGGCGACTGGATTGGGCAATTGGCAAAACGCGACGCCAAGCAGCGAGGCCAAGTGCAGTGGAAGCGGTTTGTCATGCGGGACAAGTTCCTCGATCAAGGACACGGTGAATGTCTGTTGGCTCGACCGGAATGTTCAGCTATTGTCGAAGACGGACTAAAGAAGTTTGACGAGGACCGGTATTTCCTGACCGATGTAGTGGTGATGCCGAATCACGTTCATTTCATTGCGGCGTTCCGCGATGAGGCGTCGTTCTTGAAGCAATGCACGGATTGGAAACGATACATGGCACGCGAGATCAACAAACAGGTCGGGCGCGGTGGGGAATACTGGCAAGTGGATCAATTCGATCATTTGATACGGAGCCTCCAACAGTTCGACCACTATCGACACTACGTTGCCCAAAACCTTACCAAAGCGAATCTCGCAACAGACAGTTTTCGGCATTATCAGAAAGCACTCACGTAGGCCGGTCTGTCCCAGACGGGCATCGAGTGTGCTGCGAGTCTGGGACAGACTCGCCTACGTGAAGGAGGGAAGCACAATGAAATTCGATTCCACAATCCAGCGCCGTACGTTTCTTCGGGGAGCGGGTGTGGCGATGGCTTTGCCATGGCTCGAGTCGCTTCCCGCGTGGGGGCGTTCTCCTGAAAGCACTCCTACACGCTTTGCCTTCTTCTTTATGGGCAACGGCGTCCACAATGAACATTGGACGGCGGAGCACGAGAGCGGCAAGTTTGAACTGGGAAAGACACTTGCGCCGCTCGCGCCGTTGGCTGACGACGCACTGATTATCAAAGGGCTATTTCACGAAAACGCTGGCGGCAACAGTCGCCGACAGGTGGCTCCGCACGGAACGACTGTGCCGCTGTTGCTCAGCGGTTTTCGCCCCAAGGGGATGTCGAAGAACGATAAGACCGTCAAGGCGGCAACGACCATCGATCAACTGATCGCGCGGCACGTCGGCAAGCGGACTCCCCTCCCTAGTTTGGCGCTGGGAATGGAACAAACCCACCTGCGAAACGACGGGATCTACGCTTCCCATGTGTCATGGAGTTCGCCCACCAGTCCCGTGCCGAAAGAGATTCGTCCCGCTCAAACATTCGATCTGCTTTTTAACAAGGGGAGCGATCAGCGGGACAAGTCCGTGCTCGATCTCGTGCTGGCGGACGCCCAGTCGCTCCAAGGCAAGCTCAGCAGCGACGACCGACAGCGGCTGGACGAATACATGACATCGGTGCGCGAGTTGGAGAAACGTATCGATCAAACGAGCCATGATGCTCAACGCTCGATTCCCACAGACGTCAACAAAACAATGCAGCGTCCAAAACCGGGAATTCCAGCTGATCCCGACGAGCACATGCGGCAGATGCTCGATATTCTCGTACTCGCGTTAAGAATGGACCAAACGCGCGTCGCCACGATGGTGATGACGATGGACTGGTCCCAGCGCAGCTTCCCCAAGCTGGGAATCACCACGCCGAATCATTCGCTGTCGCACAAGAATTCGGATGAATTTCAACGGGCCAACCAATGGCACGTTGAACAACTTGCCTACCTGGGCGGGAAGATGAAGTCCGTGCAAGAGGGTGAGCGGACGCTGCTCGACAACAGCTTAGTACTGTTTGCGTCGAACTTCTGGACGGGCAAGGATCACGACGTCAATCAAGTGCCTACACTTCTATTCGGTCGCGGCGGAGGAACTCTCAAAACTGGCCAAGTACTGGATTACTTGGACCGCCCCGACGAGGATCGCCGTTATTGTAGCCTGCTGCTTTCCATCGCTGATTGCATGGGGCTGCACCTTGATCGCTTCGGCGATACCGATCAGCGGCTCGACGAATTGCAGTCGTGATTGGTCGCAACTTCAGTGTGAGCAGTCTGACTTGAGGATAGCTGACCCCAAACGCTACCTATCTCCACGCGAACGCCCGACGCGTTGACTTCGACCCACTGTGGTTGTACCGGCTCCTTGTCGTCCTGCTGATCAAACAATGACAACTGCTGTTCGCAACACGCCGTCGATGCTTTCGAGTGTGGCGAACTCGCGTCACGCGCCGCCTGCTCGACTCCCAGTCGTCCCGCTTCATCAAGTTTCCCCAGCCACGCGACAACGCGCTGCCGCGGCCCGGCATCGGTGCGATAAGATTCGACGAGCGCCCAGTACGCATGCCGCTTGCCGTCCTTGCTGCGAAAACACTGATCGCCGAGCGACTCAACGCCTTCCTGCAACGATCACGAACGGTGAGCTAGCCCATGAATCTACCCTATGACACGCTTCAGGATCTGGCCAAAGAACTGAAGCTGCGGCATTTCCCGGGCATTTGTTCACTGCCGTACAACCGGTTTGATTGCGACAAGTCGCAGTACGGGTGGTTATCTCCTACAATCACAAGGGCTCTGCGGCGCCCGCAATTATCTAGCCGGCATAGCCGGCAGTAGTTTTGATTAAATTGTCCGCGTAGAACCCCGCGTGCATCCCGCTCTTTACCCCGCTTCGGTAGATTCTATCTGGAACCCCGCCTCTTTTTCTTGGCTTGGCGGGCAGCAAGGGCGCATGAAAAAAGGAGGAACGAGGTCGTTTTTGCTCACGCGACCCTCGATCCTCCCCCAAAAAACTGACATTAGTATCGAACTTCCGAAGCCTACGACTGTAGATGAAGTTGAAGCACATAACCGGTCCTCGGACGCTTGCCTTAGTGACGGCTGTCGCAGTTGAGTCCGCAGAAGGTTCCTCAGGTTCGTCGTCCACCGCCATCGCATCTCGTAAGATGCCGGCCACCTGGCGAGTTTCGGACATGATTCGCGAGATCGCCTGCATATCCAGTCGAAGTTCTGCATTGTCTGGCGCGCTGGCGTCGTCGGTTTCTCGACCAACATGGCGTGCGATGAGTTTGTCGAGGTCTTCTACTTCGAGGTCCAGCAGCTTGTATGCCTTGCGAAGTGCCTTAATTTCGTCTTTCGTGATAACCTCGTCGACGGCTGCTACACCAACTAAGAATTCACCGACCAGCAGACGATGCTCACGGGGCAATCGCTTCGCGAGCATCTTGCTGATCGTGTTGTCACCGGTGCGTGAGTGCAGCAACAGATACTGCAAGCGTTCCAGTCTCTTGGACTCGGCGTCCGCCAAATTGAACTGCCCTTCGAGGTGATTCGTAATGAAGGCTAGCTCTTTCTCGTCCACCTGGCCATCGGCCTCGGCTACGCTTGCGCCAAGGCGCAGGAGAACGGAAGCAGGAACATAGTTGTTACTGTCTTCGTTGCTCTTGTCGTCCAGAAAGAACAAGGTTACGCGCTCGTCCCACCGGTAGGCGCTTCCCGTCATTCGCGCATCGGGCTCAACCCCCAATCCGATCACGTCAGCCGTGTTCAGTAATCGTTTGCACTGTGCCTGTGTCAGTCGGTCGCGCGCGGGGATGCCCTTGATCGAAGCAATCGCCGATACTGGAACGATCGGCCATCCTTCTTCATCGAGGCAGTGGAGAGCTTTTGTCTATCGCAGTCGAAACGTGTTTGATCACACCGGCAAACCGCCATACGACCACGCTCCCGATCAACGAAAAGACAGACTACCCTTGGTACATCCGCCCAAAAGACAAACTCTATATTCAAATTCGACAAATCGTTCTTAGCCAACATTCTGCCGCGCCATCGTCCTTAGGATTCTTGCCGGGACGGGATGGCGTAGCTTCCACACAATGCTGACGGGCCGGCTTCCTTGATGGCTCAAATGATCGCACGGACCAAGATAGTAGTAAGGCGATGCAAGTCCGGAGGGCAATTTCTTGACTTCACGCACAAAGAGCAAAGGTGTGTAGCCTAGCTTTTGATGTTCGATATACCGCTTGCCGGTCGGGGATTCGACCGACGTGCTACTTTGTGATTGCCAGTGAAATTGGTCGTGGGAAATCAGATAGTCCTCGTACATGGTCGTTGGGGAGTACTCCTCTTCTGTCTTTTGAAGTGTGACGAAAAATGCATCGACCTGCGTCTTGGACACGTGAATCACCCCTTCGCTCATTCGAGGTCGATGGTGCATGCTCCAGTGTCCGAGGCCAATCAAGATCTCGTCTCGAGTGTATTGCGCATGGATATCTAGCGGCCCGGACTTGTTGGGCAGTCGTCCCGCATGCAGCGCGGGAGCGTGTTGCAGCTTGAATTCGAGAATCGTTTTCAGATCATGGAAGGCTGCCTCGTTCTCTCGCAAACGAGCATGCCCATCCTCGAGTGACCAATACTGGCATTGGTCGGCCCATAACGTTACGTGTAGCATTTCGAGCAGGCGTCGGTCCTCTTCCGATTCTGCGATCTGCCCATGGAGCAATTCTCGCAGGCGATGAATTTGGACCGGGGAGTCGATGTGGCAAAGCCGGCGAAGCCCCTTCGCCAAACGCTTCTGGTCTGTGTCTGCGGGGCTTTCTGCCAAATTTGCATCGGCCAATAACTGGGACCACAAGCCGCGCTTCAGCAATTCATCCAGAGAAGTGTCCAGATACTCCAGCGCTTCGGCGATGCGCGGTGCGCGGCCAAGATATCTCCCAAGATCCTTCAAGTCTGCGATTAAGCGAGGGCGGGCCAGACGGATCGAAGCCCTCAGGTTGTTCATTACTCGTTGCTGCGCGACGCGCTCCAGTTGGATGACGCAGCCACTCGGCAAATGTGGAAATCCGTCTTCGACTTCTCGGTCCGCTCGGTTTGCCGGCTTCGTGCTCAAAGCCCGCAGTCGTGGCGCGAATCGGAACTCTTTTCGCTGTGCGCCTATGAAGTCAAGGACCGTCAAGCATTCTTTTTCGGGATGCAGACGCAGGCCGCGACCAAATTGCTGCAGGTAAACCGTCAGACTCTCCGTCGGCCGCAGAAACAACACGGTGTCGACCTCCGGAATATCGACTCCTTCGTTGTATAGATCAACAACGAAGACGAAGTTGACCTGTTTGTTGCGGAGTTTTTGCTGTGCGGATTGACGTTCCTCGGGCTTTGACTCCGCGGAAAGCGCAATCGCCCGCACGCCATAGTCGTTAAAATACCTGGCCATGAACTCAGCGTGCGCAACGCTGCAGCAGAATCCGATACCTCGAGCGTCAGTTGGGTTGAGAAGGATTTCCTGGACCTTCTGCAGGATGAGCATCGCTCGCGCGTCATTTCCGGTGTAAAGCCTGTTGAGATCGTCGACGCGATACCCGCCGCGCTGCCAGGTGAGTCCGTCCAGATCGACCGAGTCAGAAATGCCAAAGTATTGAAACGGGCACAGCAGCCGTCGATTGATCGCATCGGGTAAGCGGATTTCGGCGCTCGCTCGACCCCCAAACCAACTCAATACGTCCATTTGATCAGAGCGTTCCGGAGTCGCTGTCAGCCCCAGCAGGATCTTGGGATCCTCGTCTTCCAGCAACCGCCGGTAACTCGGTGCCGCGGCGTGGTGAAACTCGTCGATCACGATGTATTCGTAACGATCCGATACTTGCCACAATTCCCGCGAGTTGTAGCTTTGGATCGAGCAGAATAGGTGCTTGTCTTGTGACGGTTCTCGACCACCAACGAGCAGATCTCCAAAGTTTTGATCTCGCAGAACCGCACGAAACGTTCCCAATGCCTGCTGGAGGATTTCTTGACGGTGGGCAACGAACAAGAGGGACGGCCTCTGGCTGAGTCCCTGACAGTACCGCAAGTAATCGAATGCGGCGATCATCGTTTTGCCGGTACCGGTAGCAGCAACGACTAGGTGACGGTATTTGCTTCGAACCTCGCGTTCCGCCGTCAAGACATCGAGGATTTCTTCCTGAAAGGGAAAAGGGCGGAGGTCGAAGAAAACTCCAGTCTGGGTGTCCATCGATGAAACACGTTCATGCCGGACGGCCTCACGAAGTCGCTGCGGAGCATCCGGATCGAATTCGGTGAACTCTTCATCCTCCCAGTACGTTTCAAATGTTGCGACGACCTTATTCCACAAGTACGGCAATTCGTAATGGCTAATCTTGGTCGTCCACTCCAATCCCTCTGACAGCGCCGCGCTCGATAGATTGGCGGAACCCACATAGGCGCTACCGAATCCGGAATCGCGGTGAAACACGTATGCCTTCGCGTGAAGCCGCGTCCGCTTGGTGTCATAGCTGACGCGGATTTCCGTGTTGGGCAATTGACTTAGTTCTTCGATGGCCTTGGGGTCCGTTGCTCCCATGTAGCTGGTTGTAATCACGCGGATTCTCGGCCCACGCGATCCTGCCCGTTCTGCCAACGCACGAAGGGGCTCGAGAATCACCCTCAATCCACTCCATCGAATGAAGGAGCAAAGTATATCGACGCGATCCGAAGTCACAATCTCCTTACGCAGCTGGCTGCCAAGACTCGGATCAAGACGCGTACCGGTCAACAGCGCTGATCTCGCCAACGGCGTATCCGGCCGCTCGTCTTCTTCCTCGCGAAGCGCAGAGCGTATCGCCAACAATCTACGTAATGGCGAAGCGATGGACATTCGCGCAGCATCGTCGGCTCCCAACTCTTCAATGAGTAGGCTGACAATTCGATCTGCTAGCCGAACTTGCCTTACCGTAGCTTCCGCGCAACGGAAGCCAGCGAGGCAGCCCGCGAGGACATGCTCGAGAAACTGGGCGATGGCGGCATGAGAGTCTTCGGGATCTACGGATTCCAGGGAGAACAGTCGGGGATCCGCCAGCTGACCCAAATCCTGCTCAAGAGCTTGAGTGACTAGCTGTTCGTAAAGGCCTGGCCGCACAGGTCTATCCGTTGTTGTAGATTCCGCGTAATCCCACAACCGAGTTCGATGAGGATTGCCCTAGCTATCGCAGGCACGGTTGATTTAACGTTTCAATAGATTTTGATTGTACCGCAACCAGAGGGATTACAACCTGCGGACTCGCAGCTTTCGATGAACTCGCGGCAAGATTTGACTTTGTCG
The DNA here is from genome assembly GCA_937967665.1 of uncultured Planctomycetaceae bacterium. GTDB lineage: Bacteria > Planctomycetota > Planctomycetia > Pirellulales > Pirellulaceae > CALBSZ01. The sequence continues at coordinate 9,004 of CALBSZ010000660.1, forward strand.
CCCATGAGGGCGCATTGCCAAAATCCGTGACAAGAAGTTTGTGGATTTTGGCCAGGAAGTTTGTGGAACACCAAACAGAACGATTTAGATGTCGAGGTTCTGGACTTCGAGGGCATGCTTTTCGATGAATTAGCGACGGGGTTCGACCTTGTCGCCCATCAGGACGCGGAACATGTCGTCGGCGGCGCCGGCGTCGTTCATGGTGACTTGCACCAGCGTTCGATGAGCTGGATCCAGTGTCGTGTCGCGGAGCTCTTCCGCGTTCATTTCACCGAGGCCTTTGAAACGCGTCACTTGCAGGCCTTTTTCGCCAGCACTTCGCACCGCTGCCACCAGGCCACGCAGATCCTCCAAAGGAATCTCGCTGTCTCCACGTCTCAATATATAACGAGGCTCTTCAATACCGGTACGCTCCTGAGGCATTAACGATTCGATGTCGAAACCAAACTGTGACAGATCTCCTAATCCGGCGTTGATCGTCCGTACCTCATGCAGCTCGGTGACATGCACTTCCTGGCTGGCGTCCCCGTTACGTGAGGCTGCCGATTCGGCCGGCGTGTCGGTGACTTCCACTTCACTACCCGAATCTTTCTCTTCTCGCTTTACCAGCTCTTCCAATTCGCTGCGATTGCTGAACCAGTATTCCTTGTTTCCAATAAAAACGTGGAACACCGGTAGTTTACCATCGTTGACATTGATTCTCTCGCTATGCACTCGCAAGTTGATTCCCCGCCGTTCCAGTGCGATCAACGCTTCTTCCATGATCGCCAGGGTCTGGCACAACTGCACCATTTCATCACCTGCGATCGTGCGGCCATCACCCGGATCAAAAGCGGCATCCTCTAAACCGCGCTGCAATAACCTGCCTTTCATCTCTTCTTCACTCTGAACATAGTACGTGTCTTTCTTACTACGCACTCGAAACAAAGGCGGTTGCGCGATGTAAACGTGTCCGTTGGCGACCAGCTCGTACATCTGACGGTAAAAGAAACAGAACAGCAAAGTACGGATGTGCGAACCGTCGACGTCGGCGTCGGTCATGATCACGATCTTTCCGTAACGCCGCTTGTTCACGTCCTGATCTTCGCCAATCCCGCTGTCGATAGCGCGAATGATCGCTTGCACTTCTTCGTTGGCCAGCACTTTGTCGTCCCGCGACTTGTAGGCATTGATAATCTTACCGCGCAAGGGAAGGATGGCCTGGTATTGTTTCAAACGTCCACCTTCGGCGCTGCCGCCGGCCGAGTCCCCTTCGACGAGGTACAATTCGCACTTCTCCATTTCCTTGCTCAGGCAATCCCTCAATTTGCCCGGCAAGCCGCCGCCGCCCAAAACGTTTTTCCGCTTGCGTAACACGTCCTTGGCTTTACGCGCCGCTTCCCTGGCTTCCGCGGCGAGGATGCCTTTACGCAAAATCGTTTTCGCCGTTTTGGGGTTTTCTTCCAGATACTTCGTAATGGCTTCGCCCACGGCGGAAGAAACAATCCGTTCCACTTCATTGTTTCCCAGCTTGGTCTTTGTTTGTCCTTCGAACTGCGGGTGGGGCACGCGCATGGAGATCACACAGGTCAAGCCTTCGCGAAAGTCATCGCCGCTTGGCGTGAGGTCTTTGAACAAACCTTCCTTCTTGCCGTAGGTGTTCAGCGTACGGGTCAAGCCGGAACGGAATCCCGAAACGTGAGTACCGCCTTCCAAGGTATGGATGTTGTTCACGTAGGAATGGACATTCTCCGTGTACTCACCCGAATACTGCATGGCGACCTCATAACCGACGCCCTCGACGTTGCCTTCGAAATGAATCACGTCGCTGTGCAACGCGTCACTTGCTCGATTGAGATGCTCTACGAATTCTATAATGCCGCGTTCATAGTAGAATTCGTCGCCTTCGCTAACCCGCTCGTCATAGAACTTGATGCGCACGCCGCTATTCAGGAACGCCAGTTCTTGCAAACGCTTATAGAGCGTATCAAAGATAAACTTCGTGGTCTGAAAGATGGTGCCGTCGGGCTTAAATGTGGTCTTTGTACCAACTTTTTTTGTCGCCCCAATCCGTTTGACTGGCCCGGTTGGAATACCACGTTCGTATTCCTGCTGATAGACCTGGCCCTCGCGGTACACTTCCACTTCGCACCACTGCGAAAGAAAGTTGACAACGGTAACACCAACGCCGTGCAAGCCGCCAGAAGTCTGATAAGCTCCTTCCTGGAACTTACCGCCGAACTTGAGCACGGTCATCACGCCTTCCAACGTAGACACTTCACGCCCGGCTTCCTCGGACAATTGATCGTGTTTCTCGACGGGGATGCCACGACCATCATCTTCGACCGTTACGGAACCGTCTTGATTGACAATAACATTGACATTCTTCGCAAACCCGGCCATCGCTTCGTCGATGGAATTATCGACAACCTCATAGACCAGGTGATGCAGGCCCCTGCCAGTGATATCGCCGATATACATTGCCGGACGCTTCCGCACATGGTCCATATCGGACAGATGCTGCAGGTCTTCCGGAGTATACTCCGCCTTCCCTTGCTGTTTCTTTTGAAAGTTTTGCTGGCTGTCGTTTTTTTGTTCGTCACTCATTGATTAATCAATCGTTCCTACTCGAAATCGTAATCCGGAAACTTTTGCTTCCGGAATCGCGGCTTGCATTTTCTTCACAAGCGTTGCTTTTTGAAATGTCAGTTCCTGTACGACCGCTGAATTCTGGACTATCACCTCTAAGACACCCCGGCGCAAGTTGCCAATCCGGCAATAAACCGACAGGCGATCGCCGACGGTCTGGCGCCAAGCGTCGGCAAGTTCTCCGTTCGCCACCCGCTGGTTATACCCGCGCCGCGCCAAGAGACGACTAACCACGTCACCAATCTGTTGCGGAACGCGTCCACGGCTGCGACGTTGATTCAACTGCTGTTGAAGTTGTTCCGAATCGTCCTGTTTTCCTGTCATTGTTTACGCCGTTGATTCACACGGTCCGGTGCCAGCGGCATGACGACATAGCCGTAGCCGTCATCGGTAGTAAAGAGAGCGGCTGATTCGGAGTCTTCGATATCAAGCGTGAAGGTCATGTCTGGATCAAGGACTTTGAGAAAATCAGAAACAAAGCGGTTGTCCAACGTTGCCGATATCGGTTGTCCCGTATAGGAAATCGGTATTTCCACTCGCGATTGCCCGACCTCGGCCGTGACAGCAGACAGCACTAGCGAGCCATCGGCAAAGGTAAAGTCGATGCCGCGACTTTCTTCACTGGCAACAATGGCCGCCTGGCGGATAGCCGCGTACATCGGTCCTACCGTCAATTCAATCTTCCGCGAATCGTGGCGTTCTGGAAAAACGTCTCTCCACTTCGGAAAACGCCCTTCGACCAGGCGCGAATAGATGACGGCATGCGGGCTGCGGACGAGCACGTCGTTAGTCCGCGCGGCAATCTGCACTTCCGAATCCGCGTCGGCCAAGGCACGTTCCATTAACTGCATAGATCGACTGGGCACAATCGTCATGGTTTCACCCGAAACATGGCCCTGTACCGACATAGCCGGTCCACTCATCTTCGCCAATCGCCGACCGTCTGTTCCCACGGCAGTGATTTCATTCTCTGTCATTTCCAACAAGACACCGCCCAGGGCGTAACGACTGCTCTCCGTATCCGTCGCGTACAAAGTCCGCCGTACCAGTTCGCGAAATAAGCGAGCAGGTACATCGTGATATTTTTCTTCTTCAAAGGTCGCTACATCAGGAAACTCGTCCGGATTCTGCCCCGGTAGTTTGAACTCGCTCCTATCTCCTTTCACGATCGTATTTCGTTCGTCAGCTTCGATAGAAAGCTTTTCGTCACTGCTTTCACGCAGGATTGAAGCAAAACGGCCAACTGGAAGTACGGCGTTCCCCGGAACTTCAACAGCGATATCAGAAACTTGGATCCGGATGCCCACCTCCATGTCCGTCGCCATCAACGTAGCGCAGTCTCCCGCGACTTCAATCTTGACGTTTTGTAGAATTGGTTTGGGACTCCGCGAGGGGGCGACCGTCGCGGCGGTTTGAAACGCAGCTAACATTTTTTCACGCTGGCAGGTGATTTTCATAGCGAGTCCCTTTCTTGGTGGATCGTCAGTGTCTTAGTCCTGATTCTTGGTCCGGTACGCTTCCTGCAAACGGCGTCAATCATTCTCTAATTCAATTTAAGAGAAGTAATAATCAGCAGTAGTAGTAATACACTTCTACTCATTGTCAGTTTAGTTCCAACTCAAGTCATAAACGCTGGTGTGCAATGGAAAAACGTTTGCCGGACAGCTGTGCATAGCGTGTTTATTTGTGGTCTATCAAATGTCTCGGTGGCGTTGGTGAATGCTGCATTCTGGGCGGTTATGACTGGTATGTTGAAAACATGGGAATGAGCAAACAGCAGTCAACATATTATCGACATCTTATTCACATCTGGATTGAATCTTGAAGTTCAATTCGTTCCCGGGAGTTTCCTTTTCAATTCTTTGATAGCAAGCTGTGTGGCCGTGTCGTTGGCGAGTTGCGATTCGATCTTGCGGCATGAATGCATCACGGTCGTATGATCGCGGCCTCCGAACGCATCGCCGATTTGTTGCAGGCTCAACGATGTGTATTGGCGGCACAGGTACATGGCAATGGATCGCGGCGCGGCAACCGCATGCCGGCGTGAGCTGCCGGTAAAATCACTCAGTCGGAGTTGATAATAACGAGCGACACAGCTGATGATGTCTTTGGGTGTATGGGTCGTATTGAAATCTGAATCGTTCAAATATCGCTGACATTCTACTGCGGCGACTGGTTTACCGCCAAAGTGCAAATGCAATTGAGTCACATGGTGATGGATCGCGGTAACCGTGCCGCTTAAGTTGGTGACGAGCAAATCCAACGCATCGTCGGTTAACTGCAGACCCAGTTGCGTCGCGTAGACGTTGATCAGATTTCGGCGAGTTTCGTTGGACGGGCTGTTCAACTGTACGGTCAAGCCGCCGCTCAAGCGACTGGCAAAACGCGGCAGGAAACCGGCTTCTTGTGGTAGTGACCGGCAGGTAAGCACAACCTGATTGCCCAGATTGGCGGCTTCGTCCAGGAGCGAACCAAGAAAGATCTGAACTTGCTCTTTGCCCAACAAGTGATGCAAGTCGTCCAACAGAAAAGTGACGTCGGTAGTAAGTGACGCAAAGAGTTCGGGGAGCGAATCGGTGTCGATCGCTCGAACGTACTGGTGAAAAAAGTCGGCCGCCGTCTGCTTAACAAAAGAACTCGTCAGATCCTGGCTCAGACAATCCAGGATTGCCGTCTTACCGGAACCAGTGGGTCCGACTAGCAACAGCAAAGGGAGTTGACCAGCAACGAAGGCTTTCGTCGCTACGGGCACGATTCGATTATTCGTGTCTGCGATAAAGCGCCCGTCACCGTAAACCACGGGAGCGGTGGGCGATGCATCAGTTTGCTGGATGGGGCTAGGGTCCGTAAGCACCAGGTATCAATCCGTTACATGTTTGGCGACGAGTGTCTTCCGGTCGCAGGAACGACGACAGTACGGTCGCGTTGGCTACCGGTTTGCAGGGGCCAAATCGGGACTCTCCAAAAACCTGGATTATACCGCTTTGTCGATCCTGTCGCGAGCGGACGAAGGCGGTATTCCCGTGGTATTTTCACGGTCGTAAGTTGTGATAGCAAGCCAGGATTCGTCGTGCAGCTTCCGCCGCATCGCTGGCCGCGATGGTCGGCGAGAAACTGAAGCGCAAAGCGCCTTCGACAATCTCGGGAGACAGCCCCATTGCCAGCAGCACGGGAGATGGTTCACTGGACCCGCTGGCGCAGGCGGAGCCGGTAGAACAGGCCAGTCCGGCAAGGTCCAGGGCCATGAACAAAGCCTGGCGATTGACTCCCGGAAAGGAAACGTTGGAAGTCTGAGGCAGACGGCGGGCTCCTCGTCCATTGATGACCGTAGCGGGAAGTTCCTCGAGTAGCAGGGATTCAAAGTGGTCGCGCAGCTGGGTCACGTGGCTGACGTGGGAGGATCGTCGGGAATGGCAAAGTTCCAAGGCCCGTGCAAGGCTCACTGCCAGCGCGACCGATTCCGTGCCCGGCCGAAGTCCCGCTTGATGAAACCCGCCGAACAGTTGTGGCAGCAATGTCGTTGTGTCCCGTAGTACCAAGACGCCGATACCCAAAGGTCCGCGAAACTTATGTGCCGTTATGGTCAGGGCAGTGACGTTGAGTTCCATGATATCAAGCTGTTGATAGCCGGCGGCTTGAACCGCGTCGGTATGCAGCGGAACGTTCATCGAATGGCAAAGTTCGGCTACTTCGGCCAATGGTTGCAGCACTCCCGTTTCATGGTTGGCGAGCATGACGCTGACCAATTTCGTTGCGGGCGTAAGCAGGTCGCGGAAGTGATGCAGGTCGATCTCTCCCGAAGCCAACGCGTGAATGCGTCGGACATCGAAGCCGCGGCGTGCCAGTTCGGCCGCTGGGCCACCCACGCTGGGATGTTCGATCGACGAAATCAGGACGCGTCCAGGTTCCGTTCCGGACAGGCCAAGGATCGCCAGGTTGTTGGCCTCGGTGCCGCCACTGGTAAAAATCACGCTTCCTTGCCCGGGTGGAAGGCCGAACCGTTCACGCACTTGATCGCGTGCGTCCTCCAGCACGCTGTGTGCCCGCCGCCCTGCCCGGTGCTGGCTGGCCGGGTTTGCGTAACCCGCTTCGTAGCATTCGATCATGGTCTGCCGTACCAGCGGATCCAACGGAGAGGTCGAATTGTGGTCGAGATAGATCGGATGCATGTCGACGGGTGGAGAGAGTCGGATGTGTTATGGTGCTACGAAATCGTGACGGGACTATTCGACCTGCGAAGGTGTTTCCGTCTGGGAGGCGGTCTCTGGAACGCGGGCCAGCATTTCCTGGAGTTGTTTCAGGGTTTCGGGGTCCGCTTGATCGAATTGCACTGCCCATTCGGCAAGGTGGCGGACCGCGGCAGGCCGATTGAGACGTTCTTGAACGCTGGCAAAATGCAGTAGTTTTTCTGCCATCAAATCATGGGTTTGCTGGCGGAAGACCCCACTATCGTCCGCGGAGCTGGCCAGCTGAAAAAGGTCGGGCGTGAACAGGTAGAGTTCACGTCGCGCCAGCTCGGCTACCACCGGCCAGAACTCAGCAGCCAGCAGTGGATGGGTTTTCGTCCAGGTCAACCAGAAATGGGGACTGCGACTACCAGAGACGTCCAGGTAGTTGCAAAGCATCTGGGCATCGCCGGTCTCCGTGACCACCTCAGCCACTTTGTGATAGACCATGTCCCAACGCGGTGTGTCTGCTGGCTTTTTGTTCACGAGTTTTTGTTGTCGCAGGTAGATTTCCAGCTGATTTGACTTATCGACACGATGAATCGGTGTGATCTGGATGTGGACGAGCGGCAATTCGAGGTACGAATAATGGCGACGGGCGAAGGTATCCGGCGAAAACTCTTCCCCGCTGACGTTGCCGAAAATCAGTGTGGCCAGCGAGCCCACGACGCCGACACCCAACAGGATTCCAAGTCCGGCAAAGAGGCGGAAGAAAAGAGATCCCTTTTTTCCAGGTTGACGGCTATTCTGCGGCTGTGCGGATGCGGACATGTGCGTGTCAATGCTGCTGGTGGACCCCGGGAGGTTCAAGATATCGAGGATCTTTCCATTCTACAGCCCCAAGCAAGGGGCGCGGGCGCCGGGATGGCGAAGGGGAGATCAAAGGAGACTGAAAACCGGACACGTGATGTGGCGAATTCACGGCGTCTTCTTCGCCAGCCCGCGTGGTTGTCAGAATCGAGCGACAGCTTGGAGTGGACTCGTTCAAGTAGGATTGCGTTAAGAGAAGTTATGGTAGTATGTTAGGGAAATGCGTCCGCAGTCCCAGCAGCCGATTCAGCAGCTTCGCAGCGTCTATCGTCGTTATCCGGGCGGTTCGCTTGCCGCCGCCACCGCAGCGTCCGGAAATTCGTTTCCTCGGCTGATCGCTTCGGCTCCTGTCAACGAACCTCAAGAATCTGCCGAAATCAAGATACGTCGAGTGGAAGCGGTCCTGTTTCTGTCTCGGGAGCCACTTCCCAGTCGTAAACTGAGTCAGTACGCTAATTTAGAGGATGGAACGGAAGCCAGGACGCTGGTTCGAAAGTTGAACAAATCCTACGACCAGACAGGCCGTGCTTTTCGGGTAGAAGAAGTTGCTGGCGGCTATCAATTGATGACCCGCTCTATGTTTTCTCCCTGGCTGCGGCGATTGAACCACGCGCCCGCGCCCACGCGCCTGTCAGCACCAGCCATGGAGACACTGGCTGTGGTGGCGTACCGCCAACCGGTATTGCGCGCCGCGGTGGAAGCCATTCGCGGAGTCAGCAGTGGGGAAATCCTGCGGCAATTGATGGAACGCGACCTGGTACGCATCAGCGGGCGTAGCGAAGAACTCGGACGCCCCTACCTTTACAGCACGACGAAACATTTCTTACAAATCTTTGGCCTTAACTGTCTAGACAATCTGCCTCGAACCGAAGTAATCTATGCCCCCGAGGGCGAGGCAACCAACGCTACTTCAAACCCAGACGACCCTGACGTCACCGTAGATCGGAAAGAGGAGGAGTCCGACGTGAGCGCACTCACTGAAACGCAGTTCCTAGTTGATGAGCCGGATCCGTTGCTGACTGCAACTCTTGTTACTGAACCCGTAAAGAACATCGACGACGATGACGACTTCGACGACGATGACTGGGACGACGACGATGACGATGATTGGGACGACGACGATGACGACGATGACGATGTCGAGGATGACCTCGACGACGACGAAGAGGTAGATGAAGAAGAGGAGGATGAGATCGACGACGATGAGGGGGAAGAAG
>CALBSZ010000661.1 GCA_937967665.1 uncultured Planctomycetaceae bacterium
CACGACGACGAACACCTTTACCGTGACGGATGCGTCTGGCAACACGGCGTCGGCTAGTTTCACGGTCACGTTCGTGGACAACGAAAATCCCACAATCACGGTTCCGGCCGACATCACGGTTAATAACGATCCGGGGCAGGCATCGGCCGTGGTCACTTATAGTTTGCCGGTAATTGCAGACAATGCTCCTGGCGCTACCCTGACTCAAAATGCAGGCCTTCCGTCCGGTGCCGCCTTCCCTGTTGGCACTACAACCAATTCGTTCACCGTCACGGATACTGCCGGGAATACAGCATCGGCTAGTTTTACCGTGACGGTAAACGATGACCTGGATCCTGTCGCCATCGCTCGTGACCTCTCGATAGACCTGGATGCAAACGGCAGGGCATCGATTACAGCAGGGGATGTGGATAATGGCAGCACGGACGATGTGGGTATCGCCAGCCTGACCATTGATCTTTCGGAATTTCAATGTGCCCACGTTGGCAACAACACGGTTACACTGACCGCTACTGACCTTAACGGTAATACCGATACAGCGACGTCCATCGTCACGGTCTCGGATAACGTCCCTCCGGTCGCGTTGGCGCGGAACATTACGCTACGACTGGATGCGACTGGAAATGCAGCCATCTCTGCAACAGATATCGACGATGGCAGCCATGATGCATGTGGCATCAATTCTCTGTCTGTAAGCCCAACAACGTTTACGGTGGCAGATGTTGGCAGCAACACTGTGTTACTCACGGTATCGGATGCGAACGGCAATACTGCAACGGCGTCCGCGACGGTCGACGTCGTGGAGAAGTTGCCTGAGGTCTTCATCGATAGCAATGGGGACCTGGTAGTACAGCCAATTGCCTCGCAAAGCGACGACATCATTATTTCGGCAGGAAATAGTAGTCAGTTGATCGTCCGTCTGAATGACACAACCTACCGGATGGCCCCCACAGGTGACACCATCGTTGTCCATGCTGGTGGCGGTGATAATACTGTTGTTATCGCTGGTAATTTGTCACACTACTCGACCCTGATTACGACTACCGACAACGGCCGCAATTATATCGATGGTGGCGGCGGTGCAGATCGAGTGATCACGGGCGCTGGCGACGATACTATTTTGACTGGATACGGAGACGACATTGTCAACAGCGGCGGCGGTCGTGACAAGATTGACGCGGGCGCGGGTAACGACGCCGTCGACGCAGGAAGTGGAGATGACGAGGTCTCCGGCGGTGACGGAGATGACATTGTCCACGGCGGCGCAGGTACCGATACAATCGACGGCGGAAGTGGTGACGACATCGTTTTCGGTGAAGCAGGCAACGACATCATTAGCGGCAACCTTGGTGACGACATCATTGGCGGAGGTGCTGACGACGACACGTTATTCGGCCGAACAGGCCATGATGTCATCATCGGCGGTCTTGGCGCAGACGGGATGCACGGAAACACTGGTGATGACCTGATGATCGGTGGTACTACGAATGCAGATGCCAGCGAAACGGCGTTGGCAGCTGCTTCTTCCGAGTGGCTGGCGAACAGCGTTGCTATTCCATCTCAATTCACGATAGCGACCCTCTTCGACGATAAAACCAACGACGGCGTCAATGGCGGCACGGGTGGCGACTATCACGTCGTCGCAAGCAGTGACGACAACTTCCGGTTAACTGCCGAGGATCATTTGCATGTGCTATAGAGTCGGCAACCGAACCAGATCGCGTTCCAGCATTGGTGACGTAAGATCAAGGCACCGTAGCCCCCTTTCCTTCTAGTGCGCTCGTCGGGTAAGTGTAGCGTCATTTTCGCCACTCGACGCGAAAATTTACAATGCCGGAGACGCTAGAGGTACGTGCAACTTGCACTTATTCGATTTGACAAGGTTAAGTCATCACACCGACATAGCCGTTGCGAACTTATGTCCCCACTCATGGGCCAGCAGAACTGCGATTCTCAAACGCCGCTTGCGTGTCGATTCTCGGCGTTGCGTGGTGCGTTACGGCGAGGTGCCCGGCAACTCCGTCGCGAGGCGCAGCAAAGTGGCGGTTCCGTCGAGCAGTTTCAACCTGATCGAACGGATCTCCGTGTCGGCAGCGGTCAGGCAAGCAACCGCGCCAGGTAGTTCAAGTTTCTCCATGCCCAAATAGCCGGCCTCTTTCCACGACGCAAAGGGGCTCTCGATTTGCTCAAGATTGCCCTGCCATTCGAGCACGCGCTGGCCGTTTGAGGTTACTGTCAGTTTGGGCTGCTGTGCGGTGGCGTCCACGGCAAGTTGAACCATCCTCGGTTGCTCCCGGTTAGTCACCGGTGCGACAGCGCCGTTGATATCGAATCGGTATTGCTGATGCGTGGCCGTCAAGTGACCTCGACGATCGCGAACGTACCTGAATCGAGGGCCACGGTCGGCTCTTGCAACAGCGTCCCGTCCGTATCCAAGAGCGATCGCCATCAGTTTGTGGAGTGCTGATTGATAGGCTTCTCCCTCGAACAACACGTGGTCGCTCAGCAAGCGATAAAGCGTCACGCCCAGGCTGTAGATATCGGCTCGAATGTCAACGTTGCGGGAGTCCCCTGCCTGCTCGGGCGCCAAGTAATCCAGCGTACCCATGATTTGGCTGGTTTGCGTCACCCGCGCATCAGCAGCGCCGTGCAGATCGCCGAGGAACGCCAGGCCCAAATCGAGAATTTTGACGATGGCTCGACGCGCCGGATGGGAACCACCGCTCGGGTCACTTTGATGCGTACTGAATTCCTGCGGCGAGACCACCGTCAGCATCAAGTTCGAAGGCTTGATATCACGGTGCACAATCCCGTGTACATGAGCCGCCTGCAACCCACACGCGGCCTGCCGAACCAACTCACAAGCATTCCCGATGCTTAGCGGACCATGGCGGCACATCAGTTCGGACAGGTCCAGGCCGGACGCATATTCCATCACGAGGAAATGAACGCCGTCGACCTCACCCGCATCCAGAGCGCGGACGATGTGCGGATGGTCGAGCATGGCAATCGTTCGCATCTCGCGTTCAAACCGCAAAACCGCGGCAGGATCCTGTGTGCGATGGGCGGGAAGTACATTGATGGCGGCCAGGCGGTCCAGTTTGGTATGCCGTGCCTTATAGACCGTGCCCATTCCCCCAGCACCGATCTTCTCGAGCAGACAATACTCACGCAATTGCTGCGGGACAATCTCCGTCACAGGCAGCGTCGCGTCGCCCCGATCTTCTCGCTGAAAGACGCCGATTTTAAACAGCGACGACTCCAGTTGCTGATAAGCGTGTTCATGGCAGTACTGCAGTTCCGGTCCAGGACCACCAAATGCAAACAAGCGCGGAGGCGCAATCTGGGCAACTCGATCACAACAGATCTGACAGGCTTCCAGATGTTCGGCGACCGATTCCGCCTGTTCGCGCGGAAGGGCTCCAGAATCAAATTGTCGCAACTGTTCGTCGCCAGGACAGGTACGTTTTTCCATGATTACGTGTGCTGGCAGGCACCGAAAGAGTTGTTAGGCTTCCGCTTAGATGATCCCTACGCTACGTTTTGGCAGGCGTCCCACAGAGTTATCGCAGACGTCTCACACAAAAACTATCTCAGCGGTACGACTACATCAATTCTTCGAGTTCTTCGCGCAATCGGCGGAGTACTTTGAACTTGGCGTTGTAGACGGCGCCGACGGTCATTCCCAACTCGTCCGCAACACTTGCCGGCGCGACTTCATCCACCGCGACTCGCCAAAACGCCTGCCAGGTTTTGGGCTCGGAATCCGAACGCAATAACCCTAAAGCGCGAAAATGAATCCACTTTAGCGTGTCGTCAGGTGATCGTTCATCGTCCTGCGGCAGCGGCGGAGGAAGCGTGGGACCGATTCCCGGAATTGGGCCCGTGGACCCGATTTTCGAGGGCAGTGCCAGTGTCAGTATCGGCGGCGGGACTTCGCTGGATCTGCTGGATCCCAACAAAGACGGCAAACTGCGACTCGACGAGGTGCTGCACGTTACCAACAACTTCCGCAGTCCCCAAAACGTCTTGTGCATGTTCGATGTGGGTGTCAACGGCATGTTCGGCCTCAGCGCATCGATTACGGTCTTAGGAGCTTCCGTCAGCACCGACGACCTGCCATTTCCCACCTCGTTTGATTTCGATTTATCGGCGAAGGATGTCTTCGGCGCGCTGGGCGTCGGTTGCGATCTCCAGGAAACGCCGATCCTGGCCTCGACCATCGATGTCGACGGCGGTAAAGCGCTGCGGATCCATGCCGGAGCATTCGCGGCGGACCGCCTGTACGGTGACACGGACGATTCGCCTATTCGACAATAGCGGAACGGGGCAGTTCACCGAACGCATCATTAGCAACACAGCAAGCGTGACCCTGGCGGTCGATGCCGGTGACATTGACGGGGACGGCGACCTGGACGTCGTCACGTCGAATTACAGTGCGACTTCGGTGGTCTGGTACGAAAACGACGGGACTCCGGGCGGTTCGGGCACCTGGACACCACATACGGTCGATGCAGCCGTCGGCAAACCGTGGGATGTTGAGGTAGCGGACATTGATGGCGACGGCGATAACGATGTGATTGGGATGTCACGCACGGATCACAACGCATTCTAGTTCGCCAACAACGGACGAGGTAATTTCGGGACGCGACAGATCATCGCCACCGGTACGGTGGCGCCGCGCATGGTGGAAGTGGTCGACCTGGATCAGGATGGCGATCTGGACGTGGCCGTGGCGTCGGAAAGTGACAACACCGTGGCATGGTTCGAGAACAACGGCAGTCAATCGTTCACACGGCACAATATTTCGACGGCTGTCGCAGTCGTTCCCGATACCTCCCGGCCAGAACACCTTCCACGCGAGTGACCTGATTGTCGATCACGTTTACCGCGATGCCGCGACAACACATCCGATTTCCGTAACACTGAATGGGGCATCACCGCGCACCATCAATCGCCAAGGTCTCGTGGCAACGCGCGATACCTACGCGCTACCGGCCGCTGTTCACACCCTGTCATTGCCCGCGATCAGTGGCTTTAACGACTACTTGATCGAATGGGGGGACGGTCAGTCGACGAGCGTTTGCGTGGAGGCCAGCACGCTGCCGATTTACTGCACGCAAACGGTGAAAAGCGGCGAATCCGTTACCTCGAATCATGTTTATGCCGCGAATGGGCTGCGTACGATTTCCGCATATCAGATCACGCGGGATGCAACCGGTAATGAATCCGGACGGACGCCTAGGCGCGGCAGTAACGGAAATTGCAGGATTTATTCCGCAACGAAATTGGAATAATGTGGCCGACAACGGCAATACTAGTGGCGGTGTCGCACGAACTGGGACACAAGCCGGACTTGTCGATTCTTTGGGCAATTCCTCCCAGGTATCCGTCTTGTGGGACACGAGCAACACATGGTCCCTTCGTCCAAACGCAGTTCCAGCTGATGGGAACGCACAGTTGTTCAAAGGGTACCTGGATACAACGGATACCTCAACCACGACGGTTAATATCACGGACATTCCCTATTTAGTTTACGATGCCTACGTGTACTTTGATGGCGGTAATACGACAAATCTATCGGGTTTCTACGCAGTAAACGACGGCGTGAGTCCCGTCCAGTCCGAGGGGCCGTATCTGGATTCCGCGAATTGGCCGATCGAGGATGGAGGCTACGCGTTTATCGAAGCCAAGAAACCAGGCGACACAGGCAACGTGGCCGCCTTCACGGGGCTGCGCGGTACCAGCCTTACCATCACCGCCACGCCGGATAATCGACGCGCCCCCATTAACGCCATTCAAATTGTGGCCGTCGTGCCGGAGCTCGTTGTCAATTCCACCGCCGCCACTTGAAAACAACCTGGACATCCTCGTGTCTGAGCGGTTGACGCGAGAGCCCGCGGAAGATGAATCTAACGAGTTGGCAGCGGCGATGGATGCTCTGGCAAATGACATCGTGCTTCCGCAATCCTTGCGAGTTATGGATATTCGCTCGTACGACGAAGTCGTGTTCGCCGACAAGCCGCCAGCGTCGGACATCGTCCTGGACGACGACCTGCTGGATGTACTTTCTGACGGCTGGATGGCATAAGCGCCCAACTTGCTCCAAGGTCTGGCCCTCGCATGTGGACTTCAAGAATTCTTGGAGTCACGGCAAATCGGCAACTCTCGCCATTTGCGGGCACGTTTCACGAGTAATCGTCACTTCCGGGTTCAAATCGGTTGTCAGATTCGTTAAAAAATGAGCCCCCTGTGTTATAGGCTCACGAGACAAGATTCGTCTTCCTAGCGGACAGTGTCATGCCAACAGCCAAATGTCCCGCCTGCAACGGAAACCTTCGATTTCGAAACGAGTTGAGCGGTCGCAAGGTGAAGTGCCCAAAATGCAGTCAGGTAGTAACGCTGCCCGAAGCCGCAGCTACGGCCCCTCCTCTCACTGAATCGCAGGCTGCCAAATCGCAGACGGCTCCGGTTGACTCCGTGAAACAGACAGCGCCACCGATATTAGATGCCGGAAACCCAACGGTACCGGACGAATCGACTTCGCAAACCGCGAAGTTGACTGTCGCGCGACCAGGCACGCCAGCCTCCGCACACTACACAGGCCCATCCCCAAAGTCGCTGGAAAAGCTGTTTCGATTTTGCGTTGCCACGGCGATCCTCCCAGTCCTGCTTTGGGCGAGCGTCACTGCGTCGATGGTCATGCAGGAGAAACGATTCGATGAGGTACTGGCTCAGCATCGTGACGACGGCGGCCATTGGAAGGTACTCGCCGCGGACTCGTCAAATCTTTTTTGGGGCGGACTGAAGACGACTTCTCGTGTCTTGATTGGACTCGACACGCTGGTCGCCGCCGTTCTCTGGGCAATGCTCGTCTACCGACTCTGGCAGGTATTGCACGGCACACCGCAAGCACGTTCGCCCGGGCGAGTTACCGCCCTGCTGTTTGTGCCGGTGTTCAACCTGTACTGGATGTTCATCGCTCTTGGCGGTTTGACTCACAGGCTGAATGCGTTTTCGGCGAGTACCGGCATCAAGGCTCGACGCGCGAACGACGTACTCATGACCGTGTACTGTGTCTTATGCATCGCTTTTCTGCCAATTACCTATTGGATGGGTAGCAGCGTCGCGCCGCGACTTTGGACGAGCCCGGTTCCCTATTACTCGTATGTGCTGCGATCGAGCATGATCTTCGTATTCCTGTTGGCGGTGAACTGTGCAATCGGCATTACGGCATTTTGGTCTGCGAAGAATGTCGCAGTGGATATCGCCGAGTTTCGTGGGTCGGCAGGCAGGACGCGTCCCGACGCGAACGTCACTGAATTCTAGAGCGCTCGTCGCGTAACTGTAGCGTCATTTTCGTCACTTGACGCGACGATTCACAACGCCGGAGACGCTAGAGGTACGTGCCACTTGCACTAAATCACGTCTACAGCGCGTTTAGATTAAGTGTAGCGGTTTCTTCGCCAATGGATACGGTGATTTGAAGCGCCGGAGATGCTACACGTCCGTGCGACTCGCACTATTCGATGCAACTCCCGGGAGTTGCATCCGCTGACGCGGTCCAACGCAGGCTTTGGAAGGTGGGTTGCGGACCAACCCAGTGCTTGCTGCCCAGCAACGTGGAGCCCTTGTCGTGGTAGGCGCGGAGGCTGAGCAGGTCGATGCATTTCCACGAGGCGAGCGGCTGGCCGTCATCGGTCGTGAAGGCGTGCGGGTCCAAAGTCACGGTTTGCGTTTCCGGCCCGCCGTCCAGCTTCACAACGGCCACGTACTCCTGCGTGCGCCCGCGGTAGGAACGGAAAAAGTTCTCCGTCAATACAATGACCAGCTCATTCGCCTTTTCCGTCCGGACATCCAGAGCCAGCCGGTAACCGTCCCGGCCGCGCCACTGGGGATCGTTGATCTTCCGCGTCGAGTATTCCCAATGATGCGGATTGCCGGCCGACAGCGAATACCAATCCTGCCATCCCTTTGAAAAATCGTCGATCAGCAATGACGCCGTATCCGTTTCACTTACGGCGGCATCCGTTAACTGTTGCGGAGTGGCCGTGTGCAGTCGCGAACTGATGGCAATCGTGTCCGTCGAAGGGCCAAATGGAACGGGCTCCGGTTGGTTTAGGCGGTAGTGGACATTGGCGAAAGCAAAGAGTGGTTGTTTGACGGTCATGACGGGAAGCCGGGCAATCCATTGCTCGCCCCCACGCGTAGACTCGGCAGTGCGCCAGAACCTCGCTTGCGTGGCGGGATCGGCCTAATAGGGGAGGGGAATGCGCTCGGTCGGCAGGGAAGTATCGGGAATCACTTCCAGCACCGGCAGGCCATCGTCGGTACTCAATTGCAAAGTTGACTCAGGCGTTGCCGGAAACTGAAAAGTTCCTTTGAGATACCGGTCGATCCAGAGGGGCCGTGTCGCGGCGAACTCGGGCGTGAAGCGATGATTCATGTGCGGCGTGAATGCGTAGCGGACATTCTCGTGCGGGATTAACTGCCCAGTGCGATAGGTGTCGTCCATGATCCCGTGGAAGTCGTTGGTGGCGCCGAGCCAGAGCAGGGGGGCGGCGATCCGCGGCGCATACGATTCAAACCCGATGGTGGCGTCAAACAACCGGACGTCGCCATGCACGGTTTGCTTCCGCTGCTCGGGCAACAGCGGCCAGGGTTGCGTACGGAAGCCCGACCCGCCGACCGACGGCGCGGCGACTTTCACACGGTCGTCCGTCCCGGCCACGTAAACGGTCAAGTTGCCGCCCATGGAGTGGCCATAAACACCAATCCGTTCAGGATCGACTTCCGGTTGCTGTTCCAGGAACGTCAGCCCACGTCGGGCACTCAGCGTGAGCAGGTACCAGTTGTTATTGCGAGGCGATTCGAAGGGATCCAGATACGGTTCGCCGGGCAGCAGGTTGAAATAGCCGGGCACATTCTGTTGCGTGGGATCCACGGCACCCCAATCCGTGTTGGGATCGTCCTTTGCCGCGTTCTCCATTTCCCGGCCACCCCAATTGATGGATAGGCAGGCATAGCCGCGTTTCGCAAAGAAGGCAACCTCGTGCAAGAACGCTCGCTGCCCGCCGCCATGGAGATGCAGTAACCCCGGCAACTTCGCGGCTCCCTTGGGGAACCCGAAGAAACCGGCCATGCGAGCCGGTTTCCCTTTGAACGTGCCGATGTGGTAGGTGACGTACCGATAGGCGATGCCATCCTCTTCCCATTCGCGCACCACCTTGGCAGCCAGCGGTTCTTGGCGATGATCAAAGTCGGCGAACAGTTCCTGGACCGTGCTCGGAGCTTTCCGATCCTCCGCCAGTGAAGGCTGGCAACCAAGCATTAGGCAGCAGGCAGTCAGAGCGAATCGTGTGTTCATGCCGCGATTTTAGTGCAGTCGGTCGGAATACGATAGCGTTGTTGTGGTTCTCGGATGAACGTTTCCGGTGGCAAGCGCAGCGCCACCACCGGTTGGTGCATGACAAAATACGCCGACCCCGGAGGGGTCGCAGCACCTGTCACGCTGGAGACGTATATCATGTCCACCTACGCCAGCCTCCATTACCACATTACCTTCGGCACGAAACATCGCCGACCGTTGATTGCCCGGTCATGGGAATCACACTTGCACGAATACCTCGGCGGCACCGTACGCGGGCTGGACGGATTTCCTCAAGGCGTCGGCGGCGTTGAGGACCACGTGCATTTGCTGGTCGGACTGAAGACCACGCACACGGTCGCCGATTTCCTGCGGGAGCTGAAATGGCGCTATGATCCCTTCGGGATCGGACGATAGGGATTCCTGTTCCCGGAGGCGGCGCTGCGCTGACCTCCGGCTCATGGCTGGGATCGCTTCGCGATCGTGAATTGCGTTCACGGATGCAGCGCCATCGCCGGATATTGGCTCGACGCCGAGTCGTTCCAATGTTAGTCTAGCGACCACAGGACGGCTTCGATTCAAAGCCGCCTCGAAGAACATTCCCTGCCGCTGAGCACCGGCGAATTCCAGAACAACCGCCATTGCCGATGGACTTAGACTTCCAAAAGGACCCCTCTATTCTCGGGGACATCGTCGACGCGATGGCTGTCGGCGTCTTTACCGTGGATCCGTCGGGACATTTTGTGGCGTGGAGCGACGGGGCCGAGCGGATTACGGGTTATTCCCGCGACCACGTAAAAGGTCAGCCTTGCAATCTGCTGGAAGGGCCGAATTGCAAAGGCTTTGGCACGCTGACCGAACTGCTCAATTCGCCCCCCGCGCCGGACAACTGCATCTGTGATCAGGAGTGCAAAGTGCTGGCCCGTGACGGCCGCGAGTTGCATATTCATGGCAGCGTGCGGGTATTGAGGGACGCACAGGGAGCCATCGCCGGGGCGGTCGGTTCGTTTACGGATGTCACTTCGCTGGTCCTTGCGAACCAGAAGATCGCTCGCCTCGAAGCACAAGCGGGAGCGACGACGCGTTTCGAAAGACTGATCGGCCAGAGCCAGGCGATGCAGGAGGTGTTTCGCCGACTGAAACTGGCTGCTCACAGCGACGTGGCCGTGCTTGTCACGGGCGAGTCGGGAACCGGCAAGGAACTGGCTGCCGAGGCGATTCACGCGCAGAGCGAGCGGTACGGCCAGCCCTTCGTGGCCGTGAATTGCTCTGCACTGCCGGAAACGCTGTTGGAAAGCGAACTGTTCGGGCACGTCCATGGCGCGTTCACGGGAGCCGTTTCGGACAAGGTTGGCGTCTTCGAAGCGGCGCACCAGGGGACGCTGTTCCTGGACGAAATCGGCGACGTTAGCCAGGCCATTCAAGTCAAGCTGCTGCGCGTGCTGCAAGAGCGCGAGATTCGCCGCGTGGGGGATAGTCGAACGCGCCAAGTAGACGTGCGATTGGTCACCGCAACCAACAAGGACCTGAAGAAACTGGTCGCCAGCGGGGCCGTACGGGAAGATTTCTTCTATCGGATTCATGTCTTTGAGATCCACATGCCTCCGCTCCGCGAACGGCCCGAAGACATCCCGTTGCTGGTCGAGCATTTTATTGACGAACTGTGCCGGAAAAAGGGACAACGCACGGACGGTATCGCCCGCGACGCGTTACAAGCGCTGACGCGTTACCACTGGCCGGGGAATGTTCGCCAGCTGCGCAACGCGATCGAACATGCCTGCGTCACGGTTTCCGGCGACCGCATCTCGTTGCTCGACCTACCGCCCGACGTCCGTTCGCCTGATCGTCCCGCACCGCCGGTCGCAACACCGGCACTATCGCAGGAGGAGCAGTCGGAGAGGGACCAGATTGTTGCCGCGCTCGACCAAACCGGCGGAAACCGCACTAAAGCCGCCAAGCTACTCGGCACCAGCCGCGTCACGCTGTGGAAGAAGATTGGCAAGTACGCCATTGAGCCCCCTGCGTAGCAGTACGTGCCCACTCAAGGCAGACGCGGACCTGTTAAGCGCGCTAACTTAACGGTTAACACTTGCGCGTTAGCACTCCGTCCGCAGGCCTCGCTGGAACCCCGAGCCGATTTCATGCGGGCTCGCGTTTTCGGCCGTTCTCGACTCCGTTAATAGGACCCTCGCTTCTCGACGACTTTGGCACGCTCATTGCTCTTTCATCGGACAGCTCGGTGCTTCATTTGCGTTAGCACACGGCTAACCGAAACAGCGCCTGCGGCTGGGGGTTAAACAGAATTGGTTGATTGGACAGCAGCCTTCTTGAGGTCTGTCCGATTGCAAGGGGGATTCTACCATGTATTTTCAGCGTTACTATTTGAGCTGCCTGGCACACGCGTCCTACATGATTGCCGACGAGGAAACGAAAGTCGCCGCGGTCGTTGATCCGCAGCGCGATATCGACCAGTACCTGGCGGACGCCCGGGAGCAGGGCTTTCAGATCAAGTACGTCTTTCTCACCCATTTCCATGCCGATTTCGTGGCAGGGCACGTTGAATTGCGCGATGCCACCGGCGCCAAGATCTACTTGGGTCAGCAAGCGCAGGCCGAGTACGATTTCACGCCGCTCAAAGACGGCGACGTAATCGGATTTGGCAAGGTGCGCCTGTCGATCCTGGAAACTCCTGGCCATACTCCCGAAGGAATCTCGATCCTGGTCTATGACCTGGCCGAGAATGACCGCGAGCCGCATGCGGTACTCACCGGCGACACGCTGTTCATCGGCGACGTGGGACGTCCCGACCTGCTGGCTTCGATCGGTGTCACCGCTGACGAACTGGCCGACATGCTGTACGATTCGCTGCACGACAAGTTACTGAAACTGCCCGACGCCACGCTGATCTATCCGGCACATGGCGCGGGTTCGATGTGCGGCAAGCAGCTCAGCGACGCAGCCTTCAGCACGCTGGGTGAACAGCGCCGCTACAATTACGCCTTGCAGCCGATGAGCCGTGAGGAATTCAAAAAGCTGGTGACGGCCGAGCAGCCCGAGGCGCCGGACTACTTTGTTCACGACGCGATCCTCAATCGCCAGGACCGCGAGTCGTTGCAGGAATCGATGCGGGATTCCGTAAAGCCGCTTGAACTGGACGAGGTCCTGCGGTTGCAGGGCCAGGGGACGCAAGTACTGGATGTCCGCGATGCGGTCGATTTTGCCGGAGCGCACCTGACAGGCTCGATCAACATCGGCCTGAAAGGCAAGTACGCCACCTGGTGCGGCACGGTACTCGACAAGGCAAAGCCGATCGTCGTCGTAGCGGACAGCGGCAGAGAACAGGAAGCCATCATGCGTCTGGGCCGCATCGGATTCGATCACGTCCAGGGTTATCTGGAGCACGGTCCCGCAGCGCTGGAGTCTCGGCCGGAGCGAGTGGCGGTCACCAAACGCCTCACCGCGTTGGCATTGTCAGAACGTCTGGCCGGCGGCAAGCGTCCGCTCGTGATTGACGTTCGTAGTGAGAAGGAATGGGACGCCGCACACATCAAGGGAAGCGTCAACATTCCGCTCAAACACTTGCGCGAGCGGGCCAGCGAATTGCCTCGCGGCCGGTCGTTGGTCGTTCACTGCCAAGGCGGATATCGCTCCTCCATAGCAACCAGCCTGTTGCAACGAGAAGGGTTCGGCAACGTGCTGGACCTGGTCGGTGGGCTGGAAGCGTGGTCGAAGTCCCGGTTGCCTGTCGTGGAAGCGGCTGCCGACGTTGCCGGGGACTGAGTTGCTATTTGAAAAACAAAGGAGACCATCATGAACACCATTTCGCCTCAACAACTGCACCAATTACACGAACAGGGTGAATCCATCGCACTGATCGATGTCCGTACACCCATCGAATACCGCGAAGTTCATGCAGCTTACGCGCGCAACGAACCGCTCGATTCGCTGGATCCGCAAGAACTGTTTGCCAGCCGCAATGGCAATTCAGGCCGGCCGCTGTACGTCATCTGCAACAGCGGTCAGCGCAGCCGCAAGGCGTGCGAACAGATACAAGCTGCCGGCTGGAAAGAAGTGGTGGATGTCGAGGGCGGCACCAAAGCGTGGGAAGCGGCAGGACTGCCCGTCACCCGCGGCAAGAAGGCCGTCTCGCTGGAACGCCAGGTCCGGATCGCCGCCGGATTCCTGGTTCTGGCCGGAGTGGTCCTGGGCTGGTTCGTCCATCCCGGGTTCTACGGCTTGTCCGCTTTCGTCGGCGCGGGATTGATGTTTGCCGGTATCACCGACACGTGTGCCATGGGGATGCTGCTGGCCAGGATGCCGTGGAACAAGGTGAAGGAATCGCGGTCCGGATGTTGCGCGGGCGACTCGCAGTGCGACACCGGGAAACCAGCGTGATGAAACCAGCGTGATGAAACCAGCGTGATGAAACCAGCGTGATGAAACCAGCGTGGCAAAGAGAGAAAAGAGAGCATGGCGTCACGCGGAGCGTGGCCTATGACACCGCCCCGGGAAACCAGCGTGAACAAGACAACGCAGTGTCACCCGGAGCATGACGTATAAGGAGACATTGCCGTGCAAGGGTTGCTATTGAGTCTGTTGTTCGGACTGCTGATCGGGTTGGCGTTGGGCCTGACCGGTGGCGGCGGATCGATTTTCGCCGTGCCGTTGCTGGTCTATGCTCTTGCGGTGCCGGCCCACGAGGCGGTGGGCGTGTCGCTGGCGGCGGTCGGCGCCACTGCCGCTGTCGGGTTCGTCCAACGCTGGCGGCGCCGGGAAGTGGAAGTCTCCACTGGCCTGCTGTTCGCCGTGACGGGAATGCTGGGCGCTCCACTGGGGACGTGGCTCAATTCGCTTCTGCCGTCCGCCTGGCTGCTGGTGCTGTTTGCCGTGTTGATGCTCGCGGTGGCGGGCCGCATGTGGTTCAAAGCGAGAGCGGCAGTGGCTGACTCCGTTGCCGCGACGTGCGCGCCCGCGGGCTCGCCGGGCCCGATGTGCCGGCGCGACAGCCAGGGGACGCTGAAATTGACTTCCAACTGCGCTGTGGTGCTCGACCTGCTGGGCCTGGCCACCGGTGTCCTGTCGGGACTGTTCGGCGTGGGAGGCGGCTTTGTGATTGTCCCCGTCTTGGTGTTGTTCAGCGGCATGGGAATGCATCGCGCGATCGCCACGTCGCTGATGGTGATCACACTGATCAGCCTGTCCGGAGTTACCGCTTACGTGATGGCAGATCGCGCGATCTACTTTCGCTTGACATGCCTGTTCGTGCTGGGACGCGTGATGAGCATGTACCTAGGTACCATGGCCACCCGCAGGATTTCAGGCGCCGCTTTACAGAAAGGATTTTCCGCGGCGATCGTCGCCGTTGCCTTGTTCACCATCATGAAGAGTTTCTTATAGGAGATACACTCGTGCGAGACGCACTTCTTCTCGATCAGGCATGGCAGGGATTCACGTCGTAGCCGTAGCGATGCATGTAGGACGCGCAGCGTTCGGCGATCTGCGCACTGACCTCATCGGCCGAATCCCAGCGGTTGGGCTGGTAGTCTTTAGTCTCTTCCAGGTGCTGCTCAATGGCCTTCCGGGCGGGGCCGAAATCAAAAAGGTCGAGTTTTTCGTAAATGGTCTCGAGTTCCCCGACCGGATCTGCGACCAGGTCTTCGTAGCGGATTTCGTGCAGTTGCCCGGCCGGAATCTTATCGCGATCCTCGTCGAAGCACCGATACATCAACTCAAACACATCAAGCACTCGATCGAGCGTGACCGAGTCGCGTCGCACTTGCAGTGACACACCGTCGGTCATACGGTTCCAGGTGCGGATCGTTGAAGGCACGACGACCAGCGGATTGCGGACGATGTGTACGAAGCGCGCGTCCGGAAACATTTCCAGCAGCGTCGCCACGCGGGCCGTGTGCGTCGGCGATTTCAATACGAACCTGCGCCCCAGCTTGAGCGCCAACCGGCGCAAGAACCACAGGAATTCGCGTTTCCACACCGCTTGCTCCGCGGCGTCCAGATCGCGAATCGTCAGGTACTCGTCAAAATGCTCGCCACGATTCGGAAATGCCCACTCCAGGTAGGGCGAACCGACCCCGAGACTCATCAACGCAAACTCATCCTCCTGAGGACGTTCGAAGCCCATCGGCATGTTGTCCATAGGCCGCGTATTGGGCAGCAGCCAATTGAACCAGCGAGTGAAAATCCAGTCGGTCGCCAGGAAGTGGTGGGGCACGACACATTGATACGTATTCGGGAAGCCGAAGCGGCGATCCTTCACCAGCAGTTCGTGCAACAGTGTCGTCCCAGTCCGCCAATGACCAATCACGAATACCGGCGCCTCGATCCTCGTCGCCTCGGCACGCCGCTTGTAGATCGCTTCGCTGATCAGCCGGAGAATGCTGTTCGCAACACTGGCGATGGATACGGCAAACGTCAGTGGCAGGCAACGCAGCGAAACGGCGAATCGATTCCGCCACAACAGCGAGAACCACACCGACATGGTCATGCCATGCCAGTTCCTCGGTGAAGTGGCCGGCATCGCGTTTCGCTTTTCGTCACTCACGATCAGGTATCCTCGACCTTGGATGCGCGCCCCATTCCGGACACACACGGCCACAACTTGCGGTGTCCTCAGATTCCAATGTTTCTGTTCAATTCGACAAGAATAGCGAGGCCAACAGGAAAGGGCTCTCGGGCGTCAAACGTTCGCTAGTCATTGGATGACTATCGCCCTATGATGAATCACGGCCTATCCCGCGTCAAGCGTTTTCGCACCGCCAGTGTTCCGGTACATCGTGAGCGTATCGTTCCTCGCGTTGGTCGAACGTTTCACGTTCCCCTCCGCGCACCGGCCACAGAGTATTTCACGACTTTGCGGGTTGTTTCAATCAGCAAATCCGGGATAGCGAGGTGGCAGCAGCGTGACACGACGGCGAAGACCGAGTAATCTGGTAGGCAAACAGGATCGTCTCCACACGAAGGAATTAAGAAATGTACTTACGCTGGTCAACGTTGCTGCTCGCCCAACTAACGCTGTTCGCCTCTGCGGACGAGCAGCCAAATATCGTTTTCATCTTCACGGACGATCATGCCTGCCAGTCCATCGGGGCTTATGGATCAACGATCAACGAAACTCCGAATATCGATCGCCTGGCGCGGGAAGGCGCCGTCTTCTATAACTCGTTTTGTGCGAACTCGATTTGTGGGCCGAGTCGCGCGTGTGTCTTGACCGGCAAACACAGTCACAAGAACGGATTCTATTCGAACGGGCGCGGCGCGTTTGACGGATCGCAGTTCACCTTCCCGCAGGAACTTCAAAAGGCCGGCTACCAGACAGCGCTGGTCGGCAAGTGGCATCTGAAATCCAACCCGACCGGCTTCGATCATTGGGAGATCCTGCCGGGGCAAGGGGCGTATTACAACCCGCAGTTTATCAGTGCCAGCGGAAAGCGGCGGATTGAAGGTTACTGCACGACGATCACCACCGATCTCGCCTTGGAATGGCTGGAACAGCGGGATGCAAGCAAGCCGTTCCTGCTGATGTGCCAGCACAAGGCCCCGCATCGCACATGGGCGCCAGACCTGAAGCACCTCAACAACTACGAGGATCGCGATATTCCCGAACCCGCAACGCTGTTCGATAACTGGGAGAACCGCAGCGCGACACTGGCCGGCAACGCCATGTCCATTGACAAGCACTTCTACTACCACTACGACCTCAAAGTTCATCAGGAAGTCCCCTTTGCGACCGCTCGCGAGAGGCGACTAAAAGACGGCGAATATGCCCGCATGACCGCCGCACAAAAAGAAGCCTGGGACGCGGCCTTTCGCCCGCGCAACGAGGCCTTCCTGAAAAACCCGCCGACAGGCAAGGACCTGGTGCGCTGGAAGTACCAACGCTATATCAAGAACTACCTGCGCTGCATCGATTCAGTGGATGAAAACGTCGGCCGGCTACTCGACTACCTGGACGACCAGAAACTGACGGAAAATACGATCGTCATCTATAGTTCGGACCAGGGATTTTACCTGGGCGAACACGGCTGGTACGACAAACGCTGGATGTTCGAGGAATCGCTGAAGATGCCGTTCCTGATCCGTTGGCCCCAGCACATTCAACCCGGCACGCGTTACCGCCAGCTGATCCAGAATATTGACTATGCCCCGACATTCCTGGATGTTGCCGGCATCGAAATCCCCTCCGGCGTGCAAGGCATGAGCCTGGTCCCGCTGTTCCACAACCCGGAGCAGACAGCCTGGCGCGACGCGATCTATTACCACTACTACGAACACGGCGGCGAGCACCAGGTACCACGCCACGAAGGAGTCCGCACCGACCGCTACAAGCTGATCAACTTCTATTCGAACGATGGTTTTGATCTCTACGACTTGCAAAAAGATCCGC
This sequence comes from uncultured Planctomycetaceae bacterium, assembly GCA_937967665.1. Classification (GTDB taxonomy): domain Bacteria; phylum Planctomycetota; class Planctomycetia; order Pirellulales; family Pirellulaceae; genus CALBSZ01. The sequence continues at coordinate 17,769 of CALBSZ010000661.1, forward strand.
GGGAAATGCGCGACGTGTCCGAAGACCCGCAATACGCGTCGACCCTGGAAGCCATGAAAGCCAGGCTCATTGAATTGCGCAAGCAGTACGATCTGCCGCCGCTCAGGCAAGGCTAGGCTTTGTTTTAAATGTCGCGTTGTTGTCATGGGTGGCCGGGGTCGAGTGA
>CALBSZ010000662.1 GCA_937967665.1 uncultured Planctomycetaceae bacterium
AGCGATTCGATCAGTCCGGCAACGCCCGTCTGCCGCATCATCCCACCAAACGCCCCACCCGCCGCGGTAATCAGAATAATGACGCCGCCGCTGGCGAGCGCCGCTTGCACGGCCGTCGATAGTTCTCGCAGACTGCTGCGTTTCTGCCAGACCAGCGTGGCCATGCCGATCACGGCAGCCATGGTCAACGCGATGTTCTTGTTGCCTAACGTCTTCGCAATCACAAATAAGGTGCTCGATTCCTGCAACCATTGAAGACTGTCGTTCAGCGTTTGCAGGATCGTAAAGCCGGCGATAAAGAAGACGGGCAAAAGGATCGGCAGTAATGCCAGTGCTAGGGGTGGCAGCTCCGATTCATCCCGATTCGCGATGGCCCGGACTTCCTCGAGCGAAAACTCGGCCGATTCGCGGAGCGGTAGCTCATAACGGGCGTTCATGAATCGCGCGAAGCACCAGCCAACCGCGCAGGTAAACACACCGACCAGGCAACCTGCCAGGATCATGACGCCAATATCCACGCCCAGCGCGTCGGCAACGTACAGCGGACCGGGCGTCGGCGGGACCAGCGAATGTGCCATCGTGCCGCCGATGACGATCGTCAGCACGTACATCAAGTAGTTGCGCCCCGTGCGCAAGCCCAAGGCCTTCCCCAGCGGAATCATCAAGTAAAAGACCGTATCAAAGAACACGGGAATGCCGAGCATGAAGCCGCTGCCGATGAAAGCCAGCGGCGCGCCCCGTTCGCCGACGACTTTCATCGTCGAACGCACGATCCGGTCCGCCGAGCCACTGTCTAGCAGGCACTTCCCGATGATCGCCGCCATGGCAATCAGAATGCCGATACTGGTGCAGGTACTCCCAAACGCGGATGCCACGCGTTCCCCAATTGTCTTCTTGGGAGCGTTCAGCGCAGCCTGCAGCTCCGCCGGAGCGATAACGATCTGCCCGACACGAATGTCGGTGGATCCGCGGACAAATCGTGCCGTGGGATACGCCGGCTTCTGCGTCGCCGGGTCGACCTGCCAGTCCGATTTGGGCAGCGTGGCAAACACCGCCTTGGGTTCACCCGCAGCCGCGTCGGCTACCGTTTCGTAGACGTGCACGAGCGACTCGACCGGCGGCTTCGCGTTACTGCCGACATCCATCACCATGCGGACCGTGCCCTCATGATCCTGCACCTGCGTAACCCGATACTTGCGTTGGGAAATGCCGAACTTCTGGATTTCCGCGGGGGATGTCAGGATCGCCACCACCAAAGCAGCCAAGATGAGGGCTAGGAAAGCATGCAGGCGAACAAACAGGACGCCGACAATGACAATGGCTACCCCGATGGAAACCACAAATAGAGGATGCATGGCTTGTTCCCGCGACGTTGAAGGACCGGATCATGGCGTTAGCGTCTTAGGACGACGCCAAATGGTAGGTCTACCTTGGCGAATTCGAGCGGTTCGCTCAAGAAGAGAACTGGAAAAACCGAAAAAAAAGTCACATAAATCGATTCTGATGTGTAGTACCGGGAAGGTTTTGCAATACAATAGGGAGTCCTTAAACTTTTTCGTTTTTTGTGTTGTTACTTGAGTTGTTGGCACCCTCTGGAGAAAGATGGAATGGGAAAGTTGACTCGCGTTTTGCTGGCAGGCGCGTTCGTGCTGTCCACAGTGGCAACGGCCGATGCGCGTCCGCAGTACAAGAAGGCTTTCGATGCGCTCTACAGCAAGAAGACGGCGTGCGCTCTTTGTCATCCGAATAAAGAATCGAAGAAGGAGCGAAACGAGTACGGTGATGCCTTGGGAAAAGCCCTCGGCGAAAAAAACGTCAAGGACGTTGACGCCGTCAACAAGGCGTTGAAAGCCGTCGAAGAGAAGATGCCTAAAGAGTAGGCTTCCAAAAACAGAAGGGTGAACCAACGCGGTTCACCCTTTTTTATAACTTCGTGATCAACAAGTCTCAGCCAGGAGGAACACGATGTTAACGCTACTTGGAAACGGGTGTACCCGCAATTGTGAAGGGAAAAGCCGACGGGAATTCCTGCAAGTCGGCGCGCTCGGTTTGGGCGGATTGACGCTGCCGAGCCTGTTGGCGGCTCGAGCCTCAGCGGCCTCCCGCGGCAGTTACGTCCGCGACAAATCGGTTGTTCTGTTGTTCCTGCAAGGCGGCCCGACTCATATTGAGACCTTTGATCCCAAGATGACCGCGCCGACTGAAAACCGCGCGATGTTCGGCGAGGTCAAGACTTCGATCCCCGGCGTCACGTTCGGCAGTCATTTTCCCCGCCTGGCGAGTCTGGCGGATCGCCTGGCCGTCATTCGTTCGTTCAGTCACGGCAACAGCAATCACGCTTCGGCCTCGGCCATGGTCGCTGCCGGAGGCAACGATACCAAAGCCACCATGGGCACGCTTTATTCGCGCGTGGCCGGCGCTGCCAACGAAGCATCGGGCATTCCGAACAACGTGTTGCTGCCTCCCCCCGCCGTCGGCGACGAATTCAAAAAACTCGGCGGTGCCGTGGATCGCGTCAATTCCGTGGGGACGCTGAGCAAGGCGTACCAGGCGTTTGATCCCAGCGGAGGCGGACAGGTCCTGGAAAACATGAAGCTGCGTGTCGCGCAGCAACGGCTCGACGACCGCCAGGCGCTGCTGGGCGATCTGGATCGCATCCAGCGGGAAATCGATGCCACCGGAGTGCTTGATGGCGCGGACCGCTTCCAGCAGCAAGCGTTCGACGTGGTCATCGGTGGTGTCGGCGAGGCATTCAATCTGGCTCAAGAAGATCCGCGGCTGGTGGCCCGCTACGACACGGGCGAGTTCAAGATCCCCCGGTACCTGCAGAAGAAAAAAGACAATGTCCCGCGGCAATCTCCAATTGCACTCGGCAAACAAATGCTTATGGCGCGACGTCTGGTCGAAGCCGGTTGCGGATTCGTCACGGTTACCAGCGCTGGTTGGGACATGCACGGCAACGCCTTTGGAATCAACGACGGCATGCCGCTGCTGGGACCTGCGGTCGACAAGGCCGTCAGCGCTTTCCTGGAAGACCTCGATTCGCGAGGAATGTCCGACGACGTACTGCTGATCATCACCGGGGAGTTCGGTCGCACGCCGAAAATCAACAACAAGGGAGGCCGCGATCATTGGGGCAATCTCTGTACCCTGGCCCTGGCCGGCGGCGGCCTGCGTATGGGACAGGTCGTGGGCGGCTCCGATCGAACCGCATCCCGGCCAGCCAAAGACCCCGTTTCGGTTCGGGACCTGATGGCCACCACGATGAATGTCCTGTTCAACGTCGGTGAACTCCGCATCGCACCCGGAATTCCGGACGATATCGCGCGTAACATCACCAGCGGCGTCCCCATCGGGCAGCTTGTCTGAACCAGAGCTTGGTGACAACTGAATCTTGGGGTGGCACGGCTCCGTCCATGCATTTCGTCAGCTAAACTCAGAGTCGGCCACCAAGCATACGAAGCACCCGATGGGCCGTTCGGGTTTGGGTACCTGCCCTCTTTTTCGCGACCCTTCTTGAAGGTGTGATCTTCAAGAGCTTGCGATCGATTCGAAACGTTGTTTTTCGGCGACGAAAGCAAAATCTCACAAAGTCACCCAGCCACCTCCACACCCCCCAGAAATCTGCTCCGGAACCGTGAGCGTCTTCTCACTCGGGTCGCCCGTTCCGAAGTCGGTATGTGAAAACAATTGGTCAAATACTTTCCGCAATGTTTTTTTTTCTTGCTCCATGTGATTTAGGTCGTTACTCTGAAAGAATGGCTTAGAATAAGTGCATAACTCGACGCTTTTGCATTGACACATTTCAGCACTTCGGCAGGGTGCTACATCCACCGTGATCACACTTGCAAGCCAAGTAGAGCATACCATGGTACATCGTGTTGCTGCGCGCGTCCCGGCACAGCGAAGGTGGCTTGCCTATTCGCCGGAAAGTGCGAGCCGCCAATGTCGAGACCTATCGTTAACCTGTCATCAATATAACGAACAGGAGAATCTCTGATGCAACACCGACGCCGCCAACAACGAAATCGATCACGCCTCAATTCCGCTTGCCACCGGCCTGGCTGTGAATCGTTAGAACAACGTCATCTGCTAACCACGTCCCTTGTGGCCGACATCAACCCGGGTAGCTCCAGCGGCGCCCCCGACTACTTGGCTGTCTTCAACAATGAGCTTTACTTTCACGCAGACGATGGAGGAGGCCTGGGAACTGAATTGTGGAAGTACGACGGTTCCAACCCGCCGACGCTGGTAGCGGACATGAATTCGGGCAGCAACGGAAGCGATCCCGAGTTTCTAGCCGTGTTCAACAACGCGCTTTATTTCAGTGCGGACGACGGTAGCAGCGTCGGTGCTGAACTGTGGAAATACGACGGTACCAACCCACCCTCCGTGGTGGCCGATATTAACCCGCTCGCAAGCAGTAGTACCGCTCACCTGGCGGTCTTCAACAATGAGCTCTATTTCAGTGCATTCCATCCCAGCTACGGCACTGAGCTATGGAAGTACGATGGCACCAACGCCACCTTAGTGGCCGACATCCGCTCGAACGGCGGCAGTAGCCCTGATTACTTGACGGTCTTCAACAACGAGCTTTACTTTGGCGCGACCGACGGTATCTTCGGCCGTGAACTGTGGAATTACGACGGCACCAATCCTCCAAGTCGAGTGTCGGATATCGCGCTTTTTGGGGACAGCAGCAATCCTGACTACCTGACCGTTTTCAACAACGAGCTCTACTTTCACGCAGACGATGGGGGCACGGGAATTGAGCTTTGGAAATACGATGGAACGATGACCAGCCTGGTGTCCGATATTCGCGCGGGAAGCAGCAGTAGCGAGCCAGACTATTTGACGGTCTTCGACAACGACTTGTATTTTCACGCCAACGACGGGAGCGGCAGCGGCACCGAATTGTACAAGTACGATGGCACGAACGTCAGCTTGGTGGCCGATATAAACGTGGGTAGCGGCAGCAGCCACCCAGATTTCCTGACCGCCTACAATAATGAGCTCTACTTCGGTGCCGACGACGGCAGTGGCACCTTTGGTATCGAGCTGTACAAGTATTCGCTTCCCAATTCGGCACCCACCGATATCATCCTCGACAGTACCTCGGTCTTGGAAGACGAACATGCAGGTACGGTAGTGGGAAACCTGGTAGCCGCCGATATTGACCCGGGTGACACGCATACGTTTGCCTTGGTCGCGGGTGCGGGAGATACGGACAACGCATCCTTCCAGGTCGTTGGTTCAGAACTGCAGTCGACCACCAGCTTCGACTTCGAAAGTAAATCCAGTTACAGCATCCGACTGCAAGTCACCGATAGCGCGGGAGGAATGTTTGAGAAACAATTCGCCATCAACGTGACCGACGTGGCAGAACAATCCGTGTTCATCAACGGCGACGGCAATCTACAAGTGGAAGGGATGGCGGGGACCGACGAGATCATCATCGCGGCCGCCAACGGTGGACGCGTTTCCGCCAGGTTCAACGGCACCACCTACACACTCGCCCCCAGCGGCAACACCATTGTCATCAACGCCCACGACGGAGAAAACACGATCGTTGTGGCAGGCAACCTGGTCGATTTCAATACCATCATCACGACCACTGGCAACGGTCGCAACTACGTGGCCGGTGGCGGCGGAGGTGATTCGGTCACTACCGGCGCGGGGGACGACACGATCCTGACCAGCGCTGGTAACGATACCATCAGCAGCGGTGGCGGCGACGATAAGGTCGACGCCGGCAGCGGCGATGAGAAGCTTGATACCAGCGACGGGAGCGACAGCGTCGTGGGCGGTAGCGGAAACGATACGATCCGCGGGGGTGCCGGCGCCGATTTGATTGCCGGGGGCGACGGCGACGACGTGCTGCTGGGCGAGGCGGGAGATGATGTGATGTCCGGAGGAGACGGCAACGATGTCATGGTCGGCGGTGACGACGCCGATCAGTTGCACGGCCGCCTGGGGAACGATCTGATCATCGGCGGGATGGGCGGCGACAACCTGCAAGGAAACGCCGAAAACGACCTGTTGATTTCGGGCGAAACAGATGACAATGACGATCCGGACACGTTGCGGCTGGCGCTGGCCGAGTGGCAATCCAACAACCTGAGCATCCCATCGCAACTGCTCACCACGGCCCTCAGCCCTGACGGGGCCGCCGATGGCGTGAACGGTCACGAAGGCGCCGACTTCCATGTCGTCGACGCCTCGGACAACAATTTCCGCCTGACCGCCGGCGACAACGTCCAGATCGTTACGTGACATAGGCCGACCACGAACGACCACTATTTCACTAGACATTCACTGCAGATCCGGTATACTCCGAAAGTATCCATGCGTGGTGACTACCTGCGTGACTTACTATCGGCAAATGCTGGAGACCATCATGTCGTGTCCGCGATTTTCTTCCGCCGCCCTGGTCCTGCTGATGACATCGCTTGGCTTTTCGCAGGAATTGCCGCTTGCGGAACAACCGCTGGACCTGGAAGTGCTGGCGAATTGGAAACACCGCACCTATACGATCTACGACGGCCAGATTCGCAACACGATCTACAACGGTTCCAAAGTCTACGAGACGTCGCGGACGGCGGCCGGCTACGTCACCATGCGCACGCGCGTCACGGAGTCGGAAATCGTCCTCGAGGAGCAATGGGGATCGTGCTGCCGTCGCGGAGCGTCGCTTCGTGTGGCGCTGCATTACCTACCGGATGACCTGATCAATATCCAACGCATGGTGGTCTGGCACAACGATCAGAAATCCGAATTCGATATGACGCGGGACAAGTTCGAACTGGAAATCGATGGCGAATTCTATGCCGGTCCGTGGCCCGAAGGAACGCTGGCACGCGCGGCACTCATGAGGTTCGTCACCTTCTTACCGCGCGACGCGGACACGCGATTCCAATTCGACAAGTTCACGATTACACCTGAGCCATACATCGCGGACGAGAACGTGGGGCAGATCGAATGCCGCGGTCCGGCGTCTCTCTGCTTTCGCGGACGGCAGGTGGAATGCACGCGTTACACGGTCGACCAGGTCGACTTCTGGGTTCGCAACGAAGACAACGTCCTGCTGCTGGTCAAGAAGCCGGACGGTTCAGGGATGGTCCTGACGGACCGTCCCGGTGACGCTCCCTGGCTGTGCGACAAGTGAAGCATTACACGGCCACTGTCTCGCTCGCCGTAGTTCCGCGACTCCGTTCGCGGAAGCTTGACGAATCCCGCGGGCGGAACCGCGGGACTACGAGTGACTTGCCATTCGTCGCTCGGCTTACACGCCAACTGCCTCGCGCATCTTGCTGGCGTTCCCGGCCTGGCCGAACTGCACCATGCGGTCCACGCAGACTTGCTTCATCGCCGCGCGAGCTGGCTTCAAATAATCGCGCGGATCGAACTTTTCGGGATGTTCCGCAAAGACTTTGCGGATCGCGCCGGTTATCGCCAGCCGGTTATCGGTATCCACATTGATCTTGCGCACGCCGCTCTTGATCCCCCGCTGGATCTCTTCCACGGGCACGCCCCAGGTCTGCTTCAGGCTGCCGCCAAACTGATTGATGATGTCCTGTAATTCCTGCGGCACGGACGAACTGCCGTGCATGACCAGATGACAATTGGGCAAGCGGCGGTGAATCTCCTCGATTCGCTCCATGGCCAGGATGGCGCCGTCCGGCTTGCGAGAAAACTTGTAGGCGCCGTGACTGGTACCGATGGCCACCGCCAGCGCGTCCACGCCCGTTGCCGCCACAAACTGCTCGGCTTCATCCGGATCGGTGAGCAAATCGTCTTTGGACAAAACACCCTCGGCGACCGGTTCATCCGTGTCCTGCTCAATCTGCTCCGCGCCAGCGTGCTCCAACGATCCGAGGCAGCCTAATTCGCCTTCGACCGAAACACCTTTGGCATGCGCCAGTTTCACTACTTCCCCAGTTACCTTGACGTTGTAGTCGTAGGAAGCCGGGGTCTTGGCGTCCTCCTGCAGGGAACCATCCATCATGACCGAGGTGAAGCCGTTTTCGATGGCGCTCAGACAGGTGGCCACGCTGTTGCCATGATCCTGGTGCATGGTGATCGGAATATGCGGATACAGTTCGACGGCGGCGAGCATGAGATGACGCAGATAAGCATCCTGGGAATAGGCGCGGGCTCCGCGTGACGCTTGTACAATCACGGGAGAATCGGTTTCATCCGCGGCTTCCATGATTGCCTGAATCTGCTCCATGTTGTTGACGTTAAACGCGGCCACGCCGTAGCCATTTTCCGCCGCATGATCCAGCAGTGTCCGAAGGGGAACCAGTGCCATGGGAATGCTCCTTTTCAGTCTCTCGTGCGTGTCGCACGGTCGTCTCACGTGCCACACAGGATATATCGAATTGTTCGTGGCGGTCTGACACTAACCGAAGTGGCGAGACGCTCCAATGCCGTAGGTGCGCGTCATTATCTTGCGACACCGCAACGGAAGCAATCCCTACTGAGCAACCCGGCCGCGGCACCGACAGTGAACGGCAACCCGCGGCCAAAGGGCAAGGGAAGAGATCAGTCCACAAGAGTCACAATAGGGGTTTGGTTTCTCTCCGGAGCGAACAAGTCATCCAGTTGCGTCTGCCCTAAACGAATGAGCAAGAGTTTTTGCTGGACGCCATCCGCCTGCCGTTCGCCAAGAAACTGCCCCCCTATCCCCTGCCCTTCCTCAAGCGGCGCAATCACCAGGGTTTGACCGGGGGACATGACCGCCTCCATGCGCATCTCGTCAAACGTGTGGCGTTCCTTACTGGCGTCCAGACGGAATGCTCCTTCGTCCCCCACCCAGCGTTGCTTGGCCTCGCCGTACTCAATCTCCGGCGTCAGCTCAACGGCCACGCGACCATCGCCTTTCGGAAACGTGCGAACCGAAAAGACACACTGGGCATTCTGGTACGTCGTGCCGCGAATTTCGCCGCCTTCGCTGAGCAAGACCGTCATGCGGTCTCGTGTCTCGGTGGCCACGATCTTACTGCGCCGACGGGCCTGACTCTGCAACACGCGGCGTCGCGAATTGGCTTCGCTCACACCGCTTCCCACGATGTCGTCTGCCGCGGCAATTTCGACCTGCTTGATCGCCTGGCGAACCA
>CALBSZ010000663.1 GCA_937967665.1 uncultured Planctomycetaceae bacterium
ACGGGGCTCCCGACTGCAACAAGTAGATCACTCGTTTTGCCCGCGGCGCGAAGTGCGGCAACTCCTTCAAGCCCGCGCCCCGAGCCGCCTCCTGGCTCAGCAGCGACGCCAGGGCCGCCGTACCGATTCCGGCCGCGGTCGTTCCAAAGAAGTGTCGACGATTGATATTCAGTAGATGCTCTTGGTTTAGATTCATAGAACTACTTCGTAATGGCTTCATCGAGATTGAAAAGGGCCCGCGCGACCTCGGTCAACGCGGCATGCGAGACCGGGTCCAGCGTAGCATCCCGCGCGGACTTGCCGACCGAGACCATGCGTTGGGCCGCGGCTGCGTCCTGTGTGAACTGCGCGAGACGCTGTTCGTACAGCCGCAACAGGATTTCCGTTTCGCGTTCCTCCGCCTGACGCGATGTGGCCAGCCGAAATCCATATCGGATCCAGTCTTGAGGTGCCGCTCCGCCTTCCGTCATCATTCGCCGCGCCAGATGGCGAGCGGCTTCAACATATTGCGGGGCTTGCAGCAGAACGAGGGCCTGCAAGGGCGTGTTCGTTCGCGAACGCGACACCGTACAGAATTCACGATCGGGCGCATCGAACGTCTTCAGCATCGGCGACGGCAGGCTGCGTTTCCAGAAGGTGTACATGCTGCGGCGGTACAGGTCGTCGCCGCTCCCCTGCGGGTACTTTCTCGAATAGCCGGGCCGGTTGTTGATCTCCAGCCACAGTCCAGGAGGTTGATACGGATAAACGCTTGGACCACCGACGCGTGGCACCAGCAGACCGCTGACCGCGAGCGCGTTGTCGCGGATTGCTTCGGCCTCCAGCCGCAGCCGCGGCCCCCGCGCCAGCAAGCGATTTTCCGGATCCCGTTCGTAAAGTTCTGCCGAGACGCGGGCGGCTTGGCGGTAAGTCGCGGACGAGACCATCAGCCGCAGCATGTGTTTAACATCCCAACCGCTGTCGATGAACTCGGCAGCCAGCCAATCGAGCAACTCCGGGTGACTCGGCAACTCCGACTGATACCCGAAATCCTCCTGGGTTTTGGCCAATCCGAGGCCAAACAGAGCCTGCCAGAATCGATTCACGGCCACGCGCGCCGTCAACGGATGTTGCGGATCGATCAGCCAGCGGGCCAGGGCCAGACGATCGTGCTCGACTCCTTCCGGCAGTGCTGGAAAGACCGCCGGAACATCGGCGGCGACTTCCGTGGTCGGTTGATCGTACTGGCCGCGATTGAGGATAAACGTCTTGCGCGTCGTCGGCAGGTCCTGCATGACCATGGTCGGCGGAAATGCCTCGGACAAATTCTGCCTTTGTTTCTCCAAACCGGCAATCCGCGTCCGCAATTCTCGACGCTCGGGCGAAACGTTCGCGAGGTAATAATCGACCACTTGCTGGCGTTGTGATTCGCTGCGCTGGGCTACGGCCAGATCCAGGATCGCCTGAATTTCAGCAAACCCCGTTTCGGCGTCCAGCGAGGGTTGCGGGTCGGTCGTAATGGCCAGACGAACACGTCCAATTCCATGCTGCCCGAAACTCGTCTCATGCCGCAGACGCACGACGATTTCAGTACCGTTTGCGGATCCGAAAGGCTGCGCCGCGGTAAATACGGCCGTGGCCGGCATCTTCCGTGTGGGACCATCCACGGCCCAACCGTTGTTCCCGGCGACGGTGCCGTCGATAGTATTGTTGACGTGATAGTTCGCCTGCGAATAATCGGCCACGACGGAGGCCAGTTTCACCGGTTCGACAGACGCCGGTTCCCGCGAGCTGGCCACCGCGACTTCAAACTCGGAGAGCACAAAGTTCGAATTGAACGCGCGTCCGGGACCGTTTTCTGGAAGCGATTCGTGAGTCAGTGCTTCCAGGCGGATTCCGGTAATGCCCTCGACGGACGTCTTAAGTCGGATTTCGTACGTTTCTTTCGCCGGATTCGGACCACCCGCCAGGATCGAATGATCTGGAAGTTGGGTGAGTTCCGTACCGTGCAGCGATTTGAAAGCGGTCGGTTTTAGCACGGTCCAGCCCCGCGCCTGGCGGTCGTTGAGGCTCGCTTCCCATCTCGCCAGCGACGCGTCCAAATCAGGCGGCGGCGATTGGAGTTGTGATTGCAAGCGTTCCAGTTCCGTTTCGACTTCCTGCAATTGTCCCGCAGCCAGCGGCGACGCGACCCGCAACATCGGGCTGAAACCGTTGTGCCCCTTTTCGGGCACCTGATTGAAGAAGGCCATGAACTGATAGAACTCGGCCTGCGAAATCGGATCGAACTTATGATCGTGGCAGCGGGCACAGCCCATCGTCAATCCGAGCCACACCGTGGCGGTAGTAGTGAGTCGATCAATCACGTACTCGGTGCGATATTCTTCGTCAATCACGCCTCCTTCAATCGTAATGGGGTGATTGCGGTTGAACGCGGTGGCCAGCTTCTGTTCCGGAGTCGCGTTCGGCAGCAGGTCCCCGGCCAGTTGTTCGATCGTGAACTGGTCGAACGGCATGTTCCTGGTAAACGCGTTGATCACCCAATCCCGCCAGACCCACATTTGCCGCTCCGTGTCGTACTGGAAGCCGTTTGAATCGGCATACCGCGCGCCGTCCAGCCAGTGCCGCGCCATGTGTTCGCCGTAGGCAGTCGTATCCAGGTATTGATTTACCATGTTGAGGTACGCGTGTTCCGACGGATCGCTCAAGAACTTGTCGATTTCCGGCAGCGTGGGTGGTAAACCCGTAAGGTCAAAGGCCACTCGGCGAATCAGTGCCTCGCGCGACGCTTCGGTTTGGGGAGTCAGTTGTTCGGCGTCCAGACGCTGCAGGACGAACGCATCGATCGGGTTCTGGGGCCATTCACCGGCGACCTGGGGGACCGCGGGGCGCTGAATAGGAGCGAAGGCCCAATGTTCTTCGTACTTCGCTCCCTCGGCCACCCAGCGGGAGAGCGTTTCGATCTCTGCCGCATTCAGCTTCTTCCCGCTGTCGGCCGGCGGCATTTTCGTATCGGGATCGGTCGACGTGATCCGCGCGATCAGTTCGCTGGCCTTGAGATTACCAGGGACAATCGCGGTAGCGCCGGAGTCGAGGACCCGCTGCGCGTCTTCGGCCTGATCCAAGCGCAAACCGGCCTCGCGTGTGTTCTCGTCCATGCCGTGACACTTGAAACAATTGTCTGACAAGATACGGCGGACGTCGCGATTAAAACGAACGGGCTCGGCCATGCTTGACGAGCACAGTGACAGCGTAAGCAGTGACAGCGTAAGCAGTGACAGCGTAGGCAGTGACAGCGTAGGCAGTGACAGCGTAGGCAGTGACAGCTTAGGCAGAACAGGAACGATACGATACATCGTCATCCGGTGGGCTAGAGTTGAGTGGGGTGCAGAGCGTTCATTATAGCTGCACGGCGCCGCATTTGCGAAAGGCCACTTCGCCTGCGACCACGGATTTATACTTCAGCCAAGGGTTCGGTGGCATCGCCGAATCTATCCCGCGGCACGCCCACTTTGTGCATTCTGCTGAGCTGCAGGCGGTAGATCTGCCGGTCGGGTTGGTCCAGGTAATCGAGATTCTGGCCGCCTTGGATTTGGCCGCCAGCGCTGCTTAGCATGATGACGGGCAACTGAGTTGCATCGTGATGCCCGTTCGGCATGCTGGAGCAGAGCAGGATTATCGAATTGTCGAGCGCCGTTCGCGTCCCTTCCTGGATGGCGTCAAGTCGCCTCGCGTTATAAGCCAATTGTTCAAGAAAGAACTGATTTACCTTGAGGCAATCGTCGGTGTGCCACGCTGCAGCCGTTTGTTGTCGCTGGCTCATACTCCCTTGCTTCGGCGGAGTTCGTCAAGAGCTGGACACGACTCGTCACGCGTGACTTGACGCAAAGCGGTTCAGTCGCCAGTTAGTTCGTTTCGTCCAGGCGAATGGGACAGTGAAAATGGGATGGCTTCACAGCCAGCACCGAACATTCAATGCGGCTCAGAATCTGCTCGGCAGTATTTCCCATCAGTATCCCCGCGGTGCCAGAACGGGCCACGGTGCCCAGGACAATCAGGTCGACCCCATGCGTCGTCGCGAAATCTGGAATCGCGTCGGCTGCCTCACCTTCAATGCAATGGACATTCTCCGCTCGAATGCTGTCCCCGTGTTGCTGCAAAAACTTGTCCAACAAACCGGCGACCTGATGTTGGCTGTTCGTCTTCATTTCGGTGAACTCTTCCGGTTGCATCCGGCCCTTGAGCATCTGCTCGTTCCAAATCGACCAGGCCTGAATGATGGACAGGCGGCCGCCGTGGTAGTGGCTGATGGACGACGCCAATTCGTAGATCTTGTTGTTCAGTTCCGCGTCGAGGTGCTCTCCGGTCGTCGTGTCGACACAGGCCAGTACGTGCTTGAACTTGGGTGTTGTCTGGGGAGATACCAGCCAGACGGCGCACGGACACTTACGCAACAGCCGCATGGCCGTCTTGCCGAAGAAATCCCGGCTGGGACTGTCACTACCCTTGGCCACTCGCAGAACGAGATCATGGCCGTGCCGCAATACCTCGCGGATAATCTCGATTGACGTTTTGCCGAGCAAAACTTTCGTTTCGACGGCAACTCCTCTTTGCCGGATCGGTTCAGCCAAGGACTCGAGTTTGACCTGCTTCTCCTCCGCAATCAGCTCACGCATGTGTTCGTGATTCGCCAACGTCAGCTTCACCGTCCAGGGAAACTCCGGCACCACGTCGACGATCTTCAACGACGCGTCGTTATGCTCGGCGATCTCCGCGGCTTCGTCGACGATCGGGTGCGCGGCCAGTCGCGAATCCGTGGCGACCAGAATTCGTTTAAACCTCTTCATGACCATTCTCCTCTACACAGCCTGGGCGCGCAACGTACCACCGGCAAGACGAACACGTTCACTTTGAGTGTACGCAAGTGCTATGCCAGATTCAGTGCAAGACGACGCACACGTCCGACTTCCGGGAATGCTGGCAAGTAAAGTGCAGTGGGGAGCATGCAGAATAGCAGAATCCGCTCACGGCGTAAAAGCGCGCGATGACGCACACCGACGTGCTCTTCCGGTACAGTTTTCCGGCGCGTGGTACACGCAGCGTTTCCCGAGAACGCCGGCTGTAGTAAAGAGGACACGCCTTTCGAGGGACGGCCGTATCGATTCGCGATGATTCTCAGGCGGTGGTCAGCGCGCTGCGGATGGCGCGTTGCCATCGCGATAGCCGCTCGCACTCCTGTTTCACCAGCTGCACCACGTCATCGCGATGGATGGGCTTCAATAAGTAGTCCGACGCGCCGTTCTCGATCGACTCCGCAATCCGGTCCCAGGTGGAGTAGGCGGTCATGAAAATGACGCGCGTCCAGGCATTGCGGGACTTGGCAAACCTCAACATGGAGAGGCCGTCACTGCCGGGCATTTCGATGTCGGAGATCAAGATGTCGCAATTGTGTTCGTCGATCCACTTGCGGGCGTCGGCGGAGTTGGTCATGGTCGTCACGCGCACCAGGCCGTCGAGGTCCGCGGTCAGGTATTTCTCGATCAACCGCACCATATCGGGATCGTCGTCGACCAGAACAAGATTGAAGGAACGTTGTGATGTCATGACCAGGTATCCCGAAAAACTGCGAAACGACCGTTTTCCTGCGTGGAAAAAGCTATCCGGCCTTCAAACGTAGCTTACGGAAACGGGCGGCGCCGGCGAAGTTTCGAGGTTGACTCAACTCTGCAATTCCGCTTCGATAAGGACGGCTCGCCGGAACAGCGTAACCATAGAATGTGTCAGATGTTAGGCGCATCCGGCTGCGAGAGAACACGAGTTGCATGGCGGGGGGAACTTTTTCATGTGACGTTCCGCTCCGGAGTGGCAACCCACTCGGTGTTTCCCGAACGGCCACCCGATTACCGGCTCCATGAACGAGATTGGATTTGAATACCGACGAGCGATCGGACGAAGACCTGGCCGCCGCCGCAGCCCGTGAGGACTCGGATGGCCCAGCCTGCCAGGCGTTGCTGGCACGCTACCAGCAACGCGTGTGGGCTGTCTGCTTCCGGCTGCTCGGGAATCACGAAGACGCCCAGGATGCCGCCCAGGATGTCCTCGTGCAGATGTTTATGCAGCGAACGAAATTTGGCGGTCGCAGCAAGTACTCCACCTGGGTCTATGGCATTGCAGTCCGAACCGGCCTGATGCTGAGGCGCGGGCGCAGCCGCCGCAAGCGCCGCGAGGAAGCGGCAGCGGGCGACAAGCCGACAGCGGCGCTGCCGACAGCCGACAGCCGCCTCGTACTGATGGAACTGCTGGAAACGTTGGGCGAGCAAGACCGCGCGATGCTCGTGATGAAATTTGCGGAAGGTTATAGCTACGAGGAATTGGCCGCGGCCTTCGAGATGTCGGTGAGTGCCTGCAAGATGCGCGTCAGTCGAGCACGGCAGAAACTCAGCGAGCAACATTCCTGAAAGCCGCACAGACAAGGACGAGCTTCCCGTGAAAAAAGAACAGCCATGAATAAAGACTTGCTCGATGAACTTGCCGAGATCGACGTTCCCCCGCTCCCGGCCGATCTGCCTCAAGGGGTTCATAAACGCGTCAATGACCAGTTGTTGCTGGCACACATTGCGGACTTCGCCCTCCGCTGTCTGCCCCAAGCGATGTTCTACTTCGGTCGTGCCCTGGTCGGCGCTTGCTATTTTTCGTTAACAGGATCGCATTACGACAAAGGAGATAATCATGCAGACTGACGCAGCAACGGTGGCGGATGCCACAACCAATTTGCCGGTTTCCGAACACGGCGAGCCAATCATGGAGAACGCTGTTCACCAGGTCACGCGCATGCCGTCCGAAATGACCTATTCCATCACAGACAGTTTTCAATCGATGTTCGCCGACGTGATCAACTGGGCTCCACGCGTGGTCGCGGCGGTGATCGTGCTGGTCCTCGGCTACCTGGTTTCACGCCTGGTTGCGAAAGGCGTTGCCGCGCTCTGCGAACGCCTGGGACTGCAGCGCGCGGCGGAGCGTAGCGGCGTGGTGACCAGCCTTCAGCAGGTAGGCGTCAAGCGAACGTTTCCCCAGATCGTGGCCTTGATCGTGTTCTGGTTGCTGATGTGCGTGTTCCTGGTCGCGGCCGGCGACATCCTGGCGTTGTCGGCGTTGACCGGCGCCATTCAAAGTGTGGTCGACTACATTCCAAAACTGCTCGTGGCCACGGTAGTTGTCGTGTTTGGACTGCTCCTGGCGTCCTTGTTGCGCGGCGTGATCGCCACGGGCGCCGACCGGGTGGGCATCACGTACGCACAGCAGCTATCCAATGCCTGCTACTGGATCCTGGCCATGCTGACGTTCATCGCGGCCTTCGAACAGCTGGAAATCCAGTTCACGCTGTTGCGTGAAGCGATCCTGATCGCCTTCGGCGCGGTGGCCCTCGGACTCGGGCTGAGCTTCGGACTCGGCGGCCGCGAAGTCATGGGAGGAATCCTGTCGGGCTACTACGTACGGCAACGCCTGCATACCGGCGACCGCGTCAGCATTGCAGGTTTTGAAGGAGCGGTACGTGAAATCGGCCCCGTTTCCACCACCATCGAAACCGAAGAAGACGGCATCATGCGGCGCCGCAGCATTCCCAACACACGGATGTTGAACGAGGCGATTCGGTAACTTTGGCGGCGTGCGATCGAGGGCTCCCTGCGTGCACCTCCCACGCCAACTCCCCGCCAGCGAGGCAATAAAAAACCCGCGCTCGACCCATCGAATCGAGTGCGGGTTTTTTTACAGCGCAGGGTTGACGGTAGCGGGACTGGCTCCATCGTTGTGTTTGGTTCGTCCCGGAAAACCCGGTGGATCGATGGTCCCTGTCCCGAATGGCACTGTCGCCATGCAGCTTGCGCGTAGATTGAGATGGGCGT
>CALBSZ010000664.1 GCA_937967665.1 uncultured Planctomycetaceae bacterium
CGGGATTCCGCCGTCGTTCCGCGGCTCCGCCCGCGGGATTCCACCGTCGTTCCGCGGCTCCGCCCGCGGGATTCCGCCGTCGTTCCGCGGCTCCGCCCGCGGGATTCCACCGTCGTTCCGCCGCTCCGCCCGCGGGATTCCACCGTCGTTCCGCGGCTCCGCCCGCGGGATTCCGCGAACGGAGTCGCGGAACTACAACAGTGAACGGAGTCGCGGAACTACAACAGTGGACGGAGTCGCGGGGCGGCTGGCCTCTGGCACGAGCATCGTGCCTACCAGGATCGGAAGTGGCGGGTGAAGGCGTCGTCGAGGTCGGGAATGCGGTGCCGCAGATGGTGACTCAGGCGCCCTGGCGGCGTGTGGGCTTCGAGATCCGCGAGGTAGCGTTGCAGGACTTCCCGCGCCGCGGGCGGGCCGTGCAGCATGAAGTGCACCCACGCCCAGGCGTTCCGATATTCGTCGCGCCCCATCTCGGCCAGCGATTCGATGTTCTCTAAATCATCAATTCGCGGGATCTTGCCGAACCGGACGCCCCACAGAACCGACTTGAAATGCGGATTGTTGAACGGCCGGTCCTTCGCCGGGACTTCGAAGTACTCGGCCAGTCCTTCGTCCAACCACAGCGGAACAACGGGCAGCGCCGCGTGCAGCAGCGCGTGGGTGCTTTCGTGCCGCACATCGATCTCGAATTCGTTGTTCATGTGGGCGAAGACCATACCTGGTCCTCGCCCCTTGATATACAGCGCGCGACGATACGGAACTTTGGGAAAGTAGTAGCTCAGGTATTTCTGATAGGTCGATTTTTCCTCGAACAGGAACAAGTGAACCGGTTCCCGCGCGGGGGAAACCCCGAGCGTCCTTGTCACATCGTGCTGCAGCGTGGCGATCTCGTTGAGCAGCCCCTGATGACCGGCCAGCGAGAAGTCGGCGTGACACGAAAACGGGCCCGCTTGTTTCTCGTCCGGCCAGCGATTGGATGCCCAGGCAACGGTCGCCGGCAGCACGACCACGACGGCGAGCAGTATTGATGTGAAGCGACTCAAAGTTGCCGAAGCTCCGAATTTCTTGATGGGTTTGACCGCGATGCGCCGAAGCGGGACAAATCACCCGCAGTTCCCTTGCACGAACCGCGTGGAAGCGGCCGGCACGAACCGTGGGGGCTCAGGCCGCGCGACGGCGGAAAAGACTCGCAAACAGACTTCGCTGCTCCGGCTTGGGGGGACGCACCTGAATGTCTCGACCCTCTGCGACCGCCAACGGATTGGTGCAACACAATTCCGTTGCCAGTGCCGTTCCTGACAATTCCTCGACGCGATCAAAAGCCCGTCGAATCAACGGTCTTCGGGATCGCGGGCCATGGGCGTCGGTAGCGACGAAATGGACAAGCTGCCGTTCGAGCAGCCATTCACAAAGTGCCTGGCAGTTTTTGCCAAAGACGCCGGTCAGGCTGTTGGCAGTGATCTGCATCAGGCAGCCGCGTTCCACGAGCGGCGGAATCAGATCCGGCTGCTTCAGAATTCCCTGGTTCCTCTCGGGATGGGATAGGATGCCGACCATGTTGTTGGCCTGCAAGCCTTCGAGCACTCCGTCGAGCGGAAAATACAACTCGTGCGGCAGTTCCAACAGGACATGCTTGCGATGATCTCCGAGCGAAAGGACGTTGCCGCTCTTCAGCAAGCGGATCATTTGCGGTTCGATGCGGACATCGGCGCCTGGCATGATAGTAAGCGGGACGTCATGGCTGTCCAGCAGTTGCTGAAATTGCTTCGCCTTGGCCCGAATCATATCGCCCTCGTTGTGGGCGTAGTTTCCCAGCTGGTGAGGCGTCATGATCATCGTGCGAATTCCATCCGCCGCGGCCATTTTGGCCATCGTCAGCGATTCGTCCCACGACTTGGCGCCGTCGTCGATCCCGGGCAGCAAGTGGCAATGGATATCAACAAAGTCGGTCGTTTTCACGGCATCCGTCCCGTGCTAGCGTACGTAATCTGTAAAACCCCCTCAGCAACCGCCTTCATCGGTCAGACAAAAGCGGCTGGAGTATAGCTACGTTGCGTATGCGGTCAAGAGAAAACAAACCGGCTCTTAAAGATCCAGTTGTGTGGTGTCGAGCAAACGAGCGAAAACTGGTGGTTCTGCATTCGCGAACACCCCTCGTGAGCAGAAAGCGTGTGAAAACAAGCGTGATTCGTTTGCGCTGGCCCACCACTCACTTACGCGCATCTGACCTATCTAAGTGAATCATCCGGCTAAAGATCCAGGAAGATGGTGTTTTCGCCTGCGGCAACGGTCCGCCGTAGCGGTGTGGTCTGCGGGCTGGCGTATTCCTGGGGAACGATCCATTCCACCGTGGGCGTGGGAGTAAATTCCAGATCCTGCGCATGGAGTTGAGCAAGTTCTTCTTCAAACGACTGCGGCTCGCCGGCCTCGCTAATCCGCGTCGCTTTGATCGTCACGCGATGTTCGCCGATCAAGGCGCCATCATTCTCCTCAAAGGTCGTCAGTGTGTAGGAACCATCCGCCTGGATGACTCCGATCGCCGGTCTCCCCTTTTCCGGGTAAAAGGCCACTCGACCTTCCGTCACCGGTTCGCCCCGGTAGGTCACGATTCCGGTTACCGGCGCGAGATCGCTCGACTTACCGCAGCCGGCCACGAGCATAGCGAGCGCCGCCGCGCCGCAAAGCAAGTGCGTTCCTTGGGACGAATCAGCTTTACGAAAAAAAAATCGGTTCATCTTCGCTCCACGAAAACGTGCGGGGGGTGTTCCGGCTTCAGTTCGACCTTCAGTTGTGAATTGTGACACGCTCAGGGAATCGAAACGGCCTCGCCGTCACTTCGCGTGGAAAGCGCCTGGTAAACGTCAAAATTGATGGTTTCACTGAGGAAATCGACATGCCCGTCGGCAAACACAAACAGCGCTCCGCCGCCAGCGTGGTAGCTGCCGTAGGGCGCCTCGTTCTCTTCATCCGGTCCCATCGGCAGGATGCTGGAGTTGATCGGGTATTTCGTACTGCGGAACGCGCGGCCCAAACTCTGGCTGCGGGGCGGGCAGTTGCCGTTGCGGCTACAGCCCCCCGAAAACCACCAGTAACACGGACCACCCACGGCGCCGTTCCCGTACCCGGGGCCGACACCCCAGCGCGCGACGTGCACACTTTCGCCAATGGCCATGGTGGTGGCGGTACCGTCGGTGATGTCATAGATACCTCGCCACTTGTTCATCGCGAAGATGCCGTCCAGGAACACGTCGCCGCGCCAGCCGTGTACTTCCGCCGTCTTGCCCCCCGTCACGACAAAATACAGACGCCGGTTGCGGAGATCGAACCTGGATTCACTGGGACACAAGTAAATGGGAAAGCGAGTCTGCTTGAGCTGGGAACTCCATCCAAACGCTCCCCAAACCACCGAGTAATCGTATTCATCCTCGATATCGTCGCGTTCGATGAAAGGAAGGATGGCGATATACACCGGGTTGCCCCGGCAGTCCCCGTTGGTCAGGCACTGCTGCGGGATACTGACGGACGAGGCCGCCGGGAATTTCTTGAAGATGTCGTGATAGCCCTGCAGAGCCAGCCCCAACTGCTTCAGATTGTTGACGCATTTCGTTCTTCGCGACGCTTCCCGAGCGCTCTGCACCGCGGGCAGCAACAGGGCGACCAGCACCCCGATGATCGCGATCACCACCAGCAGTTCCACCAAAGTAAAGCCACGTTCTCGTGACATTCTATCGCCCATACCCAGAAAAACTCGTGACGAACCAACTCCGCTTCATGATACTCGAAATCCAAGCGTCACACTGCGGCAACACGCTGAACAAGGCAGATTTTTCCGTGAACCGCGCGAGCCATCGCGCACTTTTTGAATGGCGAGAGTTTCTCGACGCGAACCTCCTGGAAGCATCACTTCGCCGACCAACCCTCGGCCGATGCCCGCCGCTGGGAATTGACGGTGGAAATCAGGGCGACGAGAATAGAAAGCAAACGCGTTTCGGTTGCATGCCGCAAGGGGCCAACAACCGGGTGACCGCCCGTGGCCCCTTGTTTGTCTTGACGAAGGGCGCGTTGGTGAACACGAAGAAATCGAACGGCCAGAACACACGCATTGAAGAAGAGGATGCATCATGATTCCGTTCCTTACCACGTCGCCGGCGGAAGGCCGCCGGTCCTTCCTGCGTCCTTTGCCTGGCAGATTAATGACAGGGATCATTGCGGCCGCAATGTTATTCGTCGCGCAATTAATCCATCTGCAACCCGTGTACGGCCAACAAGCCTCACGGCCCAACATCGTCGTGGTCCTGGCGGACGACCTGGGGTACGGTGACTTGAGTTGTTACGGCGCCGGTGATTTGCAATCTCCGAACATTGACCGTTTGATCGCGGCCGGCATGCGGATGGATAACTTTTACGCGAATTGTCCCGTCTGCTCGCCGACCCGCGCGTCGTTGCTGACGGGGCGTTACCCGGAACTCGTCGGGGTGCCGGGGGTGATTCGCACGCACGCGGAGAACAGCTGGGGCTACCTGGCTCATGACGCGACGCTGCTGCCAGAGCTGCTCAAACAGGCGGGCTACGATACGGCGATTTTCGGCAAGTGGCACTTGGGCTTGGAGTCGCCCAATCGCCCCAACGATCGCGGTTTCGATCTGTTTCGCGGGTTCCTCGGCGATATGATGGACGACTACTACAAGCATCGCCGTCACAACATCAACTACATGCGTCACAACGAAGACGAAGTCGATCCGCCGGGGCACGCGACCGATCTGTTCACCGACTGGACGTGTGAGTACCTGCGTTCCCGCCAGGATGCGAAGAAGCCGTTCTTCGTGTATCTGGCATACAATGCTCCCCACACTCCCATTCAGCCGCCGCAGGAATGGGTCAAGAAGGTACAGGAACGCGAAAGCGGGATTTCGTTGCAACGCGCGCGGCTGGTGGCTTTGATTGAGCACATGGACGACGGCATTGGCCGCGTCCTGACCACGCTTCGCGAAACGGGACTCGAACAAGACACGCTCGTCATTTTCACTTCGGACAACGGTGGCCAGTTGAATGTTGGTGCCAACAACGGCGGGCTGCGCGACGGGAAACAGAGCATGTATGAAGGTGGCATCAAGGTCCCGTTTGCCGCTCGCTGGCCCGGACAGGTCGAAGCGGGTAGTCATTGCGACCGGATGGCCCTGACCATGGACTTGTTTCCCACCGTATGTGAAGCGGCCGGCGTGGAAGTCCCGCATGTGATTGAAGGGCGGTCGCTACTGGCTTCGCTGCAGGGGAAAGGTCCCGTGGACGACAAACGCGATCTGTTTTTTCATCGGCGGGAGGGGGGCGACCGGTACGGCGGCCTGACAATCAATGCGATTCGCCGCGGGGACTGGAAGCTGCTGCAGAACAGTCCGTTCGCGCCTTTGGAATTGTATGACCTGAAGAACGATCCCACGGAACAACACGATCAGGCGCGGCAAGAACGCCAGAAGTTTCGCGAACTTTCCGCAGCGCTGCGCGTTCAAATCCAGCGCGGCGGTGCGGTTCCCTGGCAGCCCATCGAGCGGCGCGACGCGCCCTAATGGGACAGCGCCCACGTTGCGGCAATCCGTTAGCATACAAGCACGCTGCGCAAGCAAGTGTATTCGCATACAAGCACGCTGCGCAAGCAAGTGTATTCGGATTTAAATGACCCACTCGCTTGCGCTTCGAGCTTATATGACGCCGGCACCTGGCGCTTTCGCACTAAGCACCCTCCTCGCTCGAGGGCTGTTCGCGCGTCGCTGCCAAGGCGGCACGAGCGGCCCGCGTATCGATCTTGGAGAGTGCCCAGGCGCAGGCGTCGCGCACGACGGCATCGGCGTCGTCCAACCCGATTCTTAATGCCGGCACCGCCGATTCGGCTCGCTGATTGCCCAGCACAATGGCGGCGTTGCGTAAGATTCCTTGCCGTTTCGACCGCCACAAGGGCGTATGGCGAAAACGTGCGCGGAACTGCTCGTCAGTCAGCCCGAACAAGGCGCGTAATTCGACCGGGTACTTGTCGTCGGTCGGCGAGAAAGCCGCTTCGCTTGCTGACGGGGATTTGTGATTCCAGGGACAGACCGTCTGGCAGACGTCACAGCCGAAAAGCCAATCGCCTACGTCATCGCGCAGCAGCGTGGGCGTTTCGCCGCGAAGTTCGATGGTCAGGTAGCTGATGCAGCGAGTCGCGTCCAGGACGTAGGGCTGCGGGAACGCTTGCGTAGGGCAACTATCCAGGCAGGCCGTGCAGCTGCCGCAATGGTCGGATTCAAAGGGAACGTCCGGGGCCAGGTCGAGATCGGTCAGCAGCGCGGCCAGAAAGAACCAGCTTCCAAAGTGGCGGTTGAGCAGTAACGTGTTCTTTCCCATCCAGCCCAGGCCGGCAAGCTGCGCGTAGTCGCGTTCCAGTAGCGGAGCCGTATCAACGACGCCTCGATTGCACGATTCAGGATAACGCTGTTCGACGAAAGCTCGCAGCGCTTTCAAACGCTCGCGGATCAAATCGTGGTAGTCCCTTGAGCCCCAGGCGTAAGCCGCGACCTTCCCTTCCCCCGCCGCCGCTGCCGCTTCCGGGACCGTTCGATAGTTCATTCCCAGCATGAGCACGCTGCGAACGCCTTCCAGGATCGAACGGGGATGGGCGTACGCTTCCGCGCGGTCCGGCAGGTAATTCATTTCGCCGGCATAGCCCTTTTCCAGCCACTCGCGGAACCGCCCGTAACCCGGCGTTGAGACCGCCGGGCAGACCCCGACAAGGCAGAAACCGAGTTCGTAAGCGGTCTGTTTGAGTTGTTCGGTGAACGACATGGGATCCATGGTGGTTTCGCGATTCGACCCGCGCGGCCAGAGCCGCTGTGCACATGCGGTATTTCTTTCCGTCTCGCTGCTGGTAATCGCGGGAATGCTTCCGCAAACCCTTGAACTGCAAGAGATTCAGATTAGGCTAAAGGTTGGCGTCGAATGGATGCCGCATGTTCACCTTTCTTAACACAGGGAACACATTATGCGATATTCAGGTATTCTCACAATCGCGCTGGCTACGTTGGTCGTTACTGCCGAAACGCGCGCCGAGTCGCCTCAAGTCGTCGGCCGGCGTCCCGCGACGACCGGCGGCCGTGTCGGTGGCTGCGGCATCTACGGCGGAGCTCTCTGGGGTGGTGGGTTCTTTGGCCCGGTCGGTTACCCTGGATTTGGCGCCTACAGTTCGCGCAATATGACGCCTCCTTATTTTTCCGTCTATCCGCCCGTCTACTACGGCGATCGCGTGCGGTTGCGTTACGGCTACAGCCCCTTCGCCACCTCGCCGTTTTACATTCGCCAAAATCTGAACAGTGGATATGCCGCGGCAGCCGCGCGTCCCGCTCGCGTCCGCCCCGCGCCCGAGCCGCAACTGGTGGTGAACCCGTACGTGAAGGGTGGCGAACAGCAAGTCGAAGCGGCTCAGCCTGTTTCGCAGTGGGTAGACAACCCGTACTTCGTTCCTCCCCACAAGTCGTCCCGGGACCAGCTGGTAAACGTGACGAAATAGCCGGAGACGCTGCTAGCGTCGCCATTGCTCTTGGCACGCAGGTGGAATGTTAGTACTCTTCCGCACCACTCAGAGCGCGGATAATGCGCGACAGTTAATCTCATCGCTTTTTTGAATTCGAATGACGGCGGAAAGGAGTCTGCTGATGTTGCGGCCCGCTGCACTATTAATCGCTACGGCCTTGCTGGCAGGTTGTCGAGCGCCGATGCCATCCTTTAATGTTCTGGCTCCCTACGGGCCGACTCGGGTGCCGCCCCCCGCCACGGGATCGTACGGTTCTTCCGGAAATTATTACCAGTCACCGATTCAGCCTCCCGCGGCCAACGGCTTTCCGCAAGGGGCCCTGTCCCCCACGGGAAGCGGCGTGATCGGCGGAGGTCCCGGCACCTGGCGACCGGCGAACGGCAGCCTCACCTCGGCGGCACAATCGAATCCCCTGCGGTTGGCGTCCGCGGAACAGCGAGTCGTCACGCAGGGCACCGATTCCGCATCCGAATTGCGTTCCCGGCTTGGCGGCATGCACGTTAATGATGCGACGCGCAGTGGCGAACCGGCGTTGTTCCAGCCGCCGAGTCAGATGATCGAGATGTCGACGCTGCCGCCGCCGGCCCATTCCGCCGCGATTCCGGCTTACGAATCCAATTCGGCCATGGGTGTTTCGCGAGTCGTACCGGCCAGTGCCGAGATGCAAGTCGCGGGTCCCCCCGTCACCTCGCGCGTCGTCTCGCCACCCCGCCAGTTCCAAGATACGGACAATGAGACGACGGTTCGTTCCAATATCGCCAGCTTCCAGGATGGGTGGCGATCCCGACACGATCCTCGCTAGTCCCTAAACAAGCGAAGTTTGAATCCGAGCTTCGCAAACATTCGAAATACGAAATACGAAATACGAAACACATTCAAAATCCGAAATTCAAAACAGTTTCACCAACGGAAACAATACAGACGCCGTTGGGATGTCGGGTTTTCGTATTGTGACATTTGAACTTGTTTCGGTTTTCGATATTCGTGCTTTGAATTTCAAATCCTGAAGCCAGAGACCTCACTTGCTTCTGGAGTAGTGCCGGGTGACCGCTCGACTTTGCGGTTGTGTGCCACCAGCCCTGGCCGCGCAAGTCCTTTCGAAGTTACGACGTTACGACACGGACAGAGCCGTGCCGTTACAACAAGTAAACAGCACTCTTCCTGCGGTCGCTTTTCTGTGGTGCGGGTTTGTTGAGGTTGAATCGTGAGTGGTGGCGTTTCGCTGGTTTCCGGCTTAGTAAAAGGACTCGGTAGTCGTGTCGCCGGCAAGCGCTCGGCACACCACCGCCGACTGCTCTCCTGCATTGATTCGTTCGAACCGGAGCTGCAGCAGGCGACGGAGGGCGAATTGAGGCGGCGCAGCCGCTCGCTCCGCTATCGTGCGCGTAGCGGCGAACCGCTCGACACCCTGCTCCCGGAAGCATTCGCGATGATGCGTGAAGCCGCGCGGCGCTGTTTGGGGCAACGGCACTACGACGTGCAATTGCTTGGCGGCATCGCCATACACAACGGCTCCATCGCGGAAATGCAGACCGGCGAAGGCAAGACGCTGACGGCCACGTTGCCCATCTACCTGGCCGCGCTGGTGGGACGCGGAGCCCATCTGGCCACGGCAAACGACTATCTGGCAGTGCGCGACCTGGAACTGATGAGACCGGCGTACGAGTTGCTGGGCATGACTGCCGGAGTCGTCGACGCGACGACTCCGCGATCCCAACGCCGCAAGGCCTATGCCTGCGACATTACCTATGGAACCGCCAAGGAATTCGGCTTCGACTTCCTCCGTGACCGGTTGTTTCGCCCGCCCGGTGACGCCGGGCCGCGGAACCTGCTGGGAACCTGGCTGGGAACGTTGCACGCATCCGCGGACATGACCGTTCAGCGAGAATTGCATTTCGCGCTGGTGGATGAAGCCGATAGCATCCTGATCGATGAAGCCCGCACTCCACTGATCGTCAGTTCAACGCCGGGCGAGGCGGAACGGGTGGCGGCGCGATGCTATCAATGGGCGGCGGAATGCTGTGCCGCATTCCAGGAAAAGACGCACTACGATTACGACAGCAAAACTAAAGCGGTGACACTCAACGCCGACGGCCGCCGGTTGGTACGAACCATCGCCAAGCCCTCCGAGCTGCTGGAAACTCCGCTACTGGACCTGTACGAACATTTGGAATGCGCACTGAAAGTAAACCGGGATTTCATTCGCGACCGCCAGTATGTGATTCGCGACGACGAGATCGTCATCGTCGACGAATTCACAGGACGCCTGGCCGAAGGCCGCAAGTGGCGTGAAGGCATTCATCAGGCCGTTGAAGCCAAGGAAGGAGTGACCATTAGCGTCAAGACGGGCGAAGCGGCGCGGATCACGATTCAGGACTATTTTCGCCGCTACAAACGACTCGGCGGCATGACCGGCACGGCCACGAATTCAGAAGCCGAATTGAAGAAGATTTACGATGTGCAGGTAGAGGTGATTCCGACTAACCGGCCTCCGCGGCGCGAACGTCTGCCGGCGCGGGTCTTTGTCACCGCGGATCAGAAGTGGACGGCCATCGTGGACGAAATTCGCGAATTGCACGCAATCGGACGGCCGGTTTTAATTGGTACGCGTTCGATCGACAAATCCGAACTGCTCTCGCGACGGCTCAGCGAAGCGGGAATCGCGCACCAGCTTCTCAATGCCAGACAGACCGCGGACGAGGCGGAAATCGTCGCGCAGGCAGGCCAGTTGGGCCGGGTCACCGTGGCTACCAACATGGCCGGCCGAGGCACGGACATCCGGCTGCCTGAGGAGTCGCTGGCGCTGGGCGGCTTGCACGTGATCTGTAGTGAACTGCACGAGTCACCTCGGATCGACCGGCAGCTTATCGGACGCTGCGGCCGCCAGGGCGACCCGGGATCTTATCGGCAGTTCATGGCGTTGGACGATGAAATCCTGCGAGTCGGCTGGGGGCCGCGACGCGCGGCGCAACTGCTGGCACGGGGCGCGAAAGAAAACGGCGAACTCGCTTCGTACGTCCGGTACTTCCGGCAGGCACAGAACCGCGTCGCCCGGGAACATTTTCGACAACGCCGACTGCTACTGTATCACGAGCGGGAACGCAAGAAGCTCCAGGAGCAAATGGGCCAGGATCCGTATTTGGACGCCGCTTCATGACCGACGCCGCGCGGCAAAATTGTCGACGCGGCGCCCGCGGTAGCGTATAACGGAAGTGTTCACGTCCCGTTCCACTTCAATGGCGTCCATTTCCAGTGCACCGCAAGCGGAAGAAATCCTGCCGACGCCGTGAACTCCGGATGGAATCACTCGAATGCCGCCACGTGATGGCCGGCATCGTCATCAGCGAATTCATGGCGATCAACGGCGCAACGCTGACCGACGAGGACGGTGACACCTCGGACTGGGTTGAAATCAGCAATCAGACAACCAGTGCCGTGGACCTGGCCGGTTGGCACTTGACCGACGACGCGGCGCAGCTGTCCCAATGGACGTTTCCGCCCACGCCGATCCCCGCGGGTAGCTCGATTGTTGTCTTTGCCTCGTCCAAAGATCGCATCGGAACCGGGCCGCGGGGCGAACACCACACGAACTTCAGCCTTTCCGGGAGCGGCGAGTACCTCGCGCTGGTCGAGTCCGATGGCGTCTCCATTGCGGACGAGTTTGCGCCGGAGTACCCGCAGCAGTTTGCGGATATCGCGTACGGGACAGGTCGAGCCACCGTGGGGGAATTCCTCGATGATGGCTCCCCGTCGAAGACGCTTGTGCCGACGAACGGTGCGCTCGGCGACACCTGGACCGGATCGCCGGCGAACGAACCGTTCGACGATGCGTCGTGGATCGCCGGGACCACCGCGGTCGGCTACGATGCGATCGGTACCACCACTGGCGAGACGGTTGGCAATGCGATTGTCGACCGTTCGACGGTGGACGGGGCCAGCGGCAGCCTGTTTGTGCTGGAAGGCAATCCGTTCACGGAAGCGGGAGTGCTCACGTCGTGGAAGATGTTCGCCAATGCTCCCGCGGCCGTGGGGCGCAAGATCACGCCGCTGATCATGCGCAATGTGGGAGGTACTTTCGAAATCACGGGCATCGGGACGACTCGCACGAACGACGGCAGCGGCCCACAGGACTTTGCCTTTGACGTGACGGCAGGAAGCGACGAAGTCGACGCCGGATACTTCTTTGGCTGGAAGGACGGTTCTAACGGCACGAATAACGCCGGCGTCGCCGATTGGGACAACGGCGGCGGCGGAGCGGTCAAGTGGTTCGGAGGAAACCGCACGACTTTCAACGCAGGCGACAACCTGGGGACCGGGCAGGCATTTTCACGCGTCTATTCCTTTGAGGCCACGGTCGGAATCGACGGTTTTCAAAGCATGCTGGGGACCGATTTGCTGTCGGACATGAAGGATGTCAATGCCACCGCCTACGTGCGATTGGACTTCCCGGTCG
>CALBSZ010000665.1 GCA_937967665.1 uncultured Planctomycetaceae bacterium
CCCGATTTCCACGTGATCCCGCACCTTGAAATCGAATGCTCGCGGCGCGTGCCGGCCTTGCCGCAATTCCAGGTTGGACTTGTCGTCATCGCCGACGGGCGCGTCGGGATGCGACATGTTGGGAATCGTCCGCTGGATTTCCAGAATGGCGGCCTCCAGTTGATCGTGTTCTTTCTGAACCGCTTCCTTCTGATCGCGCAGCTTACGTCCCTCTTCAATGATCGCCGGACGCTGGTCGGCGGCGGCCTTACCGATTGACTTCGACACTTCATTGGCGCGGCGATTCAGTTCCTGTGCTTCGTTCAGCGTCTGCAGCCGTTTTTCATCAAGTTCGACGATACGGGCCACGTCCGCGCGAACGCCGCGATGCTGGCAGTTTTGCTGGACGGCTGCGAGATTCTCGATGATGTACTTGCGATCAAGCATGGGTTATTCTTCATCCTTCTTTTTAATGCTACCCAGTTCGCGCCACAGATGGGCGCTGGCCTTAATGCCGCGATGGAAATCGGCCAAACAGAATTTTTCATTCGGGCTGTGCGTGTTGTCGTCGTCCAGCCCCCACCCCAGCAGCAGCGTGGCGACGCCCAGTCCTTCGTAGA
The DNA here is from genome assembly GCA_937967665.1 of uncultured Planctomycetaceae bacterium. GTDB lineage: Bacteria > Planctomycetota > Planctomycetia > Pirellulales > Pirellulaceae > CALBSZ01. The sequence goes on from CALBSZ010000665.1 coordinate 600, forward strand.
AAGCCGACACGACGGGAATCGAACCGCCCTCGCGAATGAACACGGGCGGGCGGCCGAATCCTTTTTCGATGGCGTTCTGGGCCGCGGACATGTAAGGGCTGTCTAAGGACATCACGATTCCCGCTCCGCCGTGCATGTCGATCAGTTCAATCGTGACTCCCGGCGGGCAGTGTTGTTCCAGGTGCTCGGCCAGGCGTTCCTTGATCTTGGCCGGATCCTGGTTTGGTACCAGTCGGAAGCTGAACTTGGCCCCCGCCTTGGCGGGAAGCACGGTCTTCGCCCCTTCGCCCTGATAGCCGCTCCAGAGTCCATTGATGTCGCAGGTGGGACGCGCCCAGCGTCGTTCGATGGTCGTGTAGCCGGTTTCGCCGCTGACGGCCGTGACACCGATCTGCCGCATGAATGCTTTCTCGTCAAACGGCAAGGCGCCCATTTGCGATCGCTCACGATCGCTCAAGGGAACCACATCGTCGTAGAAGCCAGGCAACTGCACTCGTCCTTTCTCGTCCAGCAAGGAAGACAACATGCGGGCCAGGGCGTTCGCGGGGTTCGTGACCGCGCCGCCAAAGGTTCCGGAATGCAGGTCCTTCTTAGGGCCTTGTACGCGCAATTCGAAATAGGCGATTCCCTTCAACCCGTACGTGATGGCCGGGTGCCCCGGTCCAAACTGACTGCAGTCACTCACAACAGCCACGTCACACGCCAGTTTCTCCTTATTCTCCTCCAGGAAGGGATACAAGCTTTCGCTCCCCGATTCCTCCTCCCCTTCGATCAGGAATTTCACTTGAAGAGGCAGGCTTCCGACGGTCTCCATCCAGGCTTGCACGCTCTTGACGTGGGTGAGCATCTGTCCCTTGTCGTCGGTCGCGCCGCGAGCCACGATGTTGCCGTCGCGCACGGTTGGTTCAAAAGGAGGACTGATCCATTCGTCCAGCGGATCTGGAGGCTGCACATCATAGTGACCGTAAACCAACACCACGGGTGCCCCGGGCACCGGGGGCGATTCCGCGTAAACCAGCGGATGTTTTTCCGTTTCAATCAGTTCGCTGGCAAGTCCGAACCGGCCCAGCGCGGCCGCGACCCATTCACCCGCGCGACGCACTTCCTGCTTGTACTGGCTGTCGGTACTGATACTGGGAATGCGGAGTAAGTCACACAGATCCACTTCAAACTGCTGGCGATGCGACTCCAAGTACTGCTCGATCTTCCTCATATTCATCGGTTTTCTACCTAAACTGCCGTCTTGAGGGACGGTCCGACGCGTTTTCAATACACAGGCCGTACAATATACTGATGTCTGGCGTTTTCGGCCATTCGACTAGGTTCTGTTTTAGAACCGGGGCAGGGTGGCTGTGGTGGAGCGAAGCGACCCCACAGAACCTTGGATGGAGGGTAAAGGGGGGTAAAGGGGTCAGGAGTCAATTGCCGGAACGGCCCTTCGGGTGCTTCGCACAATTGACTCCTGACCCCTTTACCGAACCCAATATTAAATCTGGACGAGCCTAGATAACATACCAACGGCAGGTAGAAAATTGGACAACAAAAAGAAAACGGCCAGTACGACGCTGGTGAAGCCTGCTTCCAGCCAGCACAAGCCGAAGCAACAGCCGCGCTATCACGTCGTGCTGTGGGACGACGACGACCACACGTACGAATACGTCATGCAGATGATGAAGGCGTTGTTCGGCTTCCCGACCGAGAAGGGATTTGAAATCGCCAAGAAGGTCGATACGGAGGGACGCGCGATCTGCCTGACAACGACAAAAGAACACGCCGAACTGAAGCAGGAGCAAATTCATAGTTTCGGCAAGGACGCACGGATTGCCCGGTGCGCCGGGTCGATGTCCGCTTCCATCGAGCCGATCGAGTAGAACTCATGCCGGCAACGCTCAAGACCGTCACGTTGGGTTGCAAAGTCAACCAGTACGAAACCGAATACGTCCGCGAGGGACTTGTCGGTATCGGTTACCAGGACGCCGCGCGCGGCGAATCCGCCGACCTGTGTATCGTCAATACCTGTACGGTGACATCCGAGGGGGATGCGAAGAGTCGCCAGGTGATCCGGCGCGTGGCTCGCGAGAACCCCGCGGCCCGCATCGTCGTCATGGGCTGCTATGCGACACGCGCCCCGGAAGAAGTCAAGGCGCTGCCCAATGTCGCGGAAGTCGTTACGGACAAGCGCGAACTCCCCGACCTCCTGGGCCGATTCGGCGTGATCGATATCCCCACCGGCATTTCGCAATTCGGCGAGCGGCATCGCGCGTACGTCAAAGTCCAAGACGGCTGCATGCTGAAATGCAGCTACTGCATTATTCCTCACGTCCGACCGCAACTGACCAGCCGGCCAACCGTACACATCTTGGACGAAGTCCGGCGCCTGGTGGACAATGGCTATCGCGAAGTGGTACTCACCGGCATCCACCTGGGACATTACGGCGTGGACTGGAATCGCGGTAAGCCGAAAGACGAGTGGACCCGTTTGTCTCACCTGGTCCGGCAAATCGCCAACCTTCCCGGCGACTTCCGGATCCGTCTTTCCAGTATCGAAGCCACCGAGGTGACTCGCGAATTGCTGGACGTCATGGGCGAATTCAGCGAGCGGGTCTGCCCGCATTTGCATGTCTGCCTCCAAAGCGGATCGGATTCGATCCTGCGCCGCATGCGGCGGCGCTGGAGCAGCCGGATGTTCGTCGATCGCTGCCGATTGGTCCGCGAAACCCTGCCGTTGCCGGCGTTCACGACCGACGTCATCATCGGCTTCCCCGGCGAAACGGACGAGCACTTCGCGCAAACGTGCGACGTCGTTCGCGAGTGCGGCTTTTCCAAAGTCCACGTCTTTCCCTTCAGTCCGCGCAAAGGAACCCCCGCTGCGGGCATGTCCGACATGGTTTCCAAGCAGGTAAAGTCCGCACGCTTCCAGCAGATGCAGGAAATCGAGACGGAACTTCGCCAGCGTTATTACGAACAACTGGTCGGCACGCCGCTGCGTGTCCTGGTAGAATCCTGCGACGAGCCCCGCGCGACCGTGGCGGGTACGTCGTGTCGCTATGCCGCCGTGGAGTTTCCTGGTTCGTACGACCTTGTCGGCACGCTGGTCGACGTCACGCCGCAGCGCTGTGTTGCCGGCCGGTTGACCGGCGGTTGATTTTCCTGCTGCCCAGGCTCCGCCGGGGAACGAGCGGAATACAAGCACGCAGCGCGAGCAAGTGGGTTACCTGGTGCCCAGGCTCCGCCTGGGTACCCACGACCTCGCAGTTACCTGGTGCCCAGGCTCCGCCTGGGTACCCACGACCTCGCAGGCTCTGCCTGCCTTTATCTGGCCCCCAGGCTCCGCCTGGGTACCCACCGATTCGCAGGTTCCGCCTGCCTTGTACTGGAACGAGGCGGAGCCTCGCGGACAGGGCGTTCCCAGGCGGAGCCTGGGAACGAGATGATGTCAGGGCGTTCCCAGGCGGAGCCTGGGAACGAGATGATGTACGAGATGCTGGGAACGCTAGCGATCACGGGGCGACCAGCGGGGCGCGATCATCTCGGCGTTCCACCGCTCCCAGGTCGCCACGGCGTCCTGCAAGGCGGTAGGACGGGACTCGGCCAGATCACGAGTTTCGCCCCGGTCGTCCGCAAGATTGTAGAATTCCCAACCCGCCGAACCGCGTCGCGGGGCCTGGCGGACAAGTTTCCAATCACCCAACCGGAGGGCGGCGCGCTGGTTCAAGCGCCAGAACAGGACGTCATGGGGCCGTCGGTCATCGCGACCAGTCAGGTACGGGATCAGGTTGACGCCGTCGAGCGGCCGGTTCGGGGGTGAGTTGGCCACAGCGGCCGCCGTCGCGAAGATGTCGAGCGAAATGACGGGGCGTGATTCCACCCGTCCGCGCGGCAACGTGCCGGGCCACTGCATCAGGAACGGCACGCGGACGCCGCCTTCGTAAACGTCCCCCTTACCGCCACGCAGCGGCAGGTTACTCGACGTCAGTTCCCGCGTCGGTCCGCCATTGTCACTGATGAAGAAGACCAGCGTGTTATTTTCGAGACCGCTGGAGCGCAGCTTGGCCAGTACCGCGCCGACACTGTCGTCCAGGTTGGCCAGCATGGCAGCGAAGATCCGGCGGTGGATGTCTTCGATGTGCTGGAAGCGTTCCATGTATGCGTCCGCGCCTTGCATCGGACTGTGGACGGCATTGTACGCCACGTACAACAAGAAGGGCCGCTGGCGATTTCGATCAATAAAGTCGACAGCCTCGCGCGTCAGGGCGTCGGTCAAATAGGCGGATTCCTGGACCGGCTGACCACCGCGGACAATGGGGTTGTTGGCGTCGTAGGCTGGTTCGTCGTGGCCCAGGTGAGTGGAAAGCACCAGCCGTCCGCCCTCGCTCTGCCAGCGCCCTTGACGTCCGTCGGGTAGCGCCCGCCTGCGCAACCAGGTCGTGACGCCGCGGTAAGGCGGCGGTACGAAGTAGTGGCCCTCGTGAGTAAAGCCGAAGAATTCGTCGAATCCGCGCCGCTGCGGATGATACTTGGGATGCCCACCCAAGTGCCACTTGCCGAACAAGGCGGTCGCATAGCCGGCGATGTGCAGGTGCTGCGCCAGCGTTCGTTCCGACGCCGGCAACCCCGCGTCGGGATCTTCGTTATGATGGCCGATCGGATTGAACTCGTAGCCGAAACGGGTTTGGTAGCGGCCTGTCAGCAGACCGGCTCGCGAAGCACTGCAATACGCCACGGAGACGGTACCGTCGGTGCAGCGCCCTCCGTTCTCCGCGATCGCATCGATGTGAGGTGTGGGAATGTCCTGGTTTCCCTGGCAGCCAAGTTCGGCATAACCCAGATCGTCGGCTACCAGCAGCACGATATTTGGGCGGTCAACCTGAGCCTGCGCGCTGGCCGCGGCTGCCAGCGCCGCGATGGCGAAAAAGATCCGCTGCATCACCTCTCTCCCCGTTGATCATCATGCAGTTTCCGAACGATGACTGTGACCAGGCAGATCGCGATGACGAAGCTGGCAATCGTCCCGGCGTTCAGCCATGACTGGTGCCACCACACGACGGCATACCCCACCGCTCCCGAAATCAATGCATAGTAGCAGAAGACGGGAAGCGTTTTACGAATGATCGATCCCTCGCGGCCATTCAATCCCACGACTGCCGAGGCGGCGACGACATTGTGAACACAAATGGTATTGCCGGCCGCCCCGCCCACGGCCTGCAGCGCAACCACCCAAGCCGGATCGACACCGATGCGTTCGCCCACACGGAATTGAAAGAGGGAAAACATCATATTGCTGACCGTATTGCTGCCGGCGACAAACGCGCCGAAACCACCGATGAATGTCGCGAACATCGGCCACGCCGATCCCGCCAAGGCGGCCACGCCGTCGGCCAGCACGATCGGCATCTTCTCGTACCCCGCACCGCCGTACGAGGAATGAATGAAGACCTGCACCATGGGGACCGTGAACACCAGCGCGACCGAAGCTTTCAACATCGTCCGGCCTGAACGCCCCCAGGCGCGCCGATAACCGTCCCAGCGCATGCGATGCAGCAGGAATGTCAGTGCTGAGACGACCACGAACACCGTACCGGGCAGATACAACGGCTGTACTTTGGAGGCGATATCCTGAGGCTCCGCGGCCGAGTCCCACGAAGCGTGTGTAGCAAAGACACCGTCGCCGGCGGCCGAAATCCACGTGGTTGACAGGGTCACCGACGGCGACGTGATCCGTTCGTGGACGCGAAACGCGGGAACACGCGTCACCACCAACAGCAGCGCCACCAGGACATACGGCGTCCAGGCGGCCACGCTGGACATGGCGGCGGCGGTTGGTTTGTCGCTGGCGATGCCCACGTTCCCCAGCCATTCTTCCGACCACCGTTCGCGCGGTGGAAAGTCCCACGTCTCACGCGGCATCAGAAACCCCCACCGCGCCGCCGGCACAACGATCGCCAGTCCCAGCAGCCCGCCGATGATCGAAGGAAATTCGGGTCCCAGATAGTAGGCCACCGCCACGTACGGAATCGTCATGCTCAACGACGCGAAGATCGCAAACTTCCAGACTCGCAAACCCTCCACCAGCGAAGAACGCGCGCCGAAGAAACGCGTCATCAGGCACACGACCGACAGAGGAATCAACGTCCCGGCCAACGCGTGCAGCAGCGACACGCGAAAGGCGATCAGCCTTAGCAGCTGATGCATGCCTGCCGTCGTTGTCGCGTCGATGCCCAGTTGCGCCGCATAGGCAATCACCGACGGGTCACCCGCCAGGCCCTTGTTGACGCCGAGCAGGATCGGGGTACCGACGGCGCCAAACGAAACCGGCGTGCACTGGATGACCATCCCGGCCACGACGGCGGCCATGGCGGGAAATCCCAGGCCGACCATCAACGGAACCGCGACCGCCGCCGGCGTGCCGAAGCCGGCCGAGCCTTCGATGAACGAACCAAACAGCCAGGCAATAATGATCACCTGGATCCGCCGGTCGGCCGAGATGTTCGTGAAGCCCTGCCGAATGACGGACAGCGCGCCGCTCTCCTGCAACGTGTTCAGCAGCAGGATCGCACCGAAAATGATGTACAGCAGTGAGATCGCGATGACGAGTCCGTGAAGCGAGGCGGCCAGGATCTGGATCGCGGGAATCTTCCAGACGATCCAGGCCAAGGCGGCCACGGCCAGATACGATAACGGCATCGCCCGTGCCGCCGGCCAACGCCAGACAACCAGGAACAGGCCCACAACGACGATCGGCAAGCAGGCCAGGATGGCGAGTAGGGTCGGTGGCATGGGGCAAGCAGTAAGAGCTGAAAGTACGGGTGGCGGCGCGCGGGTCAGTTATCTCCAGTCGGCGGAAAGATCCGCGGTATCCAGCTGGCTGCGGATACGCCATTCACGGAGGTTGGCCAGCAGGCGTTCTTTCGCGGCCGTGTGTGCGTCGCTGTTCCACAGATTGTTCAATTCATCGGGGTCTTTTCGCAAGTCGAACAGCTGCCCGCAGTCCTGATCCAGGAAGTGGACCAGCTTCCAATCCTGATTGCGGACCATCGTCATGAACTTGATATCGGTGAGGATGCCGTCGCGCGCCTGTTCGGCGTAAACGTGATCCCGCCCTGCGAAAGTGTCTTGCCCGAAGGCCGCGTTTAGCGACTGGGCTTCCAGGTTGGCGGGCGGTTCCACGTCGGCCCATTCCAGGATCGTCGGTCCCAGGTCCATTTGCTGGCAAAGCGCGTCGATGTGGACGCCGCCCTCGAATCGTCCGGGGGCCCAGACGATCATCGGGACGCGCGTGATCAGGTCGTACATCGTCCACTTCTGGCTGTGGCCGTGATCGGTCAGGCAATCGCCGTGATCGGAAGTGAAGATCACGATCGAATTTTCCAAGTAGCCGTTGCGTTCCAGAGCGGCGATGATTTCCCCGACCTTCTCGTCGATCATGGTCACGTTGGCCAGGTAGTACGCGCGTTGGCGATGCCGCTGCTCGTGGCTGGGACTCAACAAATGCACGACCGAATCGTGATCGATCTTGGAATTGTGGTACCGCAGTTCCTGGAACGGTTCGGGCTGGTTTTCCAATTCCTCCTTCGTCACTTCCAGCAGCGGCAGTGTCTTTTGCAGATAAGGATCGGCATAGCGCCGCACGGGATCGTAGGGAGGATGTGGTCCCGGAAAGCCGATTTGCAGGAACAGCGGTTCCGTTCGCGGGTAGCTGTCCAGCCACCAGACAGCCATATCGCCGACGAAATTGTCGGGGTGGGTGTCTTCCGGCAGCAGCCAGTCAAAGGCCCCCAGGCACTCTTGGTAATCAGGCAGTTGGCGGTACTGTACGCGCTGCTGCTTGACCAACCCGCGATAGCGCAGCGCGAGGTCCCATTCGTCGAAATAGTAGCGTCCTTCCAGATAGCGGTCCTTGTTTTCCACCACGTAGCGTTCGTCGAAGCCGACCGATGCGGTGAACGGCCAGGTGTGCATCTTGCCTACGTTCGTGCAGTGATAGCCCGACTCGTTCAGCAATTCGATCCAGGAATGCCGCCAGGTATCGGCATTCTTCAGAATCCCGGTGGTGTGCGGGTAGTAGCCCTTGAACAAACTGGCCCGCGCCGGGGCGCACGAACCGGCCGTGACATGACACTGGGAGAACGAAACGCCCTCGCGAACCAACCGATCCAGGTTCGGAGTATCCATATAGTCGAAACCGAGCGCGCGAATCGTGTCGAACCGCTGCTGGTCCGTGATGATAAAGATGATATTGGGCCGTGTGTCGGCCATCAGCAAACTCCTTTTTGGGTTGTCAGCAAAACTCCCGTTCAGCGGTCTCGGCGGAAACAGTAATATAAGACGGTTTCGGTCCAGATGACAGGAGCCGACAAATTTCATGGCCAGCCGCGTTCCCACGCAGAAACAGCCCGGCATGCAATTCAGCTTGGGTGCGATGATGGCTTACGTCACGCTGCTCTGCATGCTGCTGGCATTTCTTCTGTTTCTTGGGCGGGAAGAGGCCACCGTCTTTTGTATGACATCGCTGCCTCTCTGGATCACCGTGCCACCGTTGGCGCGCCGCCTGTATCGCAACGAACCGCAGGCGTTCTCCTACTCCGGCGCCACGGCGTTGTGGCTCGTCTTCGTAACGGGGCTGTATCCCGTCGCCGCGATGTTCTTGGCGACCATTTCTTTTGCACCGGTCTGGCGGTTTGAAAAGGGCGACCACTGGGTTTACTACGTGCTGGACGCTCCAGCGGGATTCACCCTACTACCCGTTTTTGCCGCCGGCGCCGCCTCCTATTGTCGCGGGCTTGTCAATCCGGCTTACGCTCGCCGCTCGCCGCTCAATGCATTCCTGATCGGGACCTGTGTCGTCATCTCGGCCGGCTATGTGGTTTGGGTGCTGTGCCTTAAGTTCACGCGAGACAACATGCTGATCCTGGCCGCCGTACCCGCGGGAACCGCCGCTTGCCACGCCGTGTACCTGGCTACCGTCCTGCGGCAAGCTGAATTCGAAAAAACCACCCGGTCGTTCTGGACGGGTTGCTGCATTTGGTTGTTCACGGTCGTCACCGCGGTCATCGCGAAAATCCCGTTGGCGCAGCGTTTGTTCGAATCCCTGCCCGAAACGCCTCCGGACGACTGCTTTATCGTGACGGCGGCGACACGCGGGCATGCCGGATTCGTGCAGACGTGGACCGATCGCGCCACGGGTTGTCGAGTAAACCAGCAGCTGCTCACCATGCGGCGTTTCGAAGCGGCCTTGCAGGGCAGGTTGCCGCGGTTTCATTGGTGTCTGCGAGCACCCTACAATCGGCTCGCCCCTTCGCTGGCACGCTGTCTTGTGTTCCGATGGCAGGCGGATTTGACCTACCTGATGTTAAAACCCGCGGAATGGTTCGCGGCGGCAGCCCTGCGACTTTTCAAGCTGAAATCTTGATTTTGTCAGCCGTTTCGCCGCGGGCTTACTGTATTTTGACCTATTCTCGTGGTAAACTGAGAGTTCTATCTGCTGGCTCCCGGCAGGATTTCCCAACGCGTCTCGCACACCTTAGCTGTGCTACTGGAGATGATGAACCATGGCCGTTTCCAAATGTCCCCGCTGTGACGAAGAAGTTTCGTTGCCGGTTGGCGCTAGCGCCGCGGCGGAGGTCGAGTGTCCTCTTTGCCAGGAAGCCTTTCAGCTTTCCGAAATCCTGGATCGCCTGCCACCCACCCTGAAGGTGCTTCACGATCCCGAAGCGTTTACCGAAGACCAGATCGAAGACGCTGACGACGAGGACTTCGTGGCCGGCTTCGCGGAGTCGAGCGAGAATGAGGGCGACGACTTCCAACTCGCGCCCGCCAGCGACAGTGATCGCGGCGGATTTGATTTCAGCGGAGGGGGAGGCGGAGGCGGTACGGCCACAGCAATCGCGCCGAGCACGTCTTCCGTCAAGTCGACCCCCGCGCGAAAGAAGAAAAAGAAGAGTCCTGTCGCCGAGATACTCAAGATCGTGATCGGCGGGGTTGTCGGGCTATCCATCGGCCAACTCGCCTTGTGGTGGGCGCCCTTCAATCTGCAAAACACGCAGCGAGATCCACTCAGCTTCGGCAAGTGGATCGGGTCGAACGCGACTTGGATGGGATGGGCGGTTCCCGCATCGGTTCGTGGCGTAGCGCCCGCCGAAGCGGCCAACGGGAATTCTCAGAACGACACGAATGCCTCCAATGGTCCGAACACGACGAATGTCGCCAGCAGCGAAGTTCCCCCGGTAAACGGCGGCAGCAGCTTCGATCTAGGCGAAGCGTTCAACAACTCCGCCGCGGGCCAAAACGGCAATTCGAACAACGGCAATTCGAACAACGGCGACACGACCACCACCGCCAATACCGCTTCGTCCACAAATCCGGCCGATCCATTCGGGCCGCCGGGGTCGGAGGACCCATTTGCTGTTCCGGCGTCGAGCGAGAATGGGACGGACACGCCTGCCGTTGAACCGCCGTCCGACCCCTTGGCCATTGGTGAAATCAGTATCGATAATCCGCTGGCCATCGATGTGCCTTCACCGATCGAACCGACTGAAACGCCAGAGGAACCCGAGGATCCGCTGGCAGAGCCGGTCCAGGAGAACGTCGGGTTTAAGGAGGCTGGCGCATCCGCCGCTGCCGATGTCGATGATGCCGCGGCACTCGCCAGCGACGCATTGGCTGCTTGGGATGCGGGCGAGAAATCGGTTCGCGACGGCGCCGACCTGTATAAGGCCATGACGGAATTCGCCATCACGGCGTCCCGCGCCAAACCGGCTTCGGACAGCGTGGTCAAGGACGTCCTGACGCGCCTGGTGGCCTCGGAGAAATCGCTCGAAATGGTCGACAAGTTCGCCAGCTACTGGATCAGCCGGGACGACAAGAACAAAGGGATTGTGCTGGCCGGTTTCGTCGATGACGTGGTCGAAGGCGACGGCATGTTCGTTTCCAAGATCTCTGCTGGCGAGTCGGTAATCACCGTGGTCTCCAAGTTCAACCCCGGTGAATTGTTTGCCGGCGGTCAGAAAGGACTGATCCTGGGAGCGATCGTCGACGACCCGGCGGCTCAGATCGACGGCTACACCGGTCCCGACCAACGCGTCGTTTGGGGAAGTCACGGCGTAACGGCCGAATAGCCAGCGCGGAGTGAGAGTGGCGGGCGGCACGACTCATGCCACCGCTTCGCGGTTGCATTGCCGATTACCAGTCGCGAAGCAACGAAATACCTGGTGCCCAGGCTCCGCCTGGGTGCCGACGATCTCGCAGGCTCCGCCTGCCCACCGGACGGAGGCGAAGCCTCGCAGACAGGGCATTCCCTGCCGGGAGCCAGGGAACGAGAAGTGCGAATGGAATACAAGCACGCAGCGCGAGCAAGTGGGTTATACCTGGTGCCCAGGCTCCGCCTGGGTGCCGACGATCTCGCAGGCTCCGCCTGC
>CALBSZ010000666.1 GCA_937967665.1 uncultured Planctomycetaceae bacterium
CCAGCGCGCTACTGCGGCTGACGCGGGGATTCATTTCGATGACGATCATCCGGCCGGTTTCGGGGTGAATCGCAAATTGAATATTCGAACCTCCCGTTTCCACGCCGATTTCTCGAATCACCGCCAGGCTGGCATCGCGCATTCGCTGGTATTCTTTATCGGTGAGCGTTTGCGCGGGAGCCACCGTAATGGAATCCCCCGTGTGAACGCCCATCGGATCGAAGTTTTCGATCGAGCAGATGATGACGACGTTATCGTCGAGGTCACGCATGACCTCCATTTCGTACTCTTTCCAGCCAATGATCGATTCCTCGATCAGCACTTCCGTGACCGGCGACTGGTCCAATCCGCTGCGTACCAGGTTATCGAATTCGTCCCGGTTGTACGCGATGGCCGAACCCGATCCGCCCATGGTGAAGCTGGGCCGCACCACGCACGGCAGCCCAACGTCCGCCATCACTCGGCGCGCGTGTTCGATCGTCTTGACGGTTTCACCGCGACAGACTTCCAGGCCGATCTTCTCCATCGCTACTTTGAACTTTTCGCGCTCTTCCGCCTTGGCGATGACGGCCGCGTTGGCGCCGATCAATAGACAGTTGTATTTCGCCAGGACCCCGTGCCGTTCGAGGTCCATGGCCACGTTCAGGCCCGTTTGCCCACCGAGCGTTGGGAGCAGCGCGTCGGGCCGTTCCTTGGCGATGATCTTTTCGACGATCTCCCAGGTTAACGGTTCGATGTAGGTGCGATGCGCAGTGTTCGGATCGGTCATGATGGTGGCCGGATTCGAATTGACCAGCACGACTTCATAACCTTCTTCACGCAGCGCTTTACACGCCTGCGTACCGGAATAATCGAACTCGCAGGCCTGTCCGATTACGATCGGTCCTGAACCAATGAGCAGAATTTTTCGAATGTCATCTCGTCGTGGCACGTTACTTGTTTCCTCTATGTCTCGAATCCTGGCTGGCTGCGTCGCCGCCGCTTTCGTCTGGGGCAATTGGGAACTGCCGCGGTGCGGAATCGTCTGTTGGTCCACTTCCCGGTCGACTTCTTTCGAGTTGGCCTGCGGCGCGATGAAACTGTCGCTGCGGAAAACCGCTGGGAAGCCTCCACACCGGGTCATTCTCGAAGGAAAAAGCGGGCCCGCTCTGCGCGGCGGATCCCCGACTGCACGGTTGCCGACACGCATTGCAGCGGGAGCAGTCTAAAATCGCTCGAAAATACCATTTTTCACCCTGGTTCTTCAACCGCCCTTCGCGAATGCGGCCTGTTTTCTCTGCGTTTCCATGAGCAATTTGGTCGAAATCGTTGTTGTGCCAATCATCCTCAACACGCTTTTCGGGTCAGGCCTATCCAAAGGCCTTTTCGACTTACAAAATGTCCGTCCGCGGTTTCATCTTTTTGGGGAGTCCGACTATGTTGCGTTCTCTTGTCGTCGTGGTTGTCTGTTTCGTTCCCGCGATCGGGATGGGGCAGGACTACGAGCCCGAAATCGCGCCTTCGTCCGACGAACCGCAGCGCGCGATGGCGGGCTTCAAACTGCCGGCCGGCATGCAGGCGGAGGTGTGGGCGGCGGAACCGCTGCTGGCCAATCCGGTCGCTTTTAAGCTGGACGAAGCGGGACGGGCGTACGTCTGCGAAACGTACCGTCAGCAGCGCGGCGTTGAGGATAATCGCTACCATATGAATTGGCTGCAGGACGACCTGGCCGCGCAATTCGCCTTGGTTGACAGGCATTGTCGCCCGGAACTGGAGGAGGTGGCGGTTGCCAGCAAGAACCAGTTGGCCCGCATCCATGCCATCTGGGGTCTGGGTCAATTGGGGCGCCGCGATCACGGTCACGTTCTGGGGATCCTGGCGCTGCTGGACGATGCCGATGCTGAAATCCGGGCGCAAACGGCACGAGTGCTCGGCGACGTGGAGCATCTGAACGGGGCCGCGGCAAAGCTGAACGGCTTGCTGCGGGACCCGAGCGCGCGTGTACGGTCGCTGGCCGCGATGAGTCTTGGCCGGCAAGGATCGGCGGCCGACGTTCCCGCGCTGATCGCGCTGCTGAAAGAAAACAACGACGCCGATCCCTGGCTGCGTCATGCCGCGGTCATGGCCCTGGTGGAGATCGGCTATGGCCCGAAGCATGACGATTCCGCGGCGGTCCGTCGGGCCATCGTCCTGACCCTGCGCCGCTTCCAGAACCCGGACGTTGCGCGGTTTCTGCACTCAAGTAGCCGCTCGGGATGCCCCGGACGATTTCGCTTGCAACGAGGCGGAAAGCCGCGAAGATCGGCGGGAAACTCGGGAAATACAAGATTAGCGCACTTCTCGATGGCGGAGCGAGGCCAATAGTAGTACTAGGTTCTGTTTTAAAACCGGGGAAGGGTGGCTGTGGTGGAGCGAAGCGACCCCACAGAACCTTGGATTCCGGGGGCTCGCTTCACTCGAACCCGGCCACCCATGACAACAACGCGACATTTAGAATCGCGACATTTAGAATAAAGCCTAGTCGAACTTGCTCCGAAAACCTACGTGCCTTGAACATACCCCGCCGAATTCCGTTCGCGCGAGTTTGGCAATCCGAAAGTAGCAGAGACGAGGATTCTTTTGACAACACCACCGAGGAAGATCCTGCTCACCGGAGCAACCGGCTACGTCGGCGGTCGCATGCTGCCGCTGCTGGAAGATGCCGGCTATCAAGTGCGCTGCCTGACGCGCCGCCCGGAAACCCTGCGGGACAATGTCGGCGAGGGAACTGAAGTGGTAGCCGGAGACGTGCTCAATGCGGAGTCGCTCGCTGCCGCGATGGCGGACATCGACACCGCTTTTTATTTCGTCCATTCCATGGGATCAAAAGCCGATTTCGAATCCCAAGACCGCCAGGCCGCTCAGAACTTCACCGAGGCCGCGCGGCAGGCCGGCGTCCGCCGGATCATCTACCTGGGCGGCCTGGGAAGCCGCGACAAGGACCTCTCCAAGCACCTCCGCAGCCGGCAGGAAACGGGAGACGTGTTGCGATCCTCGGGAGTTCCTGTGATCGAATTGCGGGCGTCAATTGTAATCGGGTCGGGCAGTCTATCGTTTGAAATGATCCGCGCGCTCGTTGAACGCCTGCCGATCATGATCTGTCCCAAGTGGGTCGGTGTTTTAGCCCAGCCGATCGCGATCGAGGACGTTTTAGCATACTTGATGGAATCGATTGAACTGCCCGCGGAGGATTCCAAGATCTTTGAAATTGGCGGGCCCGACCAGGTGTCCTACGGACAGATCATGAAGGAGTACGCGCGGCAGCGTTCCTTACGGCGCTTGATGATTCCGGTTCCTGTGCTGACCCCGTATCTGTCCAGTTTGTGGCTCGGCCTGGTCACGCCGCTGTATGCTCGCGTCGGCCGCAAGCTCGTGGCGAGCCTCAAGAACCCGACACTCGTTTCCAACAACCTTGCCAGCACGGCGTATTCCGTTCGTCCCCGATCGCTTTCCGAGGCCATCGCCCGGGCGTTGATCAACGAAGATCGCGAGTTCGCGGCGACCCGCTGGTCGGATGCGCTTTCGTCCGCCGGCAGCGGCAATTCGTGGGGCGCGGTTCGAATTGGATCGCGATTGGTCGATTCGCGGACGGTGGAGCTGGATGTGCCGGCCGCCGCCGCTTTCCATCCGGTCCAGCGCATTGGTGGGCGAACCGGTTGGTATTTCGGCAACTGGCTCTGGCAGATCCGAGGCTTCCTGGACCTGCTGGTCGGTGGCGTGGGAGTGCGCCGCGGGCGCCGCGACCCGGAAAACCTCCGTGTCGGCGACGCCGTCGATTTTTGGAGGGTGGAAGCCTATGAGCCCGATCGGCTGCTGCGCTTGCGCGCGGAAATGAAAGTGCCCGGCCGAGCCTGGCTGGAATTCGAAGTCAGCGAACGCGAAGACGGCTGCACACTGCGGCAGACTGCTCTGTTTGATTCCGTCGGTTTGTTCGGTCTGGTGTACTGGTATGCCCTCTATCCGCTTCATCAGGTCGTCTTTGCGGGCATGCTCCGCAACGTGGCCAAGGCGGCCGAGCGTGCCGTTGAGTCTGATGTTCATAAGGAATCGCAACGCGACACCGTGGATTCGACTCCCTTGCCGTAGCTGCCTCAGTCAAGCCACAGAGTTCACAGAGGACACGGAGGATCGTTGTCAGTGTCGATTCCTCTGTGCACTCGGTGTCCTCAGTGGCATAAAGAATTCTGGTGTTGATTTTCAAAACGTGCGCTGCGGTCCGGATCGACAATGATCTGTGTCTTTTCCGGGTGGAGGTAATGGTCTGCGAAGCACAAGAATCTTGCCGCTGGCCACTTACCGATTCCTGTTCCCGCGCTACAGTATCGTGATCGGAGGTCAACTTCCTCTTTAGGAGCTATTTCATGAGTCGCTTCGCTATCGCTCTATCCCTTCTTTCCGCCAGCACAACGGTCGAGACGAAGTCGTTCGATCCGCCCGCAAGTGGCGTTGCGGAGACGTGCATCCTGTTATCAACAGCACTAAACGCAGCCGCCGCGCAGGGCGAGGCAGAAAATCAGCTTCGTCATTTGGAAGCTGCGGTCTCGAATGCCATCAGCCAACTGCAGCCTCATTCCCCGGTACGTGACCGTCTGGAAGCGGCCCTGCGAGAAGAATCGCGGGATCCGGGAAAGCAACTCGCGGCGCTGCGGCAAAGTATCTCTCGGGCCGTGAAGGAGTTGTCGTTCACGCCGCGTGCCGAAGCGGAACTGCCGAAAGGGTTTCCGACTTACACGCCGGTGGGCACCATCGAAGTGAAGCAGTACCCACAATATCGTAAGGCGACTGCAGGCGGCTTCTGGACATTGTTCATGCATATCAAGCTCAACGGCATCAAGATGACAGCTCCCGTGGAAATGGCATATGCGACAGACGAGAGCGATCAGGTAGAGGAAAAACAAATGTCGTTTCTCTACGGCGATGCCGAATTGGGAACTCCTGGCCGGCAGGGTAAGGTCACCGTGACCGACAACGAACCCCAAACCGTTGTCGCCATCGGCATGCGGGGCAAGCGTGATACGAAGGTGGTCGCCGCGGCGGAAAGGCGTTTGAGGCGATGGCTTGATGACGCGCCCCACTACGCTGCCGACGGGGAATTGCGCGTGATGGGATATAACAGCCCCTACGTGCCGCAAGAGCAGCAGTATTTTGAAGTCCAGCTTCCCATCCGAGAAACCGCGGACAATGTCAGGTAAACTCGATTTCGACGATAAGCGGCAGGTGATCGGAGGCGAGTCGGATCAGGTGCGAGTTTGGGACAGCAACGTGACGCACTCGGCATTCGCGACTGACGAAAACGTGATCAATGCGACGTAAGGGTCGTTGCGGCAACCAGGTGCGAAGCGGCCGATGACCGGCAAGGCTTTCTTGCGCATCCTGGAGACGTTGCTGGACCACTTTGTACTCCGGTGTCTTCGGGCCGGCGTTGAAGTCGCCGCAGAGGATGTGTGGGCCGTGACAGTCCGGGTGATCGAGCCAATCGGGCCCCAGCAGTGCCTCGACCTGTTGCAAGCGCTCTTGCCGTAACAAACCGAGATGCGTGTTGATCACATGCACTTTCTGTCCGCCCACCTGCAATTCCGTCCAGATGGCGCCGCGAGGCTGCAAGAATCCATAGGGCTCGTCAATATCCGCCGAGCGGAAGGGCCACTTCCGCACGATGTTCGGCAGCGTGGCGTGCTTGACCAACTCGATGGGGAGTCGACTCAGGATCGCGTTGCCGTATTGCTCTTCTTCCAACTGCCAGGCCGGATGGAAATGGTGGGCCATTTCCAGTTGCTGCGCGATCAGGTGGGCCTGATCGTGTCCGCCGCTCCGCAGCCGTCGCACGTCCAGTTCTTGCAAGGCAACGACGTCGACATCGGCCTGGCGAATGATCCGTGCAATGCGTGCTGGAGACAATCTGCCGTCCATGCCAATGCAGTAGTGAACGTTGTAAGTCATGAGCCGCAAAGTCTTTCGAACGCCGGCCGTGTTCGTCCTGGCAATCTCCGGCTGGCGCCCCAGGTGATGAAGTGCGGTTCGGCGCAGGTCTTCGAGCCTGAGCGTCGATGTCGGGGGCAACGTCGATGTCGAGGGCAACGGGGCGTCAGGCGGTAGCAAGGCGAAAGCGGCTGTCTCCTCTCGGCCAAATCCGGCGTGCCCGCCATTCTCGAATGCAAACGACACGGTTGTTTGTGATTTTCGCCAGCCACTGATAACGAAATCACCGGCGTCGGGATGGTGGCAAAGTTGCACGAGGTCGTCCAGGATCTGCTGGCGGTTCGGGTAGTCGCTCCCCCACAATCGATCGGCATCGCCGGGCAAGTCAAGCGCCTGGTCTTGCTGGATTGCGCGGACGGAATTTGGACCGGTCGGGAATAGTACCAGTGGAATCTGCGCCTGCTGCACCAGCGCGCGCGCGATCGTTTCCTTGTCCGGGTTCTCGGCTGCCGACCCCAGGTAGACGTGCCCGAGTGGACCGAGTGCCGTGACGGCCACCTCGTCGGCCGCTCTTGGCGCGTCGTGCGCTTCCAGGTTCATGAGTTTGCCGAGCCATCTCATGGGGCTGAGCCAGGTTGCCCGGTAGGTTTGCATCGCACGATCTCTGCCCATTCGCAGACCCGGCTCCTGCACTTGTTGCACAGCCTCGGCCACCGCCGACTCCACGTTCCTGCCGAATTCACGCTCGAAAGGAACCGTGGCATCCTGCCCGTGGTCCGAATAGACCCAGAGATCATAATGCCGGGCGTGGGAAAGATGGGCGGCGTTCGCGATCCGGCGGATCGACGCATCGATTCCTTTCAAGGTCCAGTGGGCGAACGCCGACGACGGCCCGCGGCGGTGAGCCTGTTCGTCGTAACCCAAAAAATTGACCTGGATTACCGGGACGCCCCGCGCGACGTCGACGCATGCTCCGATCGTTGCCAATTCGCGCATGATAATGCACACGGCCACTCGTGCCGGGATGAATTTGAATTCCATCCACCAGTCGCGATTCGACAGCAGGCCTCGCAGGAAGTCGCCAACGGCAACAACAAGCTCTACTAGCAGCAGCGCCAAGACACGAACCACGCTGAAGGGATAGAGCAACAGTACGGCCATGGTTCGCAGCCACGTGGAACGCCGTAGCAGATCTCCCCAGCCCGCGCTTGCCGCGCAGAAGTGCGCCTCGTTCGCACCGCCCGTATAGACGTCGCAGTAGGCACTGCCATCTTGCAGGAGCCCTTCGGCCTTTGCCGCCAGGCTGCCTTCGACCTTCTCCGCGGCAGGCGGGTAGTACATCCGAACGAATTGTCGGGAGTCGGCTTCCCGAAAGTAGAATGCCGGTACGGCAACTCGTTGTCCATAGAACAACTCACCCTGCGCCGCCGGGGTTGTGGCAGGCAGACCGCTGTAGAGCTCATGCAACGCATAGGCGTCTCGCGACCGCAATCGTTTCAGAAACGGAAGTCGGTTGCCCGCCAACGCGGTCTCCAGTTGCGAACGTGAGAGGCCGTCGATCTGAATCAGTATCAGGCCGCTGCCCGCATCCCGGTCCGCGACCGGCTTGCCAAGCAAGCGCGCCACCCATTCATTTCGACTGAATAAACGCCGCGCTTTCCTCAACCAGTATGACCATCGTGTAATCATGACTCTCCCATCACTGCGTCACAAAGAACGAAATCGGGCTGATGAGCTTCCAACGCGGAATGCAGGTATCCGGGGCTCGGCATCGGCAGGGAAAATTCCGTCCCGTGAAAAACGCTCGATCGCGGGAACACGCACCACATCCCGCTTTTCAACCTCGCCCTTAAAGGTCGGCGCCACGATCAAGATATTTTCTCCAGCATCTCGAAAAGCTCCAGCAAACGTCGACACGCTTCGCACAACCCCACCGACGTGGGGTGAGGACGTGTTCGTGAGCATCAGAATGTTCATTCCAGAAATAGCCCGCGATTCCCATGCCAATTCAACACATCCATGTTCGTGGATATGTAACCACGAGAGGGGATGGATGCTCAGTGCGAACAACCTGCTACGGTGGCGCCCGTCTGGTGGTCGGGAGCAGCGCGGATCGGTGCAGAAGGGTGCAAACTGGGACGTTCGTGACGGCCTGATGCGTACGAATCCTGTGCTTCCGTGAGCGTGCGGACGTCAGTGCCCACGTCAGCGGAGGAACGCAAAAACTTTTTACCGAAACATTTTCCTTGCTTGACGATTTAATTCCGAAGTGATCTATTGGTAGTTGCGTACCGTTCTATGCGGTTCGGAACAGATTCTCTTTGACTTCATCGCGCCCGGCGTGTCATGTAATCCCTTTTCCGCGGGACTGCTTGCGTTGCGATGATCGATTCGTATGTCTGCCATTGCGTCCCTTTATGAACAAACAGACCCTCTCCGTAATTGCGTTTATCCTGGCGGCACTGATAACCACATGGTCGGTCGTCCGATTTCTCAAGCGTCCACCTGTGGAAACGCCTCTGGAACCGGCAGTGGTCCTGCAGGAGCGGATCGAATCTGCGCAGCCGCTGGAAGTTCGCGTGGAAGCCGCCAGACGGCTGGCCCGACACGGTGTGCAGGCTCGCCAGGAAATCCGCCAGGTATTCCAGACAGCACGTGCCCAGGAGGAAACGGAAGTGCTGTTGCCCATCATGACCGCGATTGGCGAGTCGCGGGAGTGGAAAGAGATTCCGAGCCTGGTCGAGTTAATGCGTCATCCGGACATTCGCGTCCGCGGACGAGCCGGCGCGATCGCTCAGCGACTGATCGGTGCCGATTATGGTTTCCGCGCCGAGCTACCGGAAGCGGAACGCAACGCGGTCATCGCCAAGATCGAAGAAGCACTTCCCGTAATGCAGCCGCGGTTGCAGGAATTCTATGGCAACGATGAATAACATATTGAGGAAATGGAAATGAAGCAGTCAATTCGTCATGCCTTCACGCTGGTCGAACTGCTGGTGGTGCTGGCCATCATTGGCATCCTGGTTTCGCTATTGTTGCCCGCTGTCCAGTCTGCTCGGGAATCGGCCCGCAAGGTTCAGTGCGCGAACAACCTGCATCAGATGGGCATTGCCTTTCATCAGCATGTTTCGCGCATTCGTCCGGAAGACCGGCACAAGCGCATCTGGCCCTGCGGTTGGCCGGAGATGATTTACGAGGAGATGGAAAAGAACACGGCCTTGTATTACTGTCCCAATGGCGAATACCTCTATCCATCGCGAGACGAGGCCTGTTTCATCACCGTTCCGAATCCCAATCCAACCATCCCGCCGCCATCGGCGTTGGTCGTAGGCGAGATCACTTTGACGCGGCACCCCGGCGGGCCGAAAGACATTCAGGCCGCGCCTGGCCCCCACGTTCGTCTGGATCGCGGCGGCTTCGACTGCGG
Source organism: uncultured Planctomycetaceae bacterium (assembly GCA_937967665.1). GTDB lineage: Bacteria > Planctomycetota > Planctomycetia > Pirellulales > Pirellulaceae > CALBSZ01. Next base: position 9,365 of record CALBSZ010000666.1, read on the forward strand.
TGGATTTGATCTGCGCTTCGAATGGAATGACCGTGGCGGCGACTGGGACGACATCGTGATTCGCTATGAACCGTTGCAGGGTACTACCTGGAGACTCACGGTGGTCGAGAATGATCGCGGTCCCAACAGGCCGGGTGCCGGTTCTTTCAGCACGGAAGTTCGCGGGCCGGACGGTTCGGTGGCGATGTCCGTGGGCAGCAGGGACATGCCTGGCGCTCAAGGACAGATCACGGTCTTAGGATGTGGCACTCCATCCCCGACGACCGAGGAAAAGCAAGCCGAGGGACGCGTTGACTATGGCATGAACAACCTGGCCAACAAAATGGGCGACGGCGACACGCACCGGATCCTGATGCTGGAATACCGTAAACGCCTGGCCGACCTCGCGGGGGTCAATAGCGCCGACATTTGGGACGATCAATACGCCCCGCGGCATTTCAATTCGATGAACGTCCTCTACTACGACGGCCACGTCGACGCGGTCCGGGTCGGCGAGATCGACCCCAACCGGCAAAAGGTTCAGAACGAACAATGGATGCCGTTCCGCGTGCGCGAGCAACAGAACGGCGGCCCCTGAGCCTCGATCAGCGCAGGCCGGGACCTGTCCTGGCGCTGACCGGAAGCGCCAGGATCCGCCGTCACATCAGCACGTGGCGCAAGCGAGTGTATTCTCATTTCCTCCGTCACGGTACTCACTTGCTTGCGCTGCGTGCTTGAATCCTTGCAAATTGCCGCAGAGTTGGCACTGTCCAACTACGATTTGTGGCTGGTACATCTCCAGGCTGATTGGTTGTTTCCGCTTCTTCCTTGCGGCCCGGGCGATGTCGAGCCGCTCGAGCGAACTCGACACAGCCGGCCACAGCGGTTTCGCACCAGCGACTACTTAGGCGTGGGAAGGAGGATCAGCGCGTCTTCCGCCAAGGTGACGGTGCCCAGCTTACCGTTCAGTCGATACTGGATCTTGAGTTGCTTGACGTTTCCCGGCAGCGGGTCGCCGCCGAAGCTGGCGTTGTAGCTGGCCGCCGGTAGCGCGATCAGCGCGGAGTCGCCGGCGTGTTTGCGCACGATCGCGGTAACGTCCTTGAAGGTCGAACCGGCACCGTATTCCGCCTTGACGATTTCCAGCTTGACCTTTTCGAGTCCGATCGTCGCCAGCAGTTGGTTCACGTCGACATCCTTGCCGCCGACTTTCTGGGCGATCACCAACGTGGCTTTAGTGGCGGCCTGCTTCAATTCAGGGACCTTGGTCGTCTGGATTGCCAGCCGCAACGCCTCGGGACTCGGGCGAACCTGGAGCACATCCAGGACAAGCTGTTTTTCCGCGGTCTGAAACGCCGTGTCCAGCGCTTGCTGGCACATGGCCACTCGGTCCGCTTCCGGCATGTTGAACTTCCTCGCCACGCCGATGTAGCCGCGGAGCGCGCGGACTTTGTACTTTTCCGCCGGTGCCGTCTTGGCCAGGTCCAGCAGGACGGGCGCGGCGGCGACGCTATTCCACTTGCCCAGCAAGCGACTGGCCGCATCCTGCAGTTCGGGATCCTTGCTCTTCGCGGCGGCTGCCAGCGTTTGCAGCGCCTTGGTCCCACCCACTTCGGCCAGGATTTCCAGCAGCGCCGTCTTTGTAATCGCCGGCGCGCGGTTCACGGCGGCCGCCAGTTCCGCGGCGCAGGCTTCGCGGTCCGGCATGCGGACACTCGCCGCCTTCAGCGCCGCCTGAGCGACTGCTGCATCTTGCGGGTATTTTGGCGAGATCACCTGTGCGATCAGCACGGGCAGTCGTTGTAGCGCGACGGTTTCGCCGAGCGCCGTCAATGCCGCGCCGCGGACCGCTGGATCCGCGTTTTCTATCGCCTTCAGCAGCGCCGGGACCGCGTCAATCCGGCGTTCTCCCACCAGTTCGAGCAGCAGCGTGTAGGTCTTTCCCTTGGCTGTCGGCAGCAGCGCCGCGATTTCGCTATCAACCTTGTCGCTCGGCAGCGCCGCCAGTGAATTCTTGGCGGCGGCGACCAGTTCCGCATCCGCTTCCAGGGTGGCTTCCAGCAGGGTGGGCAGGCACGACGCATCGCCGACGCGACCGAGTGCGTCGAGCGCCGCCAAACGCACGGGCCGCGGGCCTTGCGAGGCGGCTTTCACGATGGCCGGCAGGATTACCGTATCCGGGCGGTCCGCCATGGCCACGATCAGCAACGCGGCTCGCTGCGGTGAGGTCTTTTCGACTTCGTCCGCCAAAGCCTGGTCGACAGCGTCTCCCGGGAATTCACGAGCCGTTCCCAGGGCGAGTTGAAAGAGACTCTTATCGGCCGAGCGGAATTGCTCCAGCAGCAGCGGAATGCCGTCTTGCTTGCGCGCCAGGATGGCGCCGCGGGTCGCTTCGATCACCCGCTGTTTCGGCACATCGGCCTGGCGGACTTCGTCGTAGATTTCGGCGGCTGCGGTCGCGTTCCCCGACAGGAAAAGCTGTTCGGCGCAGAGCACGCAACCTTCGGCCACGGCGGAACGCACTTCTTGCGAAGCGCTGGCCAAGGCGTCACGGAGTGACTTGGTCGCGGGGGCGTTGCCGATGTGTCCCAAAGCCACCGCGGCCGCCGATGCGACTTCCACGTCCTGAGCCTGCGGCCGCTGTGTCAGCAATTCCACGGCGGCGGCGTGACGAC
>CALBSZ010000667.1 GCA_937967665.1 uncultured Planctomycetaceae bacterium
CGCCGGGAATTGGGCCAGCCGGCAGCCAAAGTGCTGTGGGTCACCAACACCGTCAACCGCGCGATCGCCGCCGCCGAACGATGTGCAGCCCTCGACCCCATCGTTTATCACAGCCGTTTCCGCTATCGGGACCGTGTTGGGCGACACAAAGAGGTTATCGAACGGTTTCGCGACTCGTCGCAAAAAACGTTGGCGATTTGTACGCAGGTCGCCGAAATGAGCCTGGACCTCTCGGCCACACTGCTTGTTTCCGAGTTAGCCCCGATTCCTGCCCTGATCCAACGGCTGGGTCGCTTGAACCGGCGAGCGAAAACTGCGGACGACCCCACTCGGCCGATTGCCGTTTACCGACCGCTTGACGATGACGGAAACCTGTCGCCGCTGCCGTACGACGCCGACCAGCTTGAGAAGGCCGGTACCTGGCTAGACCGTTTGCCGGAGTCTATTTCGCAGCGAGACCTCGTAGAAACCTGGCGCGCGATCGACACGTCCGAAGACGATCCGGTCAGCCTTGATTCAACTTGGCTGGACGGAGTTTATCGGCGCGAAGTCAAGGAACTACGCAACGGCACACCCGGCATCACGGTTGTCTTGGAGCACGACGCGAGCGAAGTCCTGGCGCGCAGAGACCAACTGGCGCGCCTCGCCATTCCGATGACCCAGCCCCGCGGGCGCGATTGGCGCTCGTGGCCGGATTGCCATGGCGTACCGATTGCGTCGGCCGACAGTATTGCTTACGACGAGTTCACAGGAGCATCGTGGAGAGACTGAAAACGCCTTTCGGCATCATAGCTGGAGAGTCCGTCGCATTGCGACACAGCACAAATGCTCAACGCCTCAAAAGGCGGTCGCCGTCAAGCACTTCGGTGCGGGCGTATTCGTTTGTTTCCACGACAAAACTATGAAATGAGCGTGACATGGCAAAGAAAACTCCCAAAACGCCGCCGCCGAACTCGTTGACGATGGATCTGTATGCGCCAGGGATGTCGTTGATCCATCGTGCGGGCATGGGCGGGCTGGCGGCGTCTCTCCGCTGGATCGAAGCCTGCGCGGAGCAGGGCGAGATTCCCAGTAAACGGCTTCCCGGCGGAAAATGGAAAGATGGCGAGCCGCCTTGGAAGATTGAGGCGACGCGGATCACGTTGAAGTTCGGCAAACCGGAAAGTGCAGGGGAATTCCTGCAGCGGGTGTTCGAACTGTCGTTTCAGATCCGCAAGGACGGGCTCATTTATCTGCCGGGGCAGTTCGACACGGAACCGAAAGCGGAAGTCCTGGCCGAAGTTCAAAACGGCTTGACGCTGTCCTTCATCCAGCACGGCAAGACACGCAAGCTTGACAAGACACCCACCGTCCATCAGTACGAGGCCAGTGGCGACGGCACGAAGATGGTTTCCGTCGAGTACAAAAAATGCTCGTGGTTCAAGCACCAAGACGGTTGGGATGTCCTGACAGACAAGCAAAGTTGCCTGGTGACGAACCCTATCGAAGTCATTGGGCCGCTGTGTCCGGGCGCTGTCGTGCGACACGTGGCGTTCACCACATCGACGAAAATCGCAGAACCGGTTGATCGTGTCCTGCCGCTTTACTTCAGCATCGTTGGGTGCCTTGTGCTACCGATCAACCGCGGCGTCGGAGCGTTGGTGATCCCGGAGGTCTCGGACCTGGAAGATTTCGCAGTCCTGAGGGCCGAGATGAGTCCTCATTCAGGTCGCCAGTGCCGGATCGCCGGCGCGACGGACGCGGCGCTCCAGGCACAGATCCGCGTCTGGGCCGCCAAGAAGAGTCGCTCCGGGCAGGTGCCGGGGTGCCACGCGGTGACGTTCCGGCCGACCAGTTGGGCGAGTCAGCAGAAGTCGCGGGTCGATGCATTCCTTGTCCCCGCCAGCGATGCACGATTGCTGCGGCAATTCGAGATCGCCCTGGACACGCTCAAGCCCCACGTTGCCACGACCGTGGCACCAAAGAAGAAAGCCGACGCACGCCCCGCGAAAAAGAAGAAGGCTGCTAAGAAACCGTCTGGCAACGATGCCGAGTACTTTTGGTCCGACAGCATCGTTCGGCCCTTGATCGCCGACAATCTCGCCCGGCAGTGGCCGTGGTACAAGGGCTTCGCGGACTTGATGACCAAAGTCGATCCGGTTTCCAAAAAACCTAAACGATTGAAACTGTTCTTTGAAAAGGAGGGATTACACGCGATGACCGAAAGCATTCCTTGGCAGGACGAAGGAGAATCGACCATCGTCCGCGCCGTCCATCAGGCGCTCAAACAGCGGCTGGGAGCCATCGCCGGCGAAAACAAGGGCAACGCTGGTGGCATGAAGAACCGCATGCGCGGCGAATTCGATAAATGGCGTCTGGCATTTGCCGGAGCCAAGACCGAAGACCAGTTTCGCCACGCGCTTTGCGATCTGTTCGGCCGCGCCGGCGTCAATCCGGTGCTACGGGAGAAGTGGGAAACGATCCTGCCGTGGTTAAGCCATCCGCAAAAATGGCAGCTTGCCCGCGACCTGAGTCTGCTGGCCATTGCCAGCTACAAGGGAACGGGCGAGAAAGAACTGGAACAGGAAACGCCTGTGAAAGATTGATTCAACCTCAGCGTCGCCTTTCGCGGAGCGAAAGGCGACATTACTCGATTTCAAAAGGACAACTAACTCATGAGTCTCCACGTTTTCGCGAACATCGTCACCGGTTTCGGTACCGCCGCCAACAATCGCGGCGAGACCGAAGGCAACATCACCACACTGCAAAAGCTGATTTGGAAAGGCCAGCCGCATACCACCGTCAGTGCCGAAGCCATCCGCTTCGCGCTCCGTCGTTTGCTGGCCGATTCCGAGCCCACCAACCGCCGCTGGGACGAGTTGCAACGGGCGAATGTCTGGGAAGATCACCAATTCATCGGTTGGGCCAAAGCGAAAGGCAAAGTCTTTATTGACGACGATTTGCTGGGCTTTATGACCGCCGAGGCCGCGAACGAAGAGGGCAAGGCAGGTTCCGCCAACGTGCGACTCGCCGTGCTGGAATTTTCCCGGGCCGTGTGGTTAACTCCCTGGCCCGGCGACTTCACCTTCAATGCCGCATCACCCGGTGCCACTCCGTCGGCGGCGAAAAAGGGATCCAACCCCGTGCCCTACGGAACGGAAATGCACGCCACGCGATATCAATACGGCTTTGCCCTCACCCCGGAACGCCTGCGGGATCCGTCACGAGCAGCCGCAGCCATCGCCGCACTTTGCGCGCTGGGCACAGTGGCGGGAAATCACGGCCGGTTCTTGTTCGACTTCTCTCCCGACGCAGTCATCTTGCGTATTACCGACGACCCGGCTCCGCGGCTGCTGTACTGTTTCGACTCGGACGATGACGGGCAAACCCTCCACGCCCGTAGTTTGCTGGCGCGTCTCGCGGCAGGCGACATAACGATCGATGAACTTATCGTCGGCGTGAGCGACCTTGAATGCCCATTGGCTCGCAATTGCAAAGAAGCCCGGCTGAACGTATTCGGTGTGAAAGCTGCCGCGCAGCAAGCCGTGGCTCGCATCAATGAATCTCTGTCGGTAAAGGGTTAATGATGATTGGACTGTACGTTACCGTACCGGTCGCCTGTTTTCGCAAAGCCCTGACTCGCGAGTATTTGGAAACCAGTGACGTGCCACCGCCGGCAACTTGCTACGGCTTTTTATTGTCGCTAGTCGGTGAAAAAGATCGCCTGCGGCACATCGGCGCGCGGGTCACTGCAGGGCTGCTCGACGAGCCGGATCGCAGTGTCGTGCTGCGAACGGTTTGGCGGGTCAAGAGCCGGCCGCTCGGTTCCGCTGGGAACACACGGCCCGACTATCAGCAACTGCTAAGTGGCGTGCGGCTGGTCATTTGGCTAGACTCATCCGACGAGAACATATCCAACGGGCCTGACTGCCTGGAGTCTCGGGTTGAGGCGGCTTTGGCCCCGGAACGGCGAGGAGCGATTGAACGTTTCGGAGGATTGAGTCTAGGCGAGAGCACACATCTGGTGGACGAAGTGTCGGCCTGGCCTTCGAACTCCTGTCAGTCAGGCCGTGTGTTCCTGCTGTCGGGGAAAGGCAAGTTGACGGCGCCCGTTTGGGTCGATCACGTCGGTTCGGCTGGAACGAATTATGTGACCGGCGAATTGCGAACCATGTCGCTTGCGGCACCGGAGCCTTCACTGATTCCACGCATTGAGCCAAAAACGTGACAGAGGTTGCCCTGGAAACGAACGCTCATGGGAAGAATTTGCAAAGTTTGCGGCTGCCACCGGCCGCATGAAAAGTTTGGCGGACGCGGCGAGCGGCGGTATGTCTGTAAGGAATGCCGCAAAATGCCGAAGGCCAATCGGCTGCGGATGCTGCTGACTGATGAAGTGCTCGGCTTCCTGCAACAAAGCAACATCTCGAAGAAGAATATCACCCGGCTGACGGTTATCGAGCAGTGCGGTATTGACGATGTCGCACGGCTGGCGACCGTGGTCCGCGAAATTGCGATTGCCAAACCCGGTAAGCGGAAACGCTGGAACTTCGTCCGCAGGGGGCGACCACAGCTCTTTCAGCAAGCCCTGGACGTCGGACTGATCGATCCCGAGGAGGATTGGGATAACTCGCTCGGCGCGGAACCATTTCCTGGCGTGGACGATTGCGACGCACGGTTCGACCCGTTTGACCGCTGGAACGAATTCGGCCGTGACGGCTCGGGCTACCAATGCGAGCCAGCTGACAACTCGACAGCAAACAACGACGATACGTTACAGATTCCATTCTGACAGGAAAGATCATTCACGGAGGAGCCACGAACACCCTTTTTTGTGAGGTTTGGCTCCATGACCATCGATCATGCCAGTTCTGGTACCGCCCCCAACAGCTCCTTCCCCGCCGATGACGGTCCGCCGATCCGCGTGATGGCGTTGCACGCGCTGCTGTACTGCGAGCGGCTGTTCTATCTGGAAGAAGTCGAAGAGATCCGCCTCGCCGATCATGCGGTCTATGCCGGCCGTAGGCTGCACGACGACGTCGCCGGGCTGGACGACGAAACACCGGAACGCCGTAGCGTCGAGGTGGCCAGCGAAGAGTGGGGTGTCTTCGGCAAGGTCGATGCCGTTCGCCGACGCGATGGTGTGTGGGTTGCCTACGAACACAAACGTGGACGCTGCCGCCGCGGCGACAGCAAGGAAGTCTTGCCCTGGCCCAGCGAGCGGATTCAGGCCACCGCCGAGGCCGGTGTCCTCGGAGATGCATTGGGCGCACCCGTATCACAGGCCCGCGTCCGCTCTCACGCCGACAACGTGACAGCGATCATCGAGGTCGATCAGCAATCACGGTCGGACTTGCGTGACTCCATCGGCCGAGCCCGGCAACTGCGCAAAACCACCCAGCGCCCGCCCGTGACGGAGAACGAAAACCTTTGTCCCCGCTGCTCGCTGGCACCGGTCTGTTTGCCGGAAGAGGAGAGACTCGGAAGCCCCACTGCTGACTTGCCGAAGCAAGTGCCGGACACGGCAGCTGGCCAACCAGCTCCGCGGCCTACTCCGCGGCTCTTTCCCTCGAACCGCCAGCGGCAGACATTGCACATCACCCAGCCGCGGGCACGGATCGGACGCCGCGGCGAGACGCTCGTTGTCACTACCGATGACGGCACCGAGAAGATCCCAGTCCACCAGGTTGATAGCGTATTGATACATGGCTACGGCCAGATTTCCACCCAAGCTATTGCGCTTTGTTCCTATCACGGCGTGGCCGTCCAGTGGCTGACCGGCGGCGGCAAGTTCGTTGCCGGCACAACTGCTTCGCCCGGTCGGGTGCAGCAGCGGCTGCGGCAATACGAGGCGCTGGTCGACCCGAGGCGGCGGCTGGAATTGGCGCGGCGACTGGTCCATGCCAAAGTCGAAACACAGCTGCGTTACGTCCTGCGGGCAACCCGCCGCCAGCCGGACCGCCGCTCGGCCGTCGCCGCCGAGATCGAACGCTGCCGCGAGGCATTGCGAAAGCTGGAACACGCCACAACTGCCGACACGCTGCTCGGCTTGGAAGGCATTGCCGCCAAGGCCTACTTCGCTGCCGTGCCTCGCCTGCTGGCGGATGCGGTTCCCGCTGAACTACGGCCTTCCGGTCGCTCGAAACACCCGCCCCGCGACTGCTTCAATGCGGCGCTGAGCTTTGGATATGCGTTGATCCAGTCGCTGGTGCATCGCAGCATCGTCGCGGTCGGCTTGGAGCCGGCGTGCGGGTTCTATCACCAGCCTCGCTCGGCGGCTCCTCCTCTGATGCTCGATCTGATGGAGCTGTTTCGCACGCCCTTGTGGGAGATGCCGCTGATCGGCAGTCTGAACCGTGGCCAGTGGAATACCGACGCCGACTTCCAGGTCGCGAAGGATCACGTGTGGCTTTCGGATTCCGGACGCAAGAAGGCAATTGGATTGTTCGAGCAGCGGTTGCAGGAGTCGCATAAACATCCGCACACGGGCCAGTCGCTGGAATACGCCCGCATTGTCGAGTTGGAGGTTCGTCTGTTGGAGAAGGAGTGGACAGGATGCCCAGGCATGTTCGCACAACTGAGGATGAGATAGTTTGTTTCCTGGTGGAGGTTCAACATGGCTACGAAGCATTGGCATCTGGTAAGCTACGACGTGCGCGACCCGAAACGGCTGCGGAAGGTCGCCAAGCTCTTGGAAGGATACGGCGTTCGACTACAATACAGTGTGTTTCGCTGCCGGCTTGATCGCGAGATGCTGGAGCAGCTGCATTGGCGGATAAATCAGATCATGGACAAGGAGGATGATTTGCTTGTGATTCCGCTTTGCGGGAGCTGTGCATCGAAAGTGCCGGCACACTCGTCTGGAGATCAGTCAAGTTGGGCGCAGCCAGCACCGACCTACAAGATCGTCTAACGGAATCACGCATGCCTGCGTGGCGTAGCGTTGGTGTGCTCATGAAGCGAATAAGTGCCGACAGTCATGGAAGTTACAGCGTTTGAGAGGTCAGGGATAAGGATGAAATCGCCACTTTGTTTTCCGAAATACCTATCGATACGATGGTTACGGCTGGCGACCTGGAGCCGATCGTCCTTCGAGAACGCATACTCGCATGCAGCTATCTGTCAAGTTTCGAGGTACTTGAAAGCGGCCCTTCGAACTCCTTATCGAGTCTACACTTACAACCCCCGCTGTGATCGTTTCGTTGATGCCGAAAGGCGTTGAGCACAACGCACAACCGATTCCGAAGCACTTACACTTCGTTTGGTGATCGTTTCGTTGATGCCGAAAGGCGTTGAGCACTGCAGCGTGTTCGTGGCGAGGGATTGCCGCCCGAAGTGATCGTTTCGTTGATGCCGAAAGGCGTTGAGCACGATTACAAGAGGATTGGCAAACCGAGATCGTGTTTGTGATCGTTTCGTTGATGCCGAAAGGCGTTGAGCACTTTATGGGCTACGCAAAAATTGATGATGCCACGGGTCGTGATCGTTTCGTTGATGCCGAAAGGCGTTGAGCACTCCATTTGAATTGGATACGTGGTCATCGTTTTCCCTTGTGATCGTTTCGTTGATGCCGAAAGGCGTTGAGCACAATATCACCAGTATTTTTCTCGACATCGACGACAGTGATCGTTTCGTTGATGCCGAAAGGCGTTGAGCACGATATTTCGCTCATCGTATCAATTGGTCTGGTCGTTGTGATCGTTTCGTTGATGCCGAAAGGCGTTGAGCACCGTCTTTGGTGGTTGTCGAGTACCAGAGTCGCGTTGTCGTGATCGTTTCGTTGATGCCGAAAGGCGTTGAGCACGTCGTTTCGCTGACGGGCTTTCAGTACGGCGTCGGAGTGATCGTTTCGTTGATGCCGAAAGGCGTTGAGCACCCGTCAATTCGACGCTGAAGAAGTATTTGCCGTTCGGTGATCGTTTCGTTGATGCCGAAAGGCGTTGAGCACGAATCCAGCATGTCAGAAGAACGACAAGAAGAACGTGATCGTTTCGTTGATGCCGAAAGGCGTTGAGCACACGATTTAGTTTACAGCGAGGCATAACTAGCTTTTCGTGTGATCGTTTCGTTGATGCCGAAAGGCGTTGAGCACTGGGCAACCAGTGCCGAACAAAAGTGGTCTGTCCGTGATCGTTTCGTTGATGCCGAAAGGCGTTGAGCACAACTAGACCTCTACTGGTTCGCCAAGGAACTTAACGGTGATCGTTTCGTTGATGCCGAAAGGCGTTGAGCACATGAAGTGTTCCGTCGCGTTTCTAGGCCGCCCGCCGACGTGATCGTTTCGTTGATGCCGAAAGGCGTTGAGCACTCATCCAGCACGAACCCAGCCGCGGGATCACCCAGGTGTGATCGTTTCGTTGATGCCGAAAGGCGTTGAGCACATTGGCTTGAAGCGGAGGACGTTGATGACCCCGAGGAAGGTGATCGTTTCGTTGATGCCGAAAGGCGTTGAGCACAATCCGAAGCACGAAGCCGACAAGGTAACCGCCGACCTGTGATCGTTTCGTTGATGCGGAAAGGCGTTGAGCACTCATTCTGCATTCATCACTCTGCATTCATCACTCTGGTGATCGTTTCGTTGATGCCGGATGGCGTGGAACAGTCGAAACTGACCGACTGCTTGGCTCAAGTAAGCCGCTTTCACGGTGGGGTGGTCCGAGTGTTGATTGGAGCAGGGTTGGTTTGGGAAGCCGAACTGGACGCGGGCACCATGACTTTGTTGTAATCGCTTCTTCTCACAGAGGCACGGAGCCACAGAGGGACTGACAGCAGCGCCATCTCAGGCGTTGCCGGCAATTAGCTCCGTGCCTTGGTGCCTCCGTGAGATGTTTCTGACGTCTGCGCGTTGGCGATCGTGAGCGTGTCGCATTCAGGAGCTTGCGCGGCCATTTTCCGTGTTGACGCTATAGCCATGGCTTCAACGAGTCGCGAGTTGGCGAGGTTTGGCAGAGTGGGGCCATTCCGGCTATTCCGATTGCAACGAAACCGCTGGGGACGGAAGGGGAAAGCCGCGGGCGACATGACGGATTTCTGGGGCTGTTCGGTTCAGCAAGCCGCGAGTTCTTGCGCCGCTGATTAGAATGAAGAGAACCCACGTCATTCCCTCTTCCTACCCCTCGGCCATGCACTTCCTGATCGCCCTCTTCTGCCTCGCGGCCCTGTTCGTCGCCGACGACCTTTCCCGAACGGTCGATCCGCGAACGTCGCTGCTCGGCACCTTGGCCGGCATGCTGCTCGTCGTTTTCGCCGCGGGCTGGGGGACGCGAACGGTCTGCCGGCGGGTTCGCTGCGAGTTCCCGCATCATGAAAACGCCCTGCGTTCGCTGGCACGCTGGAAACAAGGACACGCTGCGTTGTGGAGTGTTTTTTCCGCGGTCAATATCCTGGTGTTGCGCTGGCCGGCGGTTGTCAGCAAAACCTGGCGACTGGAAAACGCACTGTGGGTTGACGAAATACTCATCCTGGCCCCGCTCCTGTTGCCGCTGGTCGGCGCCTGGTGCTGGTTTTACGAAGTGGAACGGACTACAGAACTGGTGGCGGCCGTCAAACGCGGCCGTGCGGTCAGAAACGCTCGCCGCCGACATTACGTGCTCTTACACGCGCGGGTCTATTTCGGGCTGATCCTGTTGCCGCTCTTCCTGATGGTGACCATTCGCGACGTTATCGACCGGGTGATCAACGCAGGCCTGTTAGCGGCGGAACAGACGTACTGGATCTACGGGCTTGGATTGTTCGCCATGTCCTGGTCTGTCCCTCAGATCATGCGACTCCTGTGGCGGACAGAGTCGCTATCCGCGGGGCCCCTTCGTCAACGGGTGTTCGAGCTGGCTCAAGTCGCGAACGTCCGCGTGCGCGACGTGCTGGTCTGGAAGACCGGCCACCGCATTGCCAACGCGTTGGTGACGGGCATGCTGCCGTGGCGCCGCTATGTGATTATTTCGGACGGGCTGCTCCGCGCGCTCCGTCCTGCGGAGATCGAAGCGATCGTGTTGCACGAGGCCGCTCATTTGAAGCACCATCATCTATTACTGCGTCTGTGTGCGCTGACGCTGCCGCTTTCGATGCTCGTTATCGCCGCGGAATTCTGGCCGCAGTTGGCGTTGCAATCGTTGCCGACGGACCTCTCACTCGCTACGGTTCCGCTGGCGCTGCTGGCGGCAGGGGTGCTGTATGTGCTGATTTGCGTGGCCGCTTATTGCAGGCATATGGAACACGAAGCAGATTTGCAGGCCGCGCAGATCCTGAACAGCGAGGAACCGCTGTGCCGCGCGCTCGAATCGCTGGCGGATGCGGGTGGCTGTTCGCGGGACAGCCGGGGATGGCTGCACCCCAGCATCGCTCGACGAACGGCGTTCCTGCAGGGCTGCGCGAAGGATCACGCTGTGGCCAGGCGATTTCGATACCGTACCACTGTGATGCAGGGCGTGCTTCTCGGTATCTCGGTTGCCGCGCCGTGGATATTCGTCACCTCCTGAACGGTGCTTTCGCGAAACATGAGGAATTTCCGGAGAACCGGTAAATCCCCACTGGCTTTCCCAGAATCCCATCGCGATTTTGGACTTCTCGCCGAAGGGTTTGTCTTTTTTCGTCGATATGATTCTTAGTTTGTCGGCCAGAACGCGGACTGTATCGTAAGTTTTGGTAGCGAGACGCCTTCCTCTCCCGGTAAAAGAAACGATGGAAACCTACATGAGCACCACACAAGAAGCCTTCCTGGAACGAGTTGATTCAGCCATTAGCGACAACCCTTATCTCAGCGGCAAGCACCTGCGTTTCGAAACGGAGCAAGGCAAAGTGGTACTTCGCGGCACGGTCCATTCCTTCTACCAGAAGCAGATGGCCCAAGAGGCGTTGCGAAAAATCGACGGCGTGAGCGAAATCGAAAACCAGCTGCAAGTCGTCTGGTAGACTTCGCCGCGACGAGTCCGCCAACGCATTGCTGGACAAGCGATTGCGCTACGTGTTAACGCGGCTTCTGGGGACGGTAGCCCATGACGGCGTCTTCGCGCGAGCGATACTGGGGAAACAGGCTTCCCAGCCGCGTCGCGTCAATCACGGCCTGATTGTCGTCCGAAAGCCCGCACAACCGCAACAGCCCGCCATTGGCATCGACCCGCTTGTGCAGCAATACCAGTTGCCCGATAAGGACGCTCCGCATCATGGGTAAGCCGTCGAGCTCCAATATCAGGCGATAGGCGAATTGGCGTTGCATGAGCTGCCACAAGGATTCCGCCAGGTTCGATTCCGCGGCGTTACCGGGATCGGTCACGGAAAGTCGCACAAATAGCCAATCCGGTCCCCGATCCAATTCCGCATTCCACCCTGCTGTCAGTTCCATCTTCGCGCTCCGCCTTCATGTAAAAACTCTCCACCGTGACGCATTTTCCACTGGTCCCGGGTTTTCCGCAAGTGGCAAATGCGGGTTGGTCAGGCGAGCGCCTGCGCGATGGTCGCCCGTGCGTGCTCGATGGCCTCCGCCAACTTGCTTGGGTCCTTACCGCCCGCTTGCGCCATATCGGGTCGACCGCCGCCCCCCCCGCCGACGACCGGCGCCACTTCCTGGACCCACTTCCCGGCACTCACGCCGCGCTGGATGAGGTCGTCGGTGATTCCCGCCACCAGGATCGCCTTGGGACCTTGTGCTGCCGCGAGAAAGACCGCGGCGGAATCGTTCTTCTTGCGAATCTGGTCGATTAGCTGGCGCATCAAGTTCGGGTTGGCGCCCGGCGTTTCGGCCACGACGATCTGAGTGTCTCCGATCGATTCCGCTCGTTCCAGCAGTGATGCGGCGGAGTAGCTGCCGGCAGCCGACATTGCGTCGATTTGCTCCTTGAGCGAATCGACTTCTTCCTGTAGGGAGACGATTCGTTTGGGAACGTCAAACGGGGCCACGTTGAGGATCCGAGCCGCGTCGCGCAGCGCCGCCCTGACTTCAAAATAGCTCGGATTCGACTTATCCGAGACACGGGTTTCGCGCTGGCTTTCGTCGTCGGCTTTGGTGCCGCGTGTCAGTTGTTTTTTTAGTTCCAGGACGCGTCGGGT
>CALBSZ010000668.1 GCA_937967665.1 uncultured Planctomycetaceae bacterium
CCACGTAGCCAACTATCATCCCAACAACTAAGCAAACGACTCCCTCATATAGTCGTGTCATGAGAGGCTCGCAAAGCAAAAACAACAGGGAAGATGTTGAACAAGCTTACCAGTTTAACTACAAACTCGGCCAGATCCTACTCGTCCGTTGCCTTCAACGCGATTAAGATGGCGATGTCGCGAACTTATCAGGGTATGTGTTGTCCTGGTGGTTGTCGCAAGCAAACCCACGAGTCAGTCCGTGCCACTCCAACTCTCCCTGACCAATCCGCTTCGCAAGCCGGGCTACCGGTTCTTCCTGCTGATTTCCGCTTGCGCCGCCATGGGAGGTGGATTTCACTTCGTGGCGAGTTATTGGATTCTGTATAGCGAAACCTCGTCGCCGTCTGCCGTGGCCTGGTTGAGTATCGCGTTCTGGGCTCCCTCGTTGATTGTCATGCCGGTTGGTGGCGTGCTGGTGGATCGCTGGAATCGCCGCCTTTTGATTGCCAGTCTATTGGGCGTCTTCCTCGCGCTGAATCTGGGTCTGTTAGCGTTGATATTCGGCGGCGTCTTCCAGCCGCGGCATCTGTATGTTTATGCGGCACTGTCGTCCATACCGCACGGTTTGTTCTGGACCGCGCTGATGGCGTACTTGCAGGAGCATTTGAGCAAAGAGGAACTGCTCCATGCCAACAGCTTGAACACGGCCCTGATGCATGGCGGTTACCTGGCGGGTGCGGGCATGGCGGGATTGTTGTTCCCCTATATCGGCGCGATCGGTTCGTACCTCATCGACTCGCTTGGCCTGACCGTTGCCGTGGTAGGCTGGCTTTCCATCCAGCGGTGGTTTCCGGACATGTCGCTGACGGACTCGCCGCGCGTTCGCCAGAGCTTCATTAGCGACTACGTTGTCGGAGTCCGTTACATCGTCACCACGTTACCGTTGTTCCTTTTTGCCCTGTTCGCCATCGTGCCGAGGATTGCGTCACAGATCGTGAATGTGTTGAATGTAGGGTTCAGCAAGGACGTGCTTGGCACCGGGTCAGTGGGGTTTGGGTTGATCGACATGTCGTTTGGCATTGGCGCCATGCTCTGCGGTCTTTTCTTTCCACCGTTCGTCGGGCGCTTTGGCCTGCGCGCGATTTTGCCGTCGCTAGCGCTTTCGTTAGCGGCGTTAGTGACATTCGCGGTCAGTTTCGCGAACAGCCTCGTTTTGACGATGGTACTGGCCGCGATTCTTTCAGCCATGACGAACGTCGTCGGGATTCTTTCCAACACGGCATTGCAAAGAGAAGCTGCCAATCATGTGATGGGAAGAATTACCAGTACGGTCCAATTGTTCCAATACCTGCTGGTGCCGCCGATCGTCTGGGCCGTGGGTGCTTACGCGAGCTTGCCCCAAGGTTACCTGGTGCACGAGATGGTGTTGCGCGACGCGTTTGTCGCGGCCAGCCTGTTTTTTGTCGCGCTGGTGGTCGTCAGTGCCTTCGTGACCTATCCGTTCTTGCGTGCCAGACAGAGAAACGAATCCGGCGTGCAAGCGAAGTGCGTCGAACCCCAAGAAGAAGTGGAACTCGTAAGATGATGAATTCACTCCGCGCTGTTTGTTGTGTGTTGCCCGTTGTCGCGGCGTCGGCACCGTTCGATGCCTGGGCCGGTGACCGGGATGCCTGCGCCGGCGACCGGATCGTGGCAACGTTTTCGATCATTGCCGTCAATCCAGAAACGGGCGAATGCGGGGCGGCGGTAGCCAGCAAGTATCCCGCCGTGGGACGCGAGGTGCCGTACGTGCGCGCCGATGTGGGCGCGTTTTGCACTCAGCACTATCACATCCCGGCGTGGGGAGAAAAAGCCTTGGACCTGCTTGCCGACGACAAGCGGCCGGAACGCGTCCTGACGGAACTGCTGGAATCCGATGCGCGGCCCGGACAGCGCCAGTTGGCCGTCATCAACATGCGCGGCGAAGCCGCGGTCCATAACCCCACGGACGCGCCCAAACCCAGTTCGTACTGGGGCGCGATGACGGGGAAGTACTACTGCTGCCAGGGAAATACGCTGGCCGGCCGCAAAGTCATCACGGAAATGGCGCGCGCCTACGAAGAGACGGAGAGCACGCTGACCGATCGCCTGATGGCCGCTTTGCTGGCCGCCGATCAGGCTGGCGTAGACCATCGCGGCCGATTGACTGCCGGCAACCGAGTTGCAAAAAAAGACGTTCCGGGCTACTGGTTCGAACTCTACGTTGACCGCAGCGACGACGCCGTGAACGAATTGATCGAGAAATACAAACCCCTAACGCACGCCGCTCGCGGTACTTGGAATCCCTGAAGCAAACGCCAGCGTGCGATCTCTCGTCGAAACGAGCGCCACGCTTGCGGAAATCCGCGCAAATACAAGCACGCAGCGCGAGCAAGTGGGTCACTGACGTCCGCATACACTTGCTCGCGTGATCGTACGAGGCGTGAACCTGGTGCAATCGACGTCGCTCGCGTGCTTTGTTGCGTGATTTGCATCGTGACCTAGTAGTCTATCGCAGCTCAAGTTTCGGGTAGCTGCCGTCGCCAGACGGCGGACAATCCACGCTCTGGCGAACGTGGCTACCCGAAAACCAAGTTGCGGCGCAATACTAGGGGTCGGACGACTCGCTCAGCCGTTCGCGCGCTTCGTCCGCCCAGGGGCTGTTGGGCGTCAGGGCCAGAAATTGCCGCCAGTGTTCCGCGGCCTGGTCGTGTTGGCCGAGTTCGTCCAGGGTCCGGGCGAGGTGAAAGTGGACGTCGGGATAGTCGCTGTGGAACTGCAGAGCGCCTTGGAACGCGGCGACGGCCAGGTCCAGCTGTCCGGTTTCGGCCAGGACGCAGCCGAGATTAGCGCGGGCTTCTACGTAGTCCTCGTCGAGTTCAACGGCCATGAAGTAGCGTTCCAGCGCCGCCGAGACATTGCCCAGCCGATAGAGGAGTTCGGCTAGTTGGAAACAGCTCTCCGCGCGCGGGCCCCCCGCCGTCATACTCGCTCGATACAGGTCAACGGCCGCTTCCAGCTGTCCTTCATCTTCAAATTGGACTGCCTGCGCGACCAGTTCTTCCGGAGTGATCACTTCGGATTGATCCGTGAGCGCGTTGGCGAAGGAGAGAATCGGGCGCGGCGCCGGCGTGGCTGCATCGCGAACCGCCGCGGCATCTTCAATCGCGTCAAAATCAATGCGCAGTTGTCCGCCGGGTTCGATGAGACCCTCGCCTTGTCGTAACAGCAGCTGCTGGCCTTCGACGATCACCGACAATTGGGCCAGCGGTCGCTCGACAGTCGGAACATAACGGGAAAGCTCGGCGAGCTTCTTTTCGACGGCGGCCGCGGAAGCACCGGCCGCCAGCAGTTGCGCCAATCGACGCGCCGTGGAAACCTCCTGAAAATCAAAGTAGGGCAAACGCCGAACTTCCCGCGCGGGGACAATCAACCCGCGGCGATGCCAGCGCCGAATGACCGTCACGGAAACCCCGATGAGGTCCGCTAGCATCGCCGGTGTATACAGCCGACGCACGCTGTTTTCGCCGTCGACCATACCCAGCCGCTGCCAGAATTCCGTTTCCGAAATGATTTCCAGCCGGCCTTCGGCAGCCGCCTGGCGAGAGTCCTCGTCGAGCAGTTCTTCGTCGTCCGTCAGCGGCAGTTCATCGGCGCCGATGATGATCAGGTCGAGTCGTTCGTCGGCGTGATCGACCGCGGTCCAGCCGTTCTCCCGCACGACGCGTTGCGCTTCGCGCCGATTCATTCCGCCCAGTTTTCCGACGAAGGAGACGAACTTGCCGGCAAGCGGTAACTCGGCTTCGGTTTCAGGTGTTCGAGACATGGAAATGCAAGCAGGTATCTGTAAAGCGAAATGGTATGGGCAGTGTGGCGAAGCTCTCAAGCCGTGTCAACGGGCTTGGCCACTTGAACTGGCCCAAGGAGCTAATAAACTGAGAGTGTTGGCGATACCGGTTAGCAAAGCCGTCGTCAACGCCCGTCGGCGACGGAAGCGGCCGACGAATTCATGCCACGGATTGCGAGTAGACCGTTTCGAACCACGAGGTACCATACCATGTTCACGCGATTCCTGGGCATTGCTCTCGCTGCGTCTTTCACCTCCACCCTCTGGGCTCAGGGTGTTGTTCCCGATCCTGATTTGACCTCCGGCGCGCCTGCCGATGCGGCCGAAACCGCCGGAGCCGCGGCGGCCGCCAGCGCCCTCCAAGGAGCGGCGGGAACGGTTGCTGCGATTGAGATGACGAATGCCGAATTGACCAAAGCTGTGCTCGCGTTGCAAACGCAATTGGGCGAAGTCAGCAAGGCGACGACCGAGGGTCTCTCGCAGATCATGTCATTGAAAGATCAAATGGACAGCTTGCAGTCGCAAGTGAACGAGGACATTGAACGACAGCGTCAGATTCTATCCGCCATTTCCACCATGGACTCGACCAGCGGGAATCCCATTCCGCGGCTGAGTTCGATCATGGAAAACAGCGAAGACTTCCGCAACGATGTGGCCCAAGCCGTCCACGATTCGTTGCGCACAACCGGTACGGTGACCATCAACAATGAAACCAGCACGTACCAGCGCATTATTGTGAATGATGTGGAGCAAGGGCTTGCCGCCGGCGAAGACCTGACACTCACGATTCCCGTCGGCACGCTGGTCACGCAGGTGCCCGGTCGCGAGCCGCGCAACTGGACGATCGGCGCGCCGAACTATCATCAGTCGATCGATATCATTCCCGAAAGCCAGGCGCACGTAACGATGCGTCCCATCGAGGATTCGGACAGCGTGACGACCTATTACGCTCCGGAAGTGACGACCACGTACTACGCACCAAGTCCCACGACGACCTATTATTCGCCGAGTCCGACGACCACCACTTATTACGCGCCGAGTTCCCCGACAACCACCTACTATGCTCCGGCGACGTCGACGTATGCCGTGCCAACTTACATCGCGCCTCGATACTACCCGCTGCGTCCGTGGCTGAATTATCCACGCTACATCTGGTAGTGGAGCGGGAGCAGCGTTTCCAGGAAATCAGCGGCGGGCTGCCGTTTTGGTTTGCGCGATGAGCCAGCTTTGCCAGGCCGTCTGCAGTTCTTCAATGTCGTCTATGTCGTAGTGGCGGCGTAGCGCGGTTGGCCAGTCGGTTTGCCGGCCTGCCTGGCCGAAGGCGAGCAGCGTGGCTTTGTCTTTCTTTGTCAACAAGTATGCGGCCAGCGACGTGCAGGCCGCGTACGATGCATGGTCTTGGGCGGCGATATTGTGGGCAGCCAGCAGCCGTTCCAAACGGGGCCACTGGTTGGTTTCGATGAACCAGTGGATCACGTGACGCCGCGTTTCTAACCGCCCCGCGTCATCGTATTGGCAGGCAATCGCTTCCTCCAACCAGGCGGGTAATCGTTGAGGATGCGGATACCGCGTGGCCAGTACGGCGTGCGCGATTTCGTGCGTCAGTGTGCCGCTGATCGCGCGCTCGGGCGTGGTGTTCAGGTAAATCGTATGCAGCTTCCGTTCGGCTCGATCTACCGCCCAGGTGAGGGCCGAGTCCTGGGTGTCGGAGAACGATACGTTGATGACCGTGCGGCCGATGCTGGCCGGTAGTTCGCGTCCGAACCAGTGTTGGGCGATCCGCTGCCGATCCGCTTCGGCTCGTTCCAGCACCAGGGCCGCGAACTGATTGGTCGATCCATCCGGGGTGAAGACGGTGAAGTTCTCGCTATGCACGAAGCCGCCGCCCAGAGCGGAAGACGCGAAGCTCAGAGCAAGAAAAAAAAGAGTGGGTCGTGGAAAACGCATGGCTCCCTCCCTGGAGGCTGGTTGTGGATAAGTCCATCA
This sequence comes from uncultured Planctomycetaceae bacterium, assembly GCA_937967665.1. Lineage (GTDB taxonomy): Bacteria > Planctomycetota > Planctomycetia > Pirellulales > Pirellulaceae > CALBSZ01. The sequence goes on from CALBSZ010000668.1 coordinate 5,834, forward strand.
TGGACGCGGGAAGGAACGTTGTAACGCGCGGCAGTCCGTTTTCCAAAGAGCGATTTGTGCTAGCGTTTGTGGAAAATGTCGGCTTGGGTTAATCGCAGCACGGTGTGACGGGAACTTTCATGCACACGGTGCGTGGAACACAACGCATGACTTGTTGAGGAACCCATTTGCAAACCGTTTGCGGAACCTGCACGGTTTTGGTTTCCGTGACCATCTTGCAGACGCGCACCTGCACGGGCTCTTCGCGCTTCTCGTATTGGATTTTCCGAACCGTGACCGGGATTCGCTGCGTTTCACATTCCGTCACCCACTTGCAGACCCGGTAGGGTACCTTGCGTGAAATCGTTTCCACGACAGGTCGCTGGACCGTGTAGGGCACTTGCCGTGTCTGGCACTCCTGCACCATGCGGCAGACCTGCACGGGCTTCTGCACGTTCACGACTTCGTTCACGTAGCGTGTGACCTGGACCGGCACCTGCTGCGCCACCACCTTCTGAACGTAGGTGGTTTCGGGTACTTGTTGGGCAACGATATTGGGAACGTAGACGCGTTGTGTCCGTACCGTGCCGGGTGCTGTTTGAGGAACCCAATGCAAACCGCCGCGATACCACCAGCTGAATCCGGTCGCGGGGTCGGACTGCATGCCGGGAGGCAACCACTGCAGGCGGGTACGCGTTTTGCCGGGAACCTGCACACACTGATCGACGTATCCGCCCTGATCCACCATCTGCGTTCGCATCGTGGTGACCGGTTCGCAAACCGTAGAATATTTCGATTGCATGACCGTTTCCGTCACCGGCCGCTGGACTACCTGCTGGAACTGCTGCATGCTGGTTTCGGTAACCGGCTTATTGACCATGTAGCGTTCTTCACGCATGTGCGTTTCGGTAACGTAGCGGACCTGTTGGTAGCTGCAATCGCGGTAGTGGGTCTCCCAGACCGGCTTCATCACTTGCCGCTGGACTTCCCGGTAGCTGGTTTCGCAAACCGGTTTCGCGACCGTATACGTGCGTGTCTGGGTCTTGGTTTCCCACACCGGTTTTTGGACCGTGATCTCCTGCGACTGCATGACGGTGTCCAGCTGCCGCCGGTAGACGGTGACTGGTTCCTGGTCGTAAACCGTCTTGTACACGAGCCGGTAGCTGGGCGAACAACATTCATCGGCCACGGCCGGTGCTAGCAGCAACAGCGGCAGAATGATCCCTACATTCGACAAGAGCCTCATCGTAAATCCCCTCGACACGACCGGAGTCGCTTCTCTCCAAGCAAAAGCAATGCGCGCAACCATAGGAACGCACTATCTTGAATTTGCCGGATGTTCGTCGAGTTGGCAAATGCAAATCGAGCCTCCCAAATCAGACTCGCGCACTAAGGCAAATGCCCTTCATCGTTTACGTTTGGAAAAAAAGTTTCAAGTTTCGTAAGCCCGCTGCCGACATGTGCACGACCAGTTTTTCTAATCGTTAAAGTCGAACGGGCGCCCTGGTATGACGACGCAACGCCACGCTGCGGTACTGACTTGTTCGATTCGTGGATGATTTTGTGCTTGGCTTCGAAAGTCATGCTGAAGCAACAGCGTGTGTGGAAGCACCAGGTTCTGTTTTAAATGTCGCGTTGTTGTCATGGGCGGCCGGAGTCGAGTGAAGCGAGCCCCCGGAATCCAAGGTTCTGTGGGGTCGCTTCGCTCCACCACAGCCACCCTTCCCCGGTTTTGAAACAGAGCCTGGTACGAAAGCATCTGCCACGTCCTCGTATCATTCATCCCTATCCAAACCAATGGTTTTGCGCTCGACTCAAGGTAGGAGCCGTATGAGGTAGTTCTTCACGTACGGATCTGTGCGGGGGGGCCGCCAGCAACGGCGGTCCCTACCGCGATCTACTTAACAGTGCCGAAAACCAGAATGTCCCCTGGTATGTCCCCAAACATCCTGTTTGGGAAGACTCGCACAAAAAAAGGATCGAATTCGTTGAAAAACTGTACCGCATGTTTGATAACGGCGATTCACTGCGGCATAAGAGTCTCCCGGGCCTGGAGCGCCGGTCAATTCGCAGGAGTGAGGCTATGTCCATTTGGTTCCCGAGTTATCGGAAACGCCTCTTCAAGCGTCGCCGTCTTAAATCACGCCAAATGCACATGGAACGATTCGAGCCTCGGACCATGTTGGCATCCGACTTTACAAATAACTTCAACGAGTTGGATGTAAACAACGACGGTTTCATCTTCCCCATTGATGCCTTGATACCGATCAACGACCTCAATGCCAATGGAGCCCGAGAGTTGAGCTCAGCGCCAGCCCCGTTCGTCGGCCCGTTCATCGATGTGTCGGGCGACGGTGTGATTTCCCCTATCGATGCGCTGCGCGTTATCAGCGAGTTAAACGACCGGACGCGGATTGCACTTGGTGAAGATGGCGCATGGTTTCATCAAGGTGTATTGCCGGTCGAACTCGGACAAACGGAAGGTACTCGCACGCTACGTCTGGAGGTCAAGGCGGAATTCGATGCCAGCGGCACCGACGCATCGACCGAAGACTTGCTGTTGATCTATCTCACCGACCCGGACGATTCCGGGCACACGTTGCTCGATCGCGGGCGGCCCGGCACGACTTTGTTTTCATTGGCCGGGACCACAGCCGAATTCCCACCGGGTACCGTCCAATATAATGGTCAGGTCGTGGAAGTCGATCTGACGTCACTCGGCCAGCTTTCGGAAGGCGAACTGCGAGTGCAGTTGGTCAGCGCCGATCAGGACCAGGGCAGCAAGATCCTGGTACGGCCGCTTTCCAACGATGTCGACCCCGATGGTTTGGAGAGCATGCAGTTTCCGCTCGAATCGCAACAGGCTCCGTTGGACGATCAACTGGATTTGTCGTCGCTCTTGCCTTCCGAGCTTCTCATGGGGATTAATCGAGCCGAACACGTCGAGACGCAAGTGAGCAACGTAAGGCTCAATTCATCGACGGGGCGGCTAACGGCGGAAATGCGGGTTCGCGACACCATGTCGTCTCAAGGCCGGGGCGTGGCGTTGATCTTCGAGGACCTTCCCGCCGGTGTCACGATTCAAGGCAGTCGCACGTTGATGGACGGCACAACGCAATACGTCAGCCTCCGCGACGCAATTCCCACCGGCGGTTTAGGGGTCAATACGAATTCATCGTATGTCACGATCGAGATCGACAATCCCAACCTCAATCCGTTTTCGATTGAACCGAGTGTCTATGCCGGTGAGCCGAACAGTCCTCCCGCTTTTGATCCGATTGGACCGCTGTCGGTGATGCCGGGCGATCGCATCATGCGCGAACTGATCGCGACGGATCCGGATGGCGATCCCGTGACGTTTTCGATCCGCAGCGATGGTCCGTTGCCAACGGGCATGTTGAGCGCGAATCCGCATATCATCTTCACGCCCACGCCCGACGAAATCGGCAGCTACACATTCGATCTGATCGCCAGCGACGGCACGGCCGAGACGGTGCAAACTGTGATTCTCGACGTGGTCGCCGACCCGGTCACGACCACCCGCGTTTCGGGCGTCGTGCAAAGGACGGATCAGCAGCCGCTGGCCGGCGTCCGGATTCAACTCGGCGATACAGAAACCACCACCGCCGCTGACGGTTCCTTCACGTTGGAAACGGCGACCGCGTTTACTTCCGACGCTTTGATCGTCCACGGTGAGGAAATCGCCGGGGACGACGTTTATCCCTACATCGCCGAGAAGTTGCATCTGCTGATCGATCACGACCTGTTTGACGGACAGAACAACGTCATCACGCGACCGATTTATCTTCCGGCACTTGATGTTGCCGGCGGCACGCAAATCGATCCGGCAAACGACACCGTCGTTGAGCAGGAAGTTGCTCCCGGTTTGATGGCCTCGGTCACCGTCCAGGCAGGGACGCTTGGAGACCAGAACGGCAACCCGTTCAGCGGAACGCTGAGCATCACCGAAGTGCCGCCTGATTTGACGCCGGCGGCGTTGCCGCGGGACTTGTTGCCGAGCCTGGTTGTGACGATCCAGCCAGGCGATATGGTATTTGCCGAGCCCGCGCCTTTGACGCTGCCAAACCTCGCTGGCGACCCACCTGGCACGCTGATGGATTTGTGGTCGATTAATCCGACATCCGGAGAGTTTGATATCGTCGGGACGAGTCGTGTGACTGCTGACGGTCAGCAAATCGAGACGATCGAAGGCGGGATTCGCAACAGCAGTTGGCACCTTACAGCGCGACAACGGGCGGAGAACAGCAACAGGAAGCAGACGACGGCTGCGGACAAGCGACAAAAGCAAAATGGCTGCGGCTGTGAGGAGTTGCTGAAGAAGCTGAGGAAGGAACAGGGTAGCACTTCCGAGATTGAACAGCACTCTGGCTCCTATCGGGAAGAACATGCGATCGCAGCCTATCAATCGTTGAGCGTCGACCGGGCACTAATTTTTCACTATGACTCTGTGCGCGCCGATCCGCGCCCCATTGTACCGTTCGGTTACGACAACCTGGTTCTGAACGGCGACATGATCGTTGCGGCGTCCCTCACGATGACCAGCGGCTCATTTTCGCGCGCCGTACCCGGCATTGGCGGCAGCCCACTCGACCCGAATAATTTTGGCCTCGGTCCGGAAATGAATGTCTGGAACCTCGACGGCCTGTCGAGCGTCGCTCCATCGCTTCAAGTCGATCTGCGCGACGCTCCCAGTGGAATCTATAACGCCCATACGATGACCGGCCTGCTGACGCTGGATGCACGGGGCCGGTACACCGGGATTCTCGATGAAGAAACCACGCAATACGCCGTCGTGAATTCGATTAACAGCCCGTTTGGTGCAGGTTGGGGAATCGAAGGGCTGTTCGAAGCGGTGCGTGGCGACGACGGTTCGGTGTTGTTGGTCAATGGCAACGGAGCCGAATTGCTGTTTGAGCCGCCCGCGGTCGCCGGCCAATCATTCGTGTCTCCAGCCAGTGACTTCAGCACGCTGGAAGAATTGCCGGACGGGACGCTTCGACGAACGATGACGAATCAGACGGTTTATCAGTTCGGCCAGCAAGACAAGCTCGTCAGCGTCACCGATCGCAACGGCAATGCCACTGTGTACGAATACGATGCGCAAGGCCGCCTCGTGAAAGTGACCGATCCGGTCGGCCTGGAAACCGTCTTGCAATACGATGGCGACCACTTAAGCCGTGTCATTGATCCGGCGAACCGCGAGACGACTTTCGAACACGACGAGTACGGCAACCTGACTCGCATCGGCGACCCGGACGGTACGTTTCGCACGTTCTCGTACGACGCCGAACATCACCTGACGCAGGAAATCAACAAACGCGGTTTCACCGAACAAGCGACGTACGGGTTTCACGGGCGCGTGATCGGCGCGACTCGCAAGGACGGATCCGAGATCCACGTCGCTCCGCAGGAAGTCATCGGCTTGTTGCCGCCGGAGGCCACTCGGGACCGCGCAAATCTCTTGGGTTCGATGGCGCCGCCGCGCACGTCCGACCACGCCATGTCGTCCGATCCCAACGGCAATGTGTCCCAATTTGAGCTTGACCAACTCGGGCAGCACGTGGCGGGCAACGACGCGGAAGGCGCCGTTCCTTCCGTTCAGCGCGACGAGCACAATCTACCACTGGAATCGACGGACGTACGCGGCAATCGAACCATGTACACGTACGACGACCGCGGGAATTTGCTGACAGTACACGATGAGATATCGCGTCAACCAATCGACACGCCGGCCTTCCGCCATCCGGTCTACCAAGGCCGTGGCACGGGTCCCGTGTATGCTGAAGATTTGAACGACGACGGGCTGCCGGACCTGATTACCCGCGACGGCTTGTCGATGACGGTCAGTATCAACCGTGGCGGTGGGCGGTTGGCCGACCCGATCGTCGTGCCCGTCAATGACACGACTGCCGTCCACGACCTGGAGTTCGGTGACGTAAATGGAGATGGCATCGTCGACGCCGTGACCTACAGCGACCAAACGGCGGTGTTCGTGCAAAGCGGCAACGGCCGCGGTGAGTTCAGCGGCGCACAGCGATACGATTTCGCAGATCCAATTCCTTTTGGGCAAGGCACGCTCGGCGATCTGAACGACGACGGCCACCTCGATCTGATCGCCCTTGGCGCGAGCCAGGTGCAAGTCGCGTTGAACGACGGAACAGGCTCGTTCCTGCCGTCGCAATCCTTCACGACGTTTGCGGGAACCTTATTGGATGTAGGAACGGGCGACTTTGACGGCGACGGAAACCTCGATGTCGTCGTAAGCAGGAGTGGGACTCACCCCGAAAAACTCCACTACCTGTTCGGTGACGGGCAAGGCGGACTAGGAGACGGGCGGTCACGAGCGTTTTCGTTTCCGGCACCGGTTGGTCAAAGCGGACCGCTTCAAACAGGCGACATGAACGCGGATGGACTCGATGATGTCGTGGTAGGGTTTGGGAGGGGCGATCTCTATGTCGTGACCTCGGACGACGACCGGACCTTCGAATGGGAGCCGCCAGGCCGGCTACTCGGCAACACGGGCAACGTAATTAACGCACTGGTCGATGTTAACGCGGATGGGCGACGCGACATCATCACCAGTGGCGAAGTGCTGCTGCAGCAAGAAGACGGCTCATTTGTTCGAGAGTTTTACACACATCACGACGCAAACAGCCGTACTGCGGTTGCCGACATCGACGGTGACGGCAGTCTCGATCTGGCCGGAACTCTCACCAATCGCTTCGGCGTACCCGAGTACTCCTTCGCGATTCGGTACGGAAAAGGCGACGGCCGGTTCGCAGCAGAGCGAGACGTTGTCCAAATCACACCGAGCCCGACTTCAACCACGACGATTCGATTCGCGGATCTCAATGGCGATTCGCTTCCGGATCGCGTCATTTCGGCGTTCTCGACGGATACTTATCGCATCTTCGTGGCCCTCGGCGAGGGCCACGGAATGTTTGGCGAAAATGTCGATGTGAACAACGGCCAGGTGGCTTATGATTTTGAGCTGGTGGACATGGACAACGATACGATACTTGATCTTGTTTACCGGACAATCGATGAAGCCACGCCGGCCGACACCCGCATCGCCATTCAACGCGGCCTCGGCAACGGCTTGTTTGATCCTGCAGTGGTCGTCGACGACGGCTTGGCGACGAACCTGGCCCACACGTTTCCTCACCTCGAAGACCTCAACGACGACGGCATCCTGGACATCGTTGTTTCGTCGGGCACTCAGATTGCGTGGCGCCACGGACTGGGCGGGCTGGCGTTTGCGGATCCACAGTTCGCGAACAACGCAGGCGCGGGAGGGTCGATACTGGGTGATTTCAACAACGATGGTGCCGCCGATTTGTTCTTGATTGGCGGACGCCAGCAACTGCACATCGGCGACGGCAGCGGCGGGTTTCAGGACGCCAACTTTTTTGGGATCAATGGGTTCACGTTTGCGCATCGTCTGGTGGGCCCGGTTGTAGGTCGCGCAACGGACTTGAACAACGACGGTTTGGACGATGTTGTGATGACGCTCAGTACAGATTTATGTTGTGGACGCAACGATGGGATCGCCGTGGTGTTCGCCCAGGCGGACGACTCATTCGTTGACGGGATAGGCGTATTCCAGGGCCGCCCCTATTTCACGCCGTCCTATCAACAGACGAACCCAACGAGAGCCGTCCGGATGGTGCACTTCAACGGCGACGGCGACCAGGACATCATTCAACTGTACGATAACACGCTGCACCTGTTGTTCAACGATGGCCGGGGTGGCTTTGAACACATCGAGTCGTACAAGTTGGACCTGCCCGAGACGGACATCGCACGCTCCTTTGACGTCATCGACTTGAATGGCGACAACGCGCTTGACGTCGTCGTGACGGTTACCGCCAGCGATGGCACGCACTTCAAAGAGATATTGAACTTGGGGCAGACGTTGGTTCGCCCACGCGAGACCTATACCTACGATCCGGCCTTCAGCCAGATGACCAGCATGATCGACGGCGTGGGCGACTCGATGATCTACGAAGTCGATCCAGCGAATGGCAACCGGTTGACTGAGACGGTTGTCATCGGACAATTGGATGCCGAGAGCGGTGAAAACGACGATCTTGTCACCCGTTATACGTACACCACACACGGTCTCGTCGAAACGATGACTGATCCGTTGGGTCGAGTGACGGCCTACGACTACGACGAGTTCGGCCGCTTGACCACAATCACACACGCGGTCGGCTCGAACGTCGAAGCCGTCACGCTTTACGAATACGACGCGGCCGGGAATTTGTCTGCCGAAATCGACGAGAACGGCCATCGCACCGAGTTTACGTACGACGAACTCAATCGACTGACGAACATCCGCAACGCGCTGCTGGACGACACGACGCTGGTCTACGACGAAAGCGGGAATCTGTTGAACGTCACCGACGTGATGGACAATACAACCGCGTACACCTACGACGTTTTGGACCGCCGCGTCTCGACAACAGACGCTGTCGGCAGCATTTCGACCTTTGCCTACGATTCCTACGGCAACTTGCTGTCTGAACTTGATCGCTTGGGACGCGAAACACAATACGCCTACGACCGGCGTTATCGACTGGTGGAGACGATCAATGCAGAAGACGGGCTTCGCAAGTTTGCCTACGACGTCGACGACAACCTGATTGAAGAAACCGACGAAAACGGCAATTTAACGCGTCACGAGTACGACGCCCGCGACCGGCGAACTCGCACGATCGACGCCCACGACAATCCGACTGTCCTCGAATACGCGCGGGACGACAACCTGATCGGCGTCACGGACGAAATTCTCCGCCGCACCGAGTTCACTTACGACGAATACGATCGGCTGATTGAGGCCGTTTTGCCCGACCCGGACAGGACTGGCACGGATACGTCGCCCGTGTTCACCAATACATACGACCTGGCCAGCAATTTGATAGCCAGTACCGACGCGTTGGGAAACGTCACGAATTACGAATACGACGACCGCGACCGGCTGATCCGGCGTCTCGATCCCGATCCCGATGGCGCGGGACCGTTACTGCGGCCAGTCACCGACTTCGAATACGACGAAATGGATCACGTCACACAGGTGTCCGATCCGTTAAACCGGGTCACCACGTACGAGTACGACGCGCTCTATCGCGTTACCGAAGAAACGTATCCCGATCCCGACCAGGCCGGTCCCGATACGTCGCCGGTGATGACGTACGTCTACGACGCGATCGGCAACGAACTGTCGATGACCGATGCACTCGGCAATACAACTGAGTACGAGTACAACGACCTGTACGAACTCGTCTCCATGACCGACCCCGATCCGGACGGTGCCGGCCCGCTGCTCTCGCCGGTCACGACGTACACCTATGACGAAGAACAGCAACTCATCTCTGTCAGCGATCCGCTGCAGCGGACCACGACGTTCGAATACGATTTGCTCGGCCGGTTGGTCACCGAGACCTACCCCGATCCCGACCAAGCCGGTCCCGACGCTTCGCCCGTGATGACGTACGAGTACGATCCGTACGGTAACGAGTTGTCGATGACCGACGCCTTGGGCAACACGACGCAGTACGAATACGACGCCCTGCACCGTTTGATTATGACGACCGAGCCCGACGCGGACGGCTTGCCCGCAACCGACGATTCGCCGATCACGACCTTTGAATATGACGACGCCGATCAACTACTCGGCGTCACCGACCCTCTAGGTCGCGTCACACGATATGAGTATGACGATCTTGGCCGCGTCGTCCGCGAAATCTATCCCGATCCCGACAAGGCCGGGCCCGACACTTCGCCCGTCATGACGTACGTCTACGACCTGATGGACAATCTGCTCTCCGAAACCGACGCGCTCGACCATAGCACGACATACGCCTACGACGAACTCTACCGTCGCATCGGTGAAACCGACGCCAACGGCGATACGACCCGGTATACCTACGATTTGGTTGACAACCTATTGTCCCTGACTGATCCCGTGGCCAACACGACCACCTGGGTTTACGACGATCTGGACCGTGTCATTGAAGAAACGAACCAGTTGAACGACACACGATTCTTCAGCTATGACTTACAAGACAACCTGCTGCAACGCACCGACCGCAATGGTCGTGTCATCGAATACGGATACGACAATCTCTACCGTACGACCGACGAGGTTTGGAAGGACGCGGGGGACGCGGAGGTCCGTCGGTTCACATTTACGTACGACGTCGCCAGTCAGATGCTCAGTGCATCCGACCCGTCGGCGACTTACGAGTACACGTACGACGACCTCAGCCGCGTGATCGAAGTCAGGCAAAGCATCACCGGCCTCACGCCGGAGATCGTGTTTACCAACGTCTACGACCTGCAAGACAACCGTCTGCAGAATTCGGCGACCATCGGCGGCGTGGACGATTATGTCACGGGCTACACGTACGACAATCTCTATCGCACTACCCGCATCACGCAACAGGGTACTGGCTCTGCCGGCGCAAACGCCGTCGCCGAAAAGCGAATCGACTACACCTATGACGTCGCCAGCCAACGCGAATCGCTAAATCGCTTTGAAGACCTCGCCGGAACGCAACACGTCGCCACGACCGACTACGTTTTCGACCTGGCCAGTCGATTAACCGATCTGACCCACCGCCAAGACGCCACGATCCTGGCCGACTACAACTACACGTTCGACGCCGGCAACCGTATCACTCGTTTTGTCAGCAGTCAGGACGGCGTGGCCGATTACAATCACGACGAGCGCAATCAGCTAACCGCGGCCGATTACGATTACCAAGACAACGAATCGTACGAATACGACGAAAACGGCAACCGCACCAACAACGGTTTCCAGACCGGCGTCAACAACCGCCTCTCCACCGACGGCACCTTCAACTACGAATACGACGCCGAAGGCAACCGCATTCGCCGCACCAACATCGCCACCGGCGCAGTCACCGAATACGACTGGGATCATCGCAACCGATTGGTTCGCGTCACCGAACGTGATTCGGCCAGCGGCTCTGCCACCAAGATCGTGGTGCATGCTTACGACTTCGCCAATCAATGGGTCATGCGATCTGTCGATTCGGACGGCGATGGACCGGCTGCAGCCGCGGAGACCTTCTTCATCCACGACAACGGCCAGATCGTTCTTCAGTTCGAAGGAAGTGAACTGTCCGACCTCGCTCATCGCTATCTGTGGGGACCAACGGTCGACGAGATTCTGGTGGATGAACGAATTACAGCGATTGATCAAATAGGAAACGTGCTGTGGTCGTTCTCTGATCATCTTGGCACGGTGCGCGACCTCGTAATTCTAGTCGCTGGTAGCAGCCAGATCGCGAATCATCGTGTCTTCGATAGCTTTGGTAATGTTACATCGGAGACCGATGACGCATTCGACCACCTCTTTGCATTTACCGGGCGGCCAATTGACGGCGAAACAGGGCTTCAAAACAACCTTCATCGTTGGTTCGATCAACTTATCGGACAGTGGTTCAGCGAAGACCCGATCGGTTTTCTCGGACAAGATTCCAATCTTTATCGGTATGTTGAGAATCAGGCAATAGTTAAGGTGGATCCGAGCGGGCTATTCACATTCGTCGAGCAGCAGGGGTTGATGGAAAATCGTCGCCCTATGAACAAGGCGGATCTCGCGTTGCTGCGCGCAACTCTCGAAGTTGGTATTGCGGTGGGATGGGTAGCCGTAAACTCGAATCCCGCAGGGTGGTTCGCGACAGGTCTCGCTTGGCTTGCCAGAGCCGCGTTGGTTGGTGCGGTTGCTGATCTCGCCATACAAGCTCACAACGTTACGACTGGTGGAGAGAAAAACGTCCCGACAACCCACGGTATCCCAGACCGTATGTATTCACCCCAGGCGTTAAGGTTTGCGAAGTACATTCAGATACTGCTAAACCTGACACCATCCGGAGGAAAGAAAGGAGACCTCAAGAGTTTTCTTGAGGCTGTGGACGGAATCAAAAAGGCTTACGATAAGCTAACGAGTGCCCATAAATGCATGACAAAGGCTGAGAAGCAAAAGCTACGGGAACATTGGAACAAACACCTGGAACTCTTGAAGCAATGGTTGCGGACTCACGACGCGATCAGGAAAAGCCATGACCGCGTGGAGTCTGGCGAAGAAAGAATTGGGCGACTTCAAGAGGATATCGATCGACTAAGACGAAATCGCGCCGAAGCTAGTGCCCGCCTTGAGAACAGAGGGTTTAGCGACAAACACCGCAAGGAAGCCCTGGCGCATGTCTACGATAGGCGCATTCGCGAAAAAAGGTACCAACTGAGGAACGAACAGAAACAGGTCGACAAAGCCAAGCAGGACCGGAAAAAGCACTTCACTACAATGCAGCAGACGCAACAAGCAATCCAAGATAACCTCAGGAATATGCAACGTGGAATGCGGCCAAACGACACTCAACGGAGCAGTTCCGTGCCCAGCTCGGAGCTGCCGTGGAAGCAGCGTTTCGGGCTCGGCGGCAATTCGGTCAAGTAAACAAAGCGCGAGGGCATGCGTGAGTGAATAAGGGGACATTCTACTTTTTAGCCTTCGTGCGGGGGCGCCCGCGGGGACGGAGTG
>CALBSZ010000669.1 GCA_937967665.1 uncultured Planctomycetaceae bacterium
GCTCTTGACGACCTTCTGAACCTGATGCTGCTGCAGAATCCGCAGGACGATCTGGTTGTGTTCGGCCGCATCGCGGGCCCAGTGCACGTGTGCTCCCTGACGCGTGGCGTTTTCTTCAAATTGCTCCAGGTAATCGGCGATCCGGGAGATCATGTGGGCTTTGATTTGCGACGCGGTTTGCCGGAGCGTTTCCCACTCGGGCAACGCATGCGCCTGCTTGTCGCGCTTGGAGCGCACGAACCACAGCGCTTTATCGTGCCAATGCGCCCGTTCGTCGTTGGCTACGAACTCGGCCGCCTTCGCCGGATGATCTAAAGTGGAGTGCGACATTTAGACTTCTTCTCCTGCCAGGATTTCGGCGACATGCATCACGCGGAGCGGTTTCTTGTCGCGGCGAATCAGGCCGTCCAGGTGCATCAGGCAAGACATGTCCGCGGCGGTCATGACATGGGCGCCGGCACGCAGGTGATCCTGAATCCGATCGCGACCCATCATGCACGAAACGGCTTCTTCGGCCACGGCGAACGTGCCGCCGAACCCGCAACATTCATCCGGCCGCTCAAGTTCCACGATTTCGATTCCTTCCAATCCGGCGAGCAGCGGCCGGATCTTACTGAACGATGCCGCCACGACTTCGCTGGAACTGGCCGTACGAAGTTCCCGCAGCCCGTGGCAACTTTGATGGATACCCACCTTGTGCGGAAAACTTCCCGCCACCGATTCCAGCTTCAAGACGTCCGTCATGAACTCGCAAAGCTCAAACGTCTTCTGTTTCAGATCTTCGAAACCGTCGTGTCCCGCCAGGTATTCTTCGTAATGCTGCCGGACCATGGCCACGCAACTTCCGGACGGGGCGACGACGTATTCGTACTTACGAAAGATCTGCAAGAAACGTTCGGCCAGCGGTCGCGTGTCTGCCGTGCAGCCCGTGTTGGCCATCGGCTGACCGCAACACGTTTGCTCCCGCGGGAATTCGACGTCACAGCCGAACCGCTGCAGTACGTTGACTGTCGCGAAGCCAACTCGGGGGAAAAACTGGTCGATATAGCAGGGAAGGAACAGGCCAACTTGCATGAGATTGTTTATCGGTTTCTTCGAATGACGATGCCGAAACAGGCGTGAAGTAGCCGCATCGTGCGAGCTTACGTGCTGCCCAGTTTGACTTTCAGGGTGAGTAGCTGGCCGCCGCGTTCGACCGTGATGCCAATCTGATTACCCGGTTTCAGACGTTGCAGCATGTTCATCAGGTCTTCCAATTTACGGATGGGCTTGTCGTTGAGTTTCCGGATGACGTCGTTAGCCAGTACGCCCGCTTGCGCTGCCGGCGATCCGTTGCGGACGCTGGCGACCGTCACTCCCGGGTCGCCTTCCGGCAGCGGCGTCAGATTCACGCCCAGGAAAGCCCGCCGCTCGTCGTTTTGAAATGCCGGCCGCAGTTCCTGATTTGCAATCGTCCGGATTGCCGACTCGGCGACGTTCACCACCTGGACGATCCCGGGCAGGTTAATCGTTTCCAGGTCGTCTTCGGGAGTATGGTATTCCTTCGTCAGTCCCGTGAAAAAATGGACGGCGGGAATCTTCTTATCGAAGAACACAAAGTGGTCGCTGTTTCGCGTCATCTGGGCGAGTGGTTTCACGGTAAGCGACTGGTTTTTCGCCGCCGATTCGATGGCCTCCTGGATGCTGGTGCCGGAGCGCGCTCCGTGCACCAGCAAGTCGTGCGAACCGGCTTGCCCGACCATGTCGAAGTTGAACATGGCCACGGTGGTTTCGAGTGGAAAGAGGGGGTGGTTGACGTAGTGACGGCTGCCCAGCAACCCGCGTTCTTCCGCCGAGAACGCCATGAACACGATCCGCCGAGCCGGCTTGCGATCCGATTGGGAGAGGCGTCGCGCCAGTTCGAGCAGTGCCACGGTTCCCGAAGCATTATCGTCGGCGCCGTTATGCACGGCGTGGATTTTGGGATTCCGTGATCCGTAGCCGCCAAAACCCAGGTGATCGTAATGGGCACCGATCACGATCGTCTCATCGGCCAGTGGCCCGTCCCCTTCCAGGACGCCGATGACATTGGCGACTTGGGCGTCTTGCCGCTGGAATGTCACTTTCAATTCGGCCGTCCAGCCTTCGAGAGGGCGGGACAGCGGTTGCAGCGTGCTGTCGATCCGCTCTTCCACCGCCCTCACGCTGACCAGGGCCGGTCGGCCGCCTTGCGCCGGCAGTTGTTCGAAGATCGCATCGGCCACGTCCTGCGTGATCTGGGCAAAGGGGATTTTCCGTGACTGCGAGCCGAAATCTTGCGGGTCGGCCAGTTGCTCCTTGCCGTCTTTGTTCGAATACGGATCGTTGACGAGCAATACGGCCGCCGCCTTATGTTGCCTGGCCAATTTCAGCTTGGTCTGTATATACGAATGGGAGGTCGTCTTCTTTCCATCAAAGACACTCGAGTCCAAATCCTGCTGAGGTTCACGGCGGAGCAACAACAACACCTTGCCGGCGGTATCGACATTCTGATAGTCGTCATAGCCCTCGTCCTTGCCGGTAATCCCATAGCCGACAAAGACGATGGGAGCGTTGGCTTTGCCGGATCCGCCTGCCATCAGCGGTTGGAAGTCCGTGCCCAGGTCCAGCGTGACGGTCGCGCCGTCCGGCCCGTGTAAGACCAGCGACGTGCGTTCTTTGTCGGTGAACTGTTTCCACATGACGCTGAACGGCTGGAAATAGGTTCCGTCTTTCGTCCCGCTCTTCAGCCCCAGGCGTTTGAATTCGTCGCGGATGTATTCCGCTGCCTTTTGCAATCCATTCGTGCCGACTCCACGACCTTCCAGTTCGTCCGCCGCCAGGAAGCTCAAGTCCTGTGTCACACGGCTCAACGCGGCCGCGTTCTCCGCCGCGTGGACAAACGTCGAGGCACTCACGATCAGGATGGCAAAGAGGCACGTTCGCACGGGCATACCCTTTAGAATAGCGTGAGGTCAATTTGGTCGAGACTAGGCGTTGTTTTAGATCTCGCGTTGTTGTAATGGGTGGCCGGGGTCGAGTGAAGCGAGCCCCCGGAATCCAAGGTTCTGTGGGGTCGCTTCGCTCCACCACAGCCACCCTTCTCCCATCTTAAAACAGAACTTAGATAGTATAGCGCGAAACCGGGTGACTCGGCCAGTTGTCCGGAGCTGGAATTCGGTCCGATTCTTCGATCAGAAAGGCCCGCTGGTTGGGCAGTGCCACGTGGGTTCGCCCTGGCGTGTCTACGTTCCGGCATGAGTTTGTTGCACCCCCAGCCGCAAGCGCGGGTGGACGCACCGAGCCGGCGCCTGCGGCTGGGGGTTAAACGATGAGTTCCCATGCACCTCGCCGAGCCAGCGCGAATCAAACCTAACCTTATGGCTTCACGGTCTGGACCGGGACAGGTCGTGGGTTCGAACTTCTGACAGCTTCGCGGCGAGTTTTTCTTGAAACGCTTCGACGACAGGTCGGTACTCCGGATCTTTGGCCAGATTGGTGTATTGGTGCGGGTCCTTTTCGCAATCGAACAATTCGATACCACCAGACGCATCTTCCTTGTACTGGATATACGCCCAGCGGTCTTCGCGCAGCAAGAGGCCTTTCGAACTCGGAGCCACACAAAACGCGGCGTCGCGCACTTGATACGACGGATCGTCCAGCATGGGGGCGATGTTCTTGCCTTGTAATCGCGCGGGCACATCCAGTCCGCAGAGGCTGGCCGTGGTGGGATACAGGTCGAGTAACTCGGTCAGTGAATCGCAAACCGCCGGCTCTTTACCGGGAACGCAGATGATAAGTGGAACGGCCGCCGATTCTTCGTGCAGGCTGACCTTGGCCCAGAAATCGTGTTCGCCCAGATGATAGCCATGGTCGCTAGTGAAAATCACAATGGTCTTGTCGTCCAATCCAGCGCGCTTGAGCGACTCCAGGACTTTGCCGACCTGAGCGTCCATGAACGCGACCGAGGCATAGTATCCGCCCATGGCTTTCTTTTGTCGTCGAAGATCCATCTTCATGTTCCGGCTGGTCTTGTAATTGATTCCGGCTCTGGGGATATCGTCCCAGTCGCCCGGAACTTTTTCCGGCAGGATCATCTTGTCGTAGGGCAAGTAGGGCGGGAAGTAAGTTCGCGGCGCCACGAACGGAACGTGCGGTCGCACGAATCCGACGCCGAGGAAGAACGGTTCGTCGCGATGCTGTTCGATCAGTTCACAGGCCTTCGCCGCGGTCCGGCCGTCGGAATGGACCAGGTCGTCCCCATCCGCCTCGACGACGACAAACGTATTACCGCCGACCACGGGCTTCTTGCCGTCCGGATTGTTTTCCAGTGTTTCGCCGTCTCCGGGCGCCTTCCATTCGGGTCCCGGGCTGTTGAATCGATCGGTCCACGATGCGGGATCGTCGGCGCCGTTGCCTCCCGATTCAATGCCGCCGGGCACACCCATGTGATAGATCTTGCTGACTCGCGCTGTGTAGTAACCCGAGTTCTTAAAATGCTGTGCCCATGTAGCGCGGTCACCAATCGCCGGCCGTGGACTCGTGTAACCGAAAACGCGGGTGGCGTGGGGATAGTAACCCGACATGAAGGACGCTCGCGACGGCCCGCAGTACGTGCCCTGGCAGTACGCGCGTGTGAAGCGCGTCCCGCGGGCCGCCAACGAGTCGATATGCGGCGTCTGGCAGACCTTGTTTCCGTAGCATGACAAGGCGGTGGCGGTCAGGTCGTCCGAGATGATGAACAAGACGTTGAAACGTTGTTCCGCAGCACCGGCGGTCCCGGCCAAAGCCATGACCAGGAGCGGAAGACTGACGAGATTCATCAATGCTTGCTTCATTTTTTCGCTCGCTATTCCCTAGATGTTGATTTCTCTACTATCATACAAGCTTTACTTCAGAAAGCTACTTGCACCGGGAACTCGCTCATCCAGTTGGATTAAGGTTTGTCATGGTATGGTTCGCGTCGCTCAGCAAGAGCAGGTCTCGATTCACGCTGCTGGGCTGCATCCTGGTGATCGGCATTGCCAGTTCGTGTCTGTGCGGCCACGCCGCCCCTCGCGACAGCAATGTCGTGATTCCAGGACTGGTTACCAGCCAATGGGACGACAGGTACAAAGGCCGGGTTCTGCTGGAAGAACTCAATTGCGTTGCCTGCCATGCCGGTGCTGAATCACTGAGCCCCGATTCCCGCAAGTGGCCGCTGCTGGACAAGGTGGCGCTGCGACTCAACCCGTATTATGTGGAACGTTTTATTCAGTCGCCGCACGAAACGAAGCCGGGTTCGCTAATGCCGGATGTCATGTCCCATTTGTCAGCGAAAGAAAGGCAGGCGGCGGCAAAAGCGATCACGCATTACTTGTTGTCCCTTCACCGTTCTCATCGTTTCGACTTGCAGGTGATTGATACGGTGGCCGCGGAATTCGGGCGCGACCTGTTCCACTCGGTCGGCTGCGTGGCCTGCCATGCGCCCCGGGACAGCGACGAGCGCGAGCTGCTGGTGGAAACATCGGTGCCCTTTCCCGCATTGGAGTCCAAGTACAATGTGCGGGGTCTCGTCGAGTTCCTGCGGCGTCCCCACGACACGCGGCCGTCAGGGCGTATGCCGGACATGCATTTGCCCACGCGCGATCTGGAACGCATCGCGCACTATCTGTTGCAGGAAACCGAAGTGCCCGGCAACCTGAACTATGTCCTGCTGCGCGGCCGAGTTGCCGAAGGGCTGGACGTCAACGTGGACAGGATACGGGCCGGTCATGCGGCGAGTTTCGCGCTGCAGGAGATTCCGCAACTGCAGCACAATTCGGCCGTCCTGTTTAACGGGTATCTCAAGATCGAACGGGCCGGCGAATACACGATCTTTCTGGAAATGAACGGCGGCAAACTGGTGCTCCAGGATAAGGAAGTGGTCGACGTGGGGGCGAGTTCTCGGCGCGGTGTGATGAAAGCGACAGGCCAGGCGAAGCTGGAGGCCGGTTGGAACAAGATTGCGCTCACCTACATTCATGCCGGTCGTGAACCGGGTCTGCGTTTCGAGATGGCGGGTCCGGGGTTTGAAAAGCAACCGATTCCTGCCGACCTGCTTTCCATTTCCCAGGTACCGCTGGAAGCGTTTCCTGAATTTGTATTGGACGAGACGTTGGTGGAAAGCGGTAAACAGATGTTTGCCAAACTTGGTTGTGCCAGATGCCATGATGATCTTCAATTGGTAGCGCCCGAGGCACCGCCCTTGAAGACACTGGACGTTGCGAAAGGGTGCCTTGGCGAAGCCGCCGGACCGTGGCCCAGGTTCGGTTTGAGTCCCGCGCAGCGCGACTTGCTGCGGGCGACAGTGCCGCGATTGGAAGGTGGACCGTTGGACGATCGGACGACTCTGGAAAAGACGCTCGTCAAATTCAATTGCATTGCCTGTCACGAGCGCGCCGGTTTAGGGGGCGTCATGCCGGAGCGTGATCAGTATTTTATCGGCTCGAAAAACGAACTCGGGAACCAGGGCCGCATTCCGCCGACGTTGACGCTGGTGGGCGCTAAATTGAAAAAGGAATGGCTGGCCGAAGTGGTCCTCCGCGGCCGCCGGCAACGGGATTACCTGGCCACCACGATGCCGATCTTCGGGGAAGCAAATGTGGCGCATGTCATCGACTTGTTTGACAAACTGGACCAGGTCGAAAAAGTTGAATTCGAACCGATTGCGGACCTGCAGGCGTTTAAGCTGGCCGGACACAAGTTGATGGGCAAGGATGGTTTCAGCTGCATTGCCTGTCACGATTTTAATGGCCAGAAGGCGACCGGCCCGGGCGCCATGGACATCATCTATTCCACCGAGCGACTGCAGAAGGATTGGTTCTACGCATTCATGTTGAACCCGCAGCGGTTCGCTCCGCGCACGGTCATGCCCGCCGCGTGGCCGGGAGGGTTTGCCTTCAAGCAGGATATTTTGGGGGGCGATACGAAGAAGCAGATCGAATCGCTGTGGGTGTACTTGGAAGACGGCGAGCGCGCCAAGAACCCTGTGGGTCTGTCGCGGCAGTCGCCCGAGTTGCGTGTCACCGATGAAGCGGTCATCTGTCGCGGCCGCAGCAATATCGGATATCGAGGAATCGCGGTGGGCTACCCGGAGCGGGTCAGCCTGGCGTTCGATTCGGAGCAGATGAGTTTGCGGTCGCTCTGGAAAGGCGACTTCGTCACGGCGGACAATGGCCGCTTCAACGTCCGCGGCCGGGATACGATTTCGTTCCCGGAAGGCATTCCGTTCCATCGCCTGGAGACGCTGGACGACCATTGGCCCTACAAGCGAAAAACCGATTACTTGTTTCCCCAGGATCACGGCTACCAGTTTCGCGGCTACTATCTCAATGCACGCAAGCGGCCCACGTTCATGTACCGTTACGGGGATATCAAGGTGGAAGAGTACTTCCTGGACGCCTTGGACGAAGACCAGAACGCGTACTTGAAGCGGACCATCACGTTGGATGTGGATGAAACACAGCAACACTTCTATTTTCGCGCTGCTGCGGGAAAGAGCGTTGCCAAGACCGACACATCCATCTTTCAAGCGGATCGACTGACCGTAGTTATTACCAGCGATCATGAAGCGATCATTCGCGACGGCGAACCACAGGAATTACTGGTTCCCCTTCAACTATCGCCCGGCCGGACACGATTGACCTTGGAGTACAAATGGTAAGAACATTGGCAGTGACCGTCGTGGCTCTTTGCAGCGCCGCCGCCACCGCTTCGTCTCTATCCGCCGAAGACCTGGGCGAAATGTGGGGCACGGCGGCGGAGGAAGCGAAGTATTACCCGATCACCGAAATCCCGATTCCGGGCGAAGTGCCGCTGAAGATCGGCAGTTTCGACGTCCTGCCCGATGGCCGGCTGGCGGTGGGAACGCGAAAAGGAGATGTCTACTTCATCTCCGGTGCCTTCGAAAAGATCCCGTCCCCCAAGTATCACCTGTTTGCCAGCGGGCAGGATGAAATCTTTGGCTTGTCCCATCGCGACGGGGACATTGTCATCACGCAGTTTGGCGAGGTCACGAAACTGTCCGACACGGACGGCAACGGCGTCGCCGACCGGTACGAAACGCTGACGAACAACTGGGGCTACGCGGAAGGACACGAATTCGCTTTCGGTTCAAAGCACGACGACGAGGGAAACATCTGGGTCGCGCTGGGGCTCACCGGTTCCTACTACTCGCGGCAACTCTTCCGAGGCTGGTGCGTGAAGGTCACTCCGGACGGCCGGATGATTCCCGTCTGCAGTGGCTTAAGGAGCCCCGGCGGTGTCGGGCCGAACGCGGAAGGAGTCATGTTTTGCACGGAAAGTCAGGGGCCCTGGAACGGTTCCTGTTCGCTTAAGCACTTGAAGCCGGGTGGATTTCTGGGGCATCCGGCAAGCTACAACTGGTATCCGTACGCCAAGGATTACGACGCCCCGAGTGTCGAACCGAATACGCAGTCGCGGATCGTGGTTGAAAAAAAACGCGTTCCGGAATTGGTTCCGCCAGCGGTCCTGTTTCCCTACATCAAAATGGGTCGCTCCATTTCCGGATTCCGAGTCGACAAGACTGGGGGGAAGTTCGGTCCCTTCGAAAACCAGATCTTCGTGGGCGACTATACGTTGAGTATCCTGATGCGGGCTACCATGGAGCAGATTAACGGCGTCTGGCAAGGTGCGTGCTACCCGTTTCGCGAAGGCCTGTCGACGGGGATCATGAACGTCGAATTCTCTCCGCGGGGGCAGTTGTTCACGGGCGGTTTCACCACACATGCCCAGTGGCCCGTGCGCGGCGAGAAACCATTCGCCCTCGAACGCCTCGACTGGACCGGCATCATGCCGTTCGAGATGCGTGAAATCAACATCCGGCCCGATGGCTTTGCCATCACGTTCACCAGGCCCGTTGACGTCGCCACGGCCTCGCGACCGGAGACGTACAAACTGACGACGTACACGCATGTTTACGCCGCCTTCTACGGCAGCCCGGAAGTCGATCAGACGACCCCGCAGGTGACTCGCGTCACGGTCGCGGGGGACGGCATGTCCGTCCGCTTGTTCCTGGACAAAATTGAAGAAGGGCACATTCACGACTTTGACTTGAGCGATATGAAGAGTAGCGACCAGGAGCCGCTGCTGCACAAGAAAGCTTACTATACGGTTAACGAGATTCCGGCGCCGTGATCGTCACTGAATCAACGTTGCATCCCGATTCTGCCTGGGTTTTCCAGCAAACGGAATAGTTCATCGAACAGACCAAGGACCGGGAGAAGAAGCCGGAAATGATCCTGCACGACCGGGACTTAAAGCTCGCGAAGGAGTTCACTCGAACCGTCAAGGAAGGTGAGATGAAGACAAATCCGCTACCGGTCGGTTCGCCCAATTTGAATGGCTGCTGCGAGAGGTTCATGGAAACGACAAAAATGGAGTGCTTGTCGAAATTCTTCGTATTCGGGGAAAAGCATTTCGATCATCTGATTTCTGAATTCGTCATTTGCGAACTATGCTTGGGTGACATGCCGATAGTAGAGAAAGGGCAAGGATGCGAGTCATTTCAAAGGCCCGGCTCAAGAAGTTTTGGGAGAGTCCCAGGTGCGAGGATTCTGAAGGACCGTTGAGGGCTTGGTACACTCACGTCAGCAATAAAGAAGTCGCTTGGCAGGAATGGGCAGACGTGAAGGCGAGTTACCGAAGTGCCGATTTGGTGGGTAACTGCGTGGTCTTCAATATCGGCGGCAACAAATATCGACTAATTACACGTATTCTGTATCCGATCCAAAAGGTGTACATCCTCAAGGTGATGACTCACGAGGAATGCGACAAGGGCAACTGGAAAACAGATTGCGGCTGCTTTTCTGAGCCTCCGAAGAAGAAGACGAAAAAGAAATCGGCAACACCGCCCAAGAAGAAGCGGAAAAGGAGATAAACGTGGTTACTTCGACCGTCAAGCGTTTTAAAGGCAAAGTGCGAGACGACTACTTGGCACTCATCCAAGTGTTTCCGCTTGCTTCGATTCGCTCCGAAGACGATCTCGAAGCGGCTCAGGAAGTCGTGGATCGCCTTCTGGCCAAAGGACGACTTTCATCTGGAGAGTCAATGTACCTAGACGCTCTGAGCGATCTCGTTGCCGCTTACGAGGATGAGCACTACCGAATCGAACCGGCGTCGGATGCTGACATGCTTCGACATCTGATGGGAGCGAAAGGCGTCAGCCAGATCGAATTGCACCGACGCACGAAGATCGCCAAGTCAACGATCTCTGAGGTTCTTGCTGGCAAGAAGAGTTTTACTCGCAATATGATTCGGACGCTCGCTGATTTCTTCGATGTTGATAAGAGCATATTGGCGGGCAACCTATGAGCCGACTAGCGATACACACGGCTGGTTAGCCCGCCTTTCCATTTCGCCGCTGAAGCTGCTCAGCGATCTTTGCTACCGTTGCCCAATCCTGCTTAGCTTGGGCAGCCTTCAACTCCTCGACCAACGGATCAGGTGGCGTTCGCTCATCGCCATAGGCGATGGCAGCACCATCGATCCAGCCGGTTTTCCGGGACGGTCCGAACGCGGCGATGGAGCCAGTCCCCGTTTCGCTTCAGTTAACTCTGCGCTGTCGAACTAATCGAGGTACAGGAACTCGTTCGAATTCAACAACACGTGACAAAAGTCGACCAGCGCCTGCTCGCGGCGCGTGGTGGGCTGCGTGGTCGACATGCGGGCCGCCAGTTGCGAAGGCGAGGAATCCGCCAGCAGCCCGAGCGACGGTTCGAACTGGAAGAAACCGACCGTGGCGGCGTTGCTGGACGGATCGGAGATCAGCAACTGATCCTGCGTGAGTGCTTTGTTCGAGATACGGACGTCGTCCAGCAAGCCGTCCCAATAGTGCCGTGTCGACCCGTGGCGGCCGCCCAGTACCACGGGCACGTCGCTGCGGTAGTGATCGGTTACCTTATGTTTCACGCCGGCGGATTGCAGTTCGGCCTGCTCTTCAAAAAGATCCTTCATGTAGAACGTCACGCCCGTTTCCGTGGTGTCGCCGATTTTGACGCTCACGGCCACATAATAAGGCTTGTTCAGCTCCGGTCGCAAATTGGATGCGATCACTTCATAGCCCGCGCCGCCCTGCTGCGGGTCGCCGACGAGCTGCAGGATAAGGTTCCGCGGTTCGTAGCGGGACTTCTGGCTGGTAACGCCCAGCGACCAGCCGGGATGTTTGTTGTTGTCATTCCATTGCGAAACGATCGTGCGAACCGTTGCGTCGGGGTAGAGTGAGCGGAGATAAATCACCGCTTCGATTGTGAAGTCGCCGCTTGGCAGCACGTCGCTGTTGTCCACGATGATCGATTTCGACAGGCTCGCGGGATCCAAATCGATAGCCTGCCCGGCGCGGCCGGGAATGGCGGCCGACATGACGGTTTGCTCCGGATCGCTCGTCCCTTCGCCGGCACCGTTCAGGAACGCCAACGCCTCTGCGATTTCGGCCGGCGTCGCTGGCCGTCCGTACGCGGCGAGAAACGCGGTGGCCACGACGTCTCGATCGCTGCTGGACAGTTTTTGCAACCGGCCGGCCCAGGACTTGGCGCGTGCCAGCGGCCAGGCGCCGTTGATCATCAGCAACGCCTGGGTCGACGTGGTTGTCTGATTGCGCTCGTCCGTGCTGCGGATGGAATCCGGTGCGTCGAAGGATGTCAGCAGGTCGTCCAGCTTATTACGCATGATCTTGGTGTAGATCGATCGTCTCGGCTTGGATGCGTCCACCGATGCACCACCCATGCTGGCATCCAGGTCGCCGCTGACGAACAGCATGCTGTCGCGCAATTGTTCGGCACTCAATCGCTTCCGATTCATGCGCCACAAGAGTCGATTCTTCGGATCCACTGTCAGCGCTTTGCTGCCGGCCGGAACGGTCGCTGCCTGGCGATAGGTGGCCGACGTCATGATCAAGCGATGCAGCGACTTTAGCTTCCAGCCCTCCGCGACAAAACGGCTGGCCAGCCAGTCCAGCAGTTCGGGGTGAGACGGAGGTTCGCCCAGGCGTCCGAAATCGCTGGTCGTGGCGACGAGTCCGCGGCCGAAATGCTGCTGCCAGATGCGGTTCACGATCACACGCGCCGTCAACGGATTGCGAGGATCGGTGATCCACCGCGCCAATGCCGTACGCCGACCGGTCGACTGCAGTGATTCGTGGGGCGGGATGATTTCCGCGGGGGCGGGATCCAGGATCGTCAAGAAGCCCGGCTCAATCGGCGTCTTGTCGGGATCGTCCGGAATGAAGGTCGGTGGTGCCGCGCTGCCGACGTCACTGGCGACAAAGGCAACGGTGGCGAGCGGCTTCGGCTTCAGTGCTTCGAACTCAGCCAGTTGTTTTTGCAGCGCTTCCCAGCGGGCTTTCTGGTCGTCATTGAGTTGTTCTGGAAGCTTCTTGCGATCGAATTCCAGCTGTCGCGCGGCCAGGGTCGCAATCTGCTGTTCGTACGGTTCACGCTCCGTATCGCGCTTGCGCATCATCGCCTTGATTTCGTCTACGAACTTATCGAAACCCTGGCCTCCCGCGTGTTTCAACAGCACGGGATTCTCGATTTCGAACAATTTCCGGCGAATGTCCGCGGTCTGACGCTCCCAGGCTTGCTGCTGCTTATTGAAAGCCATTCGCTCTTCAAGCGTCGCCACGGCCTGGTCATCGCGCGGAAAGAGAGGAGCGAAGAAGGCTTGCAGCCGGTAGTAGTCTTTTTGCAGCAGCGGATCGAACTTGTGATCGTGGCAGCGGGCACAGCCCATGCCCATGCCGAGCAACACGTCGCTGGTGGTTTCGGTGACATCGTTCAGGATCGCCTGCCACTGAGTTTCGACGTCGCGCTGATTGAATTCGTAGATCCAGTGCCGCAAGAACATCGTGGCGATCTGGGCGTCGCGGCTTCCGGGATCCACTTCGTCACCGGCCAACTGTTCTGTGACAAACCGATCGTACGGCTTGTCGTCGTTAAACGAGCGAATGACGTATTCCCGGTAACGGTAGGCTTCCGGGCGAAACGCGTCCTGGCGGTAACCGTCGCTGTCGGCGTAGCGCACAAGATCCAGCCAGTGTCGGGCCCAGTGTTCACCGTACCGCGGGCTCTCGAGCAAGCGATCGACGAGCGCTTCGTAAGCCGTCGGCGAATCATCTGCCTGGAACGCCGCGACTTCTTCGGGTGTGGGAGGCAGGCCGGTCAGGTCGAAATACGCGCGGCGCATCAGTGCCAGGCGATCGGCCGGTGAGTTGGGTGCCAAACCCTGCGCGGAGAGCTGTCGCAAGATAAACGGGTCGATGTCGTTCTTGACCCACTGGCCATCGTGAGGCGGTACGGGAGGATCCGCGATCGGTTGAAAGCACCACCACTGGCGATCTTCGTCCGTGATCTTCGGCTGAGGACGAATCGCATACTCGGGACCGCCGGGCCAGGGCGCGCCGGCTTGGATCCAGGCCACCAGGCCCTCGATCGCTTCGTTGCCGAGTTCCTCGTCGGGGGGCATTTCAAACGACTCCCGCCGCACGGCTTCGATCAGCAAGCTCTGGTCCGGTTTTCCAGGGACGATCGCGGGCCCCGATTCGCCCCCCGCCAGCAAGGCCTGCAGCGAATCAATTCGCAGCTTTCCTTTCTGTTTATCGGGCCCGTGGCACTTGAGGCAATGCGCGACCAGCACCGGCCGCGCGTGCGTTTCGAACAGTTTGATCTGCTCCGGACGGAGCACTTCGTCCGCCCGTCCAAACCGAGGCTGCGCGAAGAGCGAAAGGACGAGGGCAAGGGCGACGAACACCTGGAAACCGTGTTTGTCCAACATTGCTGTCGCGCGGCTAGCAGGTAGCCTCGCCGAACAGGAGCACGTTGATTGTCGGGGCTGACTATTCACACACATGACGTCTCAGGAAATCGTTACTTCAGACTGACTCAAGAAAAACTTCGACCGCGATTTTGCACCGTACTTTCGACCTCGGACCCTGTGCTTCATCGCGTCCGGGGCGCGATACGCCCGTGCGAATGGTACAAGACGATCGCGCACCGTGCACGGGATTTTCATCTGTGTTTTGGCATGCTCATTCTTACATATTAATATAGGCAGTTTCAAAACCCATGGTAACCCAAAAGCAAGTTTCCAGGGTTTTTGGAATCCACGCCAAATCCGCCTGGAATCCACGCCAACGACGACAGTGCCAGGGTCCGAGGTCATCTAAGCTCGAACCGCATACAAGTGGGTCACTTACGTCCGGATCCACTTACTGGCGCTGCGTGCTTGTATTCTTGCGGATAGCCGCAAAATGGACGCCGTCTAAACAAAGGCTGGAGAAAAACGGCCAAAACCGTGTGATTCCGCCCTTTGTCGCGGTTAATCGTTGGCAGCGGGAGCGGGACCCTTTAAGCTAAGGGTAAGTCGCCTTGGGGTTGGAGTTGGATGATGCATGGTTGGATTGTTTGCTTTTGGTTAACGGGACTCGCCGGTGGTCAGCTGCCTGCGGAGAACCCGGTCGCCGAAACCGCGGCGCAGGCGGATCGAGGCGATTCGCGAGTAGCGGTGGATGCCGAGCAGCGGCGGGCGATTGAACGGGCTGTCAAGAAGCTGGGAGACCGGCGGTTCCGGGTTCGCGAAGCCGCATTTCGATTCCTCTGGCATCAAGGTCTGGCGGCTCAGGAATTCCTGGAGGTCGCTGCCGCTCGCAGTGGCGATGCGGAGGTGCGTGGCCGAGCGCGGCAGATACTACGCGACTTCCACTACGGCATCTTGCCGGGGGTGCCTCCAGAAGTCGTGGCGTTGATTCGCGAGTTTCGTGACGGCAATTTGCAACAGCGGCAAGCTGCTTTCCAGTCGCTGGCATCGAAGGAACAGTTCGACGTTGCCGAGCGATTGATTGCGATGGAGCTCGACGCGGACGCGAAGAGGCCGCTGCTGGTCATGCTGATGCAGAATTCGCTGAGCGTGGCCCATTATTTGAAACACGACCGCTTGGAAAAACTCGTCGCCACCGTGGAAGGGGACGAGGCCTGGCGGAGCACGGTGCTGGTTCAGTTGTTGTTTTCCCAGAACGTCCTGCAGCAGTTGATCGCCAAACAGCAACTCGGTCGGCTCGTCGAATTCATCGAACGCGAAGAATCGGCGGACGTGCGGCGGCAAATGCTGTCGCAGATTTTTCAGAATGCTGCGTCCCTTTCGGAACTTGTCGAGAACGACCGATTCGACCTGCTCTTTCGACTCATTGAACTGGAACCGGAAAAGGATATTCGCCGGCAATGGATCATTCAACTTGCCGGGATGGCCAAGAGCCTGACGGACGACAAGAAGCTGGAAACACTTCTTGAGTATGCGCGCGACAACATCGCATCGGAACATCGCAGTGAATTGTTCGAGCGGATGTTCGCCAACTCGGCGCTGGTCAAGTCATTGCTGGAAAAGCGCGGGTTGGACGGGCTGCAGAAGATGGCCAGTGAAGAACCGGATCCCGGTGCGCGTGGCCGCTTGCTGGCGACGCTGATGCTGTCGTCAACCGTCCGGTCTCACCTGGGAAGCGATTATCCGACCGCGGCAGTCAAGATTGCCGCAGGGTTGCCGGAAGCCGAGGCCTGTGGCGAATACATGGGCCTGCTGTTGTCGCGCGGCGGCAACTACTACGTGCTGCGCGACGTGGAAGCGCGAGAACAAGTCTGGGCGCTGCTCAAGACGGCCGAAAAGCATCCTTGGCGAGCGACAGCGTTGACGATGCTGTTCAGCATGACAAGGTCGTCCGAGACGATTCTGGGTAGCCAGGAGGAAGTCGTCTGGCTGCTCGATTTTATCCATGACGACATGGACGCGCCGCAGCAGGATCAAGTCCTGACACGGATTATTTCTCACTCGCTCATTCAACAGGCGATCATCGAATACGATCAATTTGACAGTTTGTTGGAACTGGTTCGTCAGCAGCCCGACGAATCGCGCGGGAAACTGC
This sequence comes from uncultured Planctomycetaceae bacterium, assembly GCA_937967665.1. GTDB lineage: Bacteria > Planctomycetota > Planctomycetia > Pirellulales > Pirellulaceae > CALBSZ01. The sequence continues at coordinate 15,944 of CALBSZ010000669.1, forward strand.
TCGGTCTGTTTGCCAAATCCACGTCGGTGGTGCAACATCTGGTCGGTAACGGCAGGCACGAACTGTTTTTGAAGCTGGCCGACGAGGAAGAGCATCAGCAGGCTCGGCGCAGTTACCTGCAGGGACTGTTCGCCAGCTCCAGCGCCATGTCGGCACTCGTCGCCGCGCGGCACTACGACGAACTCTCCGCCATGATTCAAGCGGAAGCGGACGACCGGGAGCGGACGATCCTGTTTGCCACGTTTCTGGGAAACAAAGCGGTGATGCAGGCCATTATCGAAGATCGCCGCGAAGGGGGGCTGGAAGGCGTCTTGCAAACGGCTGCCGAGATGAAGGACGCTGACATCCGCAGCGAATTCCTCACTCGCATTTATGGCAATTCCGTTGCCATGAAGACCTTTATCCAGGCCGGGCTATACGGTGAAGTCCTGAAACTGGGCGAAAACCTGCCGAACCGTGACTCCCGGATTCGCGTGCTCACGAATCTTTACTCCAATACGTCGGTGCTCGGCTGGCTGGTGGAAAAAGATAAGGCTCAGTCCGCTTTGGAATTTGCCAGCACCATGGCAGAGGACGCGGGGCGCCGAACGCTGATGCAGCGGTTCATCTACAACCAGCAGTGGCTGGCGACGCTGGTCAAACAGGGGCACTTGCCTTTGCTGGTCTCCGTGGTGCAACAGGAACGGGAGAAATACTACCGCGGCTCGCTGCTTGGTCAGCTTTACAGTTGGCCAGACGTCATGAAGCAGGTGATTAAGAATAAGGAAACGGATCAAATCTTTGCTTCGATTCGCGACGAACCGGAAGTGGACATCCGCCAGCGGATTCTGGACACGTTGACGCGGCAAGCTGCCGCGATCGGTCTGCTGGTGGAAGCGGGAAAGTTCAATGAACTGGCCGACGTCATCAAGTCGTCGCTCACGAAAGACAATTACGGGCGTTCCTTGTCGGCGGTCATGAATCACTCTCAAGTGATCGAGCACTTGCGCGAGGAAAAGCAGTTGCATCTGCTGCTGACCAACGTACCTCCGCGCGCGGACCAACGATCACGCCGTTACTACCTGGACGCGTTGTATCGCAATGCGGCGGCGATCATCGGGCTGGTCGACGAAGAACAGTTCGACTTATTGCTGTTGATCGCTGAGCGCGAAGACGATGCCGCGGCACGAGCGCGCTGGTTGAGCCAGTTGTACACCAACGACAAGGTGCTCGATCTACTGGTGCAGGACCAGCGCATTCACCGACTGCTGGATTTCGTGGGTCCCGAATCTCCCCAAGAGATCCGGCGCGCGCTGCTATCGCGCTTCTTCACTGTCGATAAAGCGACGGAAGCGCTTATCGCTCAAGGCCATTTTGATGCCATGTGGGAACTGGCGCAGCTGGAACAGGAGAGCAAGCCGCGCGGTGCGATCCTGGCCGCGCTCTACACGTCGACGCCCGTTGTTCAATACCTGTCCGATCGACACCGTACAGCGGATTTCCTGAAGTGGCTGGAAGCGGAGGATGAGTTCAGCGTTCGGCAGCGGATTTTCCAGACACTCGGTACCCGTCCGAACAGCATAGAAATCCTGGTGAAGGCCGGGCATCTCGAGGCGCTGTTGGCAGGGGCCGAGGAGATCCCGGCGGCGGTTGTGCGGGGTGAATCGCTGGCGCGGATTCTGACTCATCCCAGCGCGTTGCAGTGGTTGCGCGATCATGACGGAGTCAGGCGGCTGCTGGATTATCCGAGCCACGAAGAGGAACAGAACGGCCGCTACAAGTATCTCTTCACCGTCCTCACCAACAACGCGGCTTTGGAAGCGATGGCATCCGCGGACACCCTTGATGCGATGCTGGCACTGGTCGAGAAACAAAAGGACAAGACCAAACGCCGGCAGCTTCGATTCGCTTTCTATTCGCAGCCTGCCTCCGTAAAGCAAATGGTCGAATCGGATCGACTTGAAGAGCTGCTCGACTTCATCGCAACGGAAAGAAACGAGTCGCAGCGGCGCAGTATTATCCGACGAGTTGTCTCCGACGACGACGTGCGTGGGACCTTGATTGACAAGGGTCATACGACGTCGCTGCTGCAACTGATTCGACTGGAAACAAATCAGTACTATCGGGGCTCGCTGGTTTCTAACTTGTTCAGTAGCGATGCGATCATGACGCGTATCGTCAAGAGCGGCGGCGCGCCCGATTTGCTCGAGTATATCCGGACCGAATCGAATTCCGACTTGCGGCGCCGTGTGTTGCAGGCCGTCGTCGCGCGGCTGGCACCCTTGGTGAAGGCGGGGCATCTGCCGGACTTGATCCCCATCATTCGCCAGGAGTCCAACGCCCAGACGCGCGGCAGCCGGCTGGCTACGGCCGTGACCTCGACCGAGGCGCTCCGGAAAACGTCCGCGGATGAATTGCTCGGTCTTACCGAATCGCTCGACAACGCGTTTGCCCGCCGGGCGTTCCTGGCGAAGAT
>CALBSZ010000670.1 GCA_937967665.1 uncultured Planctomycetaceae bacterium
CCGTCCCGCCGTTCAGCGTATCCAGGTTCGCGCCGTCGGCATACGAATCGAACGTATCCACGATATCCGAGGATGCCGCCGTGAAGGGAGTCACATCCGCAAACGTGTCTCCGAGGCGGAATTCATCATACAGCACATTGTCGCCCGCCGAGAGATCAAACGACGTTACCAGGCTGTCAAATCCGAATCCGGTGTGACTGCCCGTTACCAAGCCAAAGTTGCCATCCACGCGGTAGTCGGCCACGCCCGTCGGCGCCGCATCCAGTGAGGGATTCAAGAACAGTTCGAACTTGTCATCGTCCGTGCCTCCGCTGCCGTCGACGAAACTGTCAGCGTCGACCATCCGCACGACGACAAGATTCGTACCCGGCTGAAGTGTCAAACCTGTGTCGACTCTGGTCCCCGTACTCTGTGCAATCGCCCAAAGATTTGAATCCCCGTCGAATCCAACTCCAAAGTGCCGAGTGCCGCCGCCGGTATTGTGATCCCACAGAAAAAAGCTTTCGTCGGCACCCGAGATCGTCGCATTATCGGCATTGATCAACAGCGAAAACCAGATTTCGTCTCCCACGGCTTGCTGTGTCGTCGCGTTCGACGTCTCACGTGTAAATGTCTTCAGGTTCCCGGTCGAACCGGACGTGCGGAAGTGGTCCAGGTGGCCACCGGCGACATCCAGCACATTCCCGCTTCCATCGGTATAAGACAGTCCGCCTGAACGCGCGTAGGCATTCACCGTCGTCGCCAGCGCATCCGGCGTCGTCCACGCATCGCCATTCTCGAAGCCGAACGTTCCATCCGCGGATACATTTTCGATCGTTGCATCTGCCGTATAGTTATTGCCGTCGATCAGGAACTGTTCTTCGACAAGCAACGCCAACAACCGCCGCTCCTCCATGGTTTCGAAATGCAAAGTCCGACCGAGATGATTCTTCGGGCGGTCCTGCGATGATCGGAAAAGTCGAGTTGGTCGAACACGACGACGGCGAGAAACATTCTTCATGATACTGGTCCTGATAGTCGCAGAGCAGACGCAGCGGCTGCGGTTGAGAGTTTACAACCTCGAGGGCATCAACGAGCGTGCGCTACGGGCCCACCCGTGGAAAAGGTACGTGTCAGGCAACCCTTTGCAGGATAGCCTGGCGGAGGATCACACCTTCGTCGACGGTCCGCGGGCTACCCATGAATGCCTCGAAAAAATCGCTCGTAATGAACCCTTCTGCGTTGGCTGCGTGCTGATCCTGGTGTTGGCCGATTTTGGTGTCGAAACGCCCGCCGACTCGCAAATCGCGGCGGCATCGGAAAGGATGTCACCCGGGTTGGACGCATGGAATACGCCTGCCAAGCCGACTGGATAACTCATGACTATTATGCACAAAAACGCAGCCGTGAGAAACTTTTTGGCAAGAAAATCGAAGAATGGACAGTTCAGGCCGCGCCTACCCCCTCAGCCGACTATCGCATGTCACCGCTTCGCGGGTGGATTGCCGGTCCGCCGTCACACCAACACAAAGGCATCATCGCCGCGGATGGTCAGGCTATCGGGGCCGTCCCCGAAGTACAGATCGCGACCGATGTTTCCGTTCAGGCCATCGGCCGAACCGTCGCCCGTAGCGGCCAGCGGACCGTTGATTAAACTGAAGGCGGTCGCGAAATCGTATGCGACCCAGTCATTCAAAACCGGCGTGAGATCGGCAGCTGCGCTGCCGCCGACCAGGACATCGTCACCCTCGTTGCCGGCCAGCCCGTCGGCCCCGGAATCGCCAACCAGAATGTCCAACCCCTGGCGGCCAAACAAGCGATCGTTGCCGGCGCCCCCGCGCACGATATCGTTGCCATCGCCACCGCTCGCCGTGTCGTCACCGTCTCCGCCGTCGATAATGTCGTCGCCGGTACCGCCGGCCAACTGATCGTTACCCGCTCCGCCGCTAATCGTGTCGTTGCCGCCGACACCGACAACTAAATCGTCGCCGTCTTCGCCGTTGAGCGTATCATTTCCTTCGCCCCCGTCCACCTTATCCTGGCCGCCGCCGGCATGGATCGTGTCATCGCCGCCCCCGCCAAGCAACACGTCGTCGCCAGAGAGGGAAGTAACGGTGTCGTTACCAGGACCACCGGCCACGTAGTTCCTGCCTTCGCCGGTGTTGATAACGACATCCAAATTCACGTTGCCGGACACGGTGATCGTGTCGTCACTCGCGCCGCCGCTAATCATCATCACGCCACTGGATACGCTAAACGGACCGAATGCGGCATCGTTGTAACGCACGAACACCTGGCCCTTATTCCCGGCCGTGACGATGATCTCGTTGGCGCTACTGGTACCGATCGCAATCAAATCCCCACTGCCGTCGATGTAAATCGGCGGAGTGATGGTAAGCGAAATATCCTGCGTTTCGTCGTTCCCCGCATCGTCGGTCACTTGAACGGTAAAGCTATCGCCACCGGTGAAATTCGGATCGGGCGTGTAGCTCCACGCACCGCGGCCCGCATCGATGGATGCGACTCCGCTGCTGGGGCCGCTGACGATGGTAAAATTCGGAGTGCTCAGCCCGTCGGCGTCGTCCGTGGCCGTTAACGTGCCCGTCACCGCCGGAATGTTTTCGATCCCGGTACCGCTGGTATCGCCGCCAAAGTCAGCCGGATCGTTCACGGGAGTAACGTTGATCGTCAGTGTATTGCTGGAATTTCCATAGACCGTGCCGTCGTTGACGCGGAAGGTGAACGAGGCGTAGTTCATGCCGTTCTCGTTCAGCGCCGGTGCAAACTTCAATTTGCCGGCGGCGATGTCGTTGCCGGAGACCAGGGCCAGCGCCGACACGTCTTCGCCATCGTTCATGTCGTTCAGGTTGTCGTCCAAGAACAGCGACCCTGCTGCTGGCAGGCTGCTGATTTCGACGTGATCCAGCGGATCGCCATCCGGGTCCAGATAGCCGAAGTCCATGACCGACAACGCCAGGTTTGTATCTTCCAGCGTGGTTGTGGTCTTGTCCGCAGCGGTGGGCGGTTGGTTGTCCGTGACGCCATCGATGGTAATCGTCAACATGGACAAGACCGACTCGATGCCGTCCGTGATCGTCAATGTGAACGTATCCACCACCTGACTGCCCGTATCGACATCGTTCAACAAGTTGTTCTGCGTTGCGGTGGCACCCAATTCATACGTGTAACTGCCGTCGCTGCCGATGGTCAACGAGCCATAGGTTCCGACCCGCGAAGTGCCGCCCGAGGTGTCCACGGACAACGTATCGTTCGTATCGGGATCTCTATCCGCAGTGGTGCTCGGACTGCCCACACCCGTGATGACATTGCCACTGACGGTGTTTCCGGTTTCATCCCCCGACTGTTCCGTAATCGCGTGCGCGTCGTCGACCGCCGTCGGCGTGTCGTTGACGCCCGTGATGTTGATCGTGACGGTGCCCACCGCCGCCAGCGTACCGTCGCTGATCGTGTACGTGAACGTATCGGTCGCCGATTCTCCTTGTGCCAGTGATTGGAACTGCCCGCTGGGATCGTAGGTGAATTCACCCGTCGCTGTGTTCAGCGAAACCGATCCACCACCGCTACTGGCCGCGTCAAAGGCCGTGATGCTGGGTGGCGCGGGTTGCGTTGTGGTGACTGTCAGCACTTCCGACAGACCGTAGAGCGCCTTGATATCGGCGTTGCCGATGGAAAAGCGGTCAATCCACTGCGACCCCGAACCGGTTCCCCAAAGTCCGGTGCGCGTGGTGCCGTCGGTGGCGCCGAGTTCATCGTTTCCTTTGATATTGCCAGAGCCGTCGGAACCGGTCCAGACGCTTGTATAATCTCCGCCATCGAAAGGCGTGCCACCCGACTCCGACAAGTGGATGCGCTCGGATGCCGCGTGTCCATCGAAAAAGTCGGCGTAGTCATTGGCGATCTTCGTTGTCCCATTCATGAGCCAGATGCTTTCCCCTGGCCCTGCATTGGTCTCGGTATTGTCGCGTGCGGAAACGGCGGCGGTGGAGGCGAGCGCGTACCAGGTGACGCTGCCATGACCAGCGGCGGCCGCGGCATCCTGCACAAAGAGGTTATAATCCGCGATATCCGTGGAGGTCGCATTGCGTCCGGTACTGGTGGCGAAGGCCAGACGATACGTGTCGCCAACTCGCCACGGAGCTCCTGTAACAGGATTGGTGCCGCTGACATCCAGCACTCCCACTTGCCCGACAAGCATGACCGAGGCGTCGATGTCGCTGTCATTTTCCAGAACGCTGGTGGCACCGGCAGGCACTGTGAGGGGATCGTTCCCGACACGGATGTCTAAAGCGGTGTCTTCGTCCGTAGCCGCCTCATCGCTGCCCGCCGTCGGCGCGTCGTTCGACCCGGTGATGACAACATTAAAGCTATTGCTACCGGTCGCATCTCCGTCGTTTACCTCGGCGGTGTAGGTGATCGTTACCGTTTCGCCGGCCGGCAAGTAGTCGAAGTCCGTCGCCGCCGCCGTGAAAGTCAGAGCAGCGCTGCCGCTGCTGGAGCCACTGTTCTTCGTCGTCGCATGAACCGAGATCAGTCCGATCAGCGCCGCTTCGTCCAGGGCCAACCCCGTTGTATTGCCGCTGGC
>CALBSZ010000671.1 GCA_937967665.1 uncultured Planctomycetaceae bacterium
GGCGATGGACGTGCTGGTGCCGAAAGTCGGCGAGATCATCGGCGGTAGCCAGCGAGAAGACCGGCCCGACGTCCTGGAATCACGCATGGCAGAACAAGGGCTGAATGCCGACGAATACTGGTGGTACCTGGACCTGCGCCGCTTCGGCACCGTTCCCCATTCCGGCTTTGGACTGGGCCTGGAACGCATTGTGCAATTCATTACCGGCATGGCCAATATCCGCGACGTGATCCCGTTCCCGCGGACGCCGGGCAGCGCCGAGTTCTAGGCGGGAGGGAGGCGGAGCCTCGCAGACAGGGCGTTCCCCGGCGGGAGCCAGGGAACGAGAAGAAAAGTCCCTCCCCGGCCGCTACCGCGTCCGACCCTCCCGCGCGCGGGAGGGTTGCACAACGCAGCACACGATCGACACGCACGTTGAAGATGCGGAAGTTATTCTTGACTCATTTCTTTCGTCGGCGCGTCGGCGTCTTGGGGTTCCGCTGGCGGCGGCTCGAACTTGGGTGCCTGCGGTTCATCGTAGTCGTCGTAGTCCTCGTAGGAGCTTGTCGAGGAATACGAGGTGGGCGTGTTGAAGTCGTGCACGGTCGAATCGATGGTCGACTGGATGTCCGTCAAGCCCTTCTTGAACTCGCGGTAACTTCCGCCCAGGGAGCGCGCGACGCTGGGCAGGTTCTTGCCAAACAACAGCACGGCTACGATTCCTAGAATCACAAGTTCCGTTGGACCAAGACCGATGGCCAGCAACGGGGCTACGCAAAGATCATTCGCTAACATGTTGGGACTCGGCATGAGAGATGGATGCAAACGGTAACAACAGTGGAAGGCATACCCGAGTAGGAAACATGCGGCGGCAGTGTGCCTCCGCGATATTTGAAAGCAGCGTGACACCGCAATCGGGTATCACACCGCAATCGGGTATTACACCGCAACCGGGGATTGCCCGCGTTACGACTTCTTGCTGGTAACTTCTTCCTCGGCGTCATCCTCGTCGGCGTTGACGTAATCGTCAGACGGATCATTCACTCCCTTCTTGAACTCACTGACGCTCTTGCCCATGTTGCGCATCAGCGACGGCAACTTGGCTCCACCGAACAGCAGGAGCACCAAGAAGCAAACGATCAACAGCTCGGGGATACCAGGCATACCAAACGCAAAAAGAGTTTCCATGACAGCTCTCGCAAAAAAAAGTGGGTGAGGTAGGACTCAACGCACGCTACCAAGTGGCGAAAGCAGGCTGGTGCCCAGCGGGGCGTCACCGGAACCGACTCGTATGGTGCAGGAGGTTAACAGATTAACGCAGTCATCTGTTGTATGTACTCAATTCTAGTGAGACGGGCCTGGCTGTCAAACGGGAATGAAATCCCGCCCGGGCAATTTTTCTTGCCGCGGAAAAAGGGGTCGAGCCAATAGCCGGAACGGCCCTTCGGGTGCTTCGCACTATTGGCCGCGGAAAAAGGGGTCGGGAGCCAATAGCCGGAACGGCCCTTCGGGTGCTTCGCACTATTGGCTCCCGACCCCTTTTTCCGCCCCGACCCCTTTTTCCGCCCGGCATGCTTAACCTATTGATACAGCGGAAGATACCGATAGTACACTTCCAGGCACAAGGCGGCCATGGCAGTGGTGTAGACGCGGCCCCCGTAGCCGCCCCAAACGGTATCGGTTCCCCAACTGCCGGCATTTTCGCCATCGGTTTCCTGCCATCGCAGCAGTTGCTGTTGCATCGCTTCATTCCAGGTCGGCCAGTTGCTGCTCTGTCCCTGAAACAGCGCCAGCGTGCCGTAGTACCAGTAGTACAGATCCGGCTTACCAACCTGCGGGACGTTCTCCATGATAAAACTCTCCGCTTCGGCGATGGCCAACGGTTCCGTTTCCAGCTTCAGAAAGTAGCGGCAGGTCAGCGCCTCGGCAGTCATGGTTCGGGACGGTCCGGAGCGAGGGCGATAGCTGGCCAAACCGCGATAGGTGCCAGTGGAAACGCTGCGCAGAAAGCGGATCATGCCGATACGCGTCTGCGTCGGTATGGGCATCCCCGCGTGCTCGGCGCTCTTCAACGCCATGACTTGCCAGCCGAACTGACTCATATCGCCCTGATCGCCGGGTCGATATCGCCAGCCGCCCGTAGCCGTATTCTGAGCGCTCAACGTATAGGCCACGGACCGTTCGACAAACGGCTTCAACTGCTGGTCGCCCGTCATGGCATAGGCCTCGCTGAGCGCCAGTGACGCGATTCCGTGACAGTACATCTGCGCGTACAAACGGGAATCTCCCGCCAGGCTGCCGTCGGCTTGCTGCACCTCCGTCAGGTACTTCAGTCCCAGGTAGACCTCTTGCCGGTACTTTCCTTCCAGGTGCGAATGCCCGGCGCCCAGCAGGGCCAGCAGTGCCAGGCCGGTAACGGCGGTGTAGGCATCGGCGCCGGCTCCTTCGCGATCGTGACCGAGGGCCCTGGTTTCGAATCCCGCGCCGAAGCGGCTGGCATCCCAGCCGCCGTTGGCGCTCTGGCTACGCACCAGCCATCGCAGCGCGGCGTTGACGGCATCTTCGGTTTGCTGATTGCCGCCAAAGTGTTTGACAATGCTCAACCGGTTGGGCGCCATCCGCAGTCCATACGGCTGCGGGATACGTTCGGCGTCCCCCAGGCGTCGCGGCGCGACGGGGGCGGTCGGATTCTGGCCTGTCACTTCGGGAAGTTCGTCGGCGGATTGCGATCCGACTCCCGACTCTGGCAACGAACGTTCCCCTGTTGCAGACTGAGGATTGGACAGCGCGAGATTCTCGTCAAGTGCCGCCTGGGCGTCCGCGGCGTCGGTGCGCAGGGATCCGGCAAGTCGATGCCACGGTCACGGGGCTCTCAGTTTGCCTTGCTTCGGGAACGTCGATGCGGATGTCCGATGCCACTGGGGTTGTCGACGAGAAATCGCCTTCGGACGACAGTGGCTCCACATCACGCGGTACTTCCACGGGGCCGATATCGTCCGACGGGGTACCGGCCGTGATGGTCGGCAGCGTGGAGATTTCCCCGCGCTGCGGCTCTTCGGTTTCCGCCACCAGCGGCCGTTCGGGCGCCGCAATATTGGGCTGCAAATTGACGTCGGAAGCCAGGCGATCCCAAGACCGCTCGTCGTGTTGAGGTTTGGCGGTGGTGGTATCGTTGGGGTCGATCATCGCCAAGCGGATGATTTGTTCCTGTCTTGGGACGGGAGCCGTGAAGAACAGATCGGTGGTGTAAGCGTACGTGCCAAAGAGGGCATGGGCGAAGACTGACAGGACGACGCATTTGGAAAGGGGCTTGGCCTGTCCCCAGCGAGTCCGCCCGATGATCACCAGAGACAACGTCAGCAGCGCCAATCCGATCCAGATGGCGATCCCGATTGTCTTGGTATCCGTTGGCAGCAAGCCCAGCAGCGTCAGTGTCGTATTCACGCATCACCTCAGGTTGCTGGAACGGCTGGCCGTTCGCACCGAGACACCCATCTCGGCGATCCCCGCCTCTTTGCAGGCGCCAAGCACGCTGGCGACGTTCTGGTACGCGCTATCGGCGTCCCCGCGAATGATGACGCCCAGCTGCTGGTATTCGCTGCGCGCATCCGACAGTTGCTGGATCAATTCGTCAATCGTCAGGAACTGCTGGTCCAGGGCAATGCGACCGTCCTGGTAAACATTGATCACTCGCTTTTCCGGTGCGGGCGCCAGAGCTCCCGGGTCTGCGACCGTGGGGACTTGCAAGGCGATCTTGCGTTCCATTTCCGTGAACTTAGTGCCCACCATGAAGAAGATGATGAGCAGGAATACGATATCGATCATCGGTGTCAGGTTGATCGTCGGCTGTTCCTCGTAGTTCGTTTTCAGTGGCATGGCTACGCCGCCTTCCCTTTCCGCGACTGGTCGTTCAGCGATTCCGCGGAAATCAATCCGACAACCTTCTCGCCCAAGGCGTCGATTTCGATAATCAGCTGGTCCACTCGCCCGACGAAATACAGGTAAGCAATCAGAGCCGGGATCGCGACCGTGAGTCCTGCCGCGGTGGTCAGCAGCGCCTGGCTGATGCCAGTCGCCAGCAATTCCGGGCGTCCCATGGCGTCCGCGGTGGCAATGGCGTTGAACGCACGAATCATTCCCAACACGGTGCCCAGTAATCCCAGCAGCGGGCTGATCGTGGAGATGCCGTTGAACAGACGCAGGTACCGGCGCAGGCCGTTGGTCACCCGCTCGCCCGAATCGATCAAAGCCTGTTCGACTTCGACTGACGGCTTGCCCCACTTCTTGCAGGCGGCGGCAAAGACTTCCGCTACCGGGCTTTTGTTTTCCTCACACAGTCCAATCGCTTCGTCCCGATCCAGTTCCCGTTCGCGGAGTTGTTTCAGGAATCTCCTGACGAACGGCCTGGGGATCACCCGCCCGCGCCTCAAGCTAATCAGGCGTTCGAAAACAAAAACGACAAGCAGGAACGAGCAGCCGCCAATGGCAAACATTAAGGGTCCGCCGTCGCGCAAGACGCTCAGCAGGTTCTGAGTGGGGATGGTGTTCTGATGGACCTCTGGTTCCTCGGGCGTCTCGATGGCCGCGCTGGGTGTTTCGTCGGCCGTTGTGTCCTGTCCGACGACGCGCCCGCTCACCGCCAGAACCGCCAGCCACATCACCAGCATGACACCGGACACGACGCGGCGCCGCGCGAAATGATACAGAATATCCATCATGAATTCCGCTTTCTCAATCTTGTTCCAATTGTCGTTCCGCCGGCGTAGGGTTTTGACGCTTTGGAGGGTCAGCCCCTTTTCCGACAAGCCTAGTTCTTCTGTTTGACGGCTTTCAATCGCAGGGATGCTTCGTCCGCGAATTCCGTATCGCCGTGGTCTTTCAGTAACTGTGTGTACAGCTGAATGGACTCGGGCCACTGCTGCAGCAACTCGTGGCACTTGGCCGCCTGCAGCAGTGCCGCGGCTTGCCAATGCGGATAGCTGTAGAGCGCGTCGACACGGTAATACGCTTTGATCGCTTCCACGTAGTCTTGTTGCAGGAAGTAGGTTTCGCCAATCATCCACTGGGCCATCGCCGCCGTCTCGGATTGGCCTCCCCGCGTCGACTGGATGACTCGGTTGTAGGCGGCACGGGCTTCATTAAATCGCGCCTGGCTACTCAGGCAGCGTCCCAGCAAGTAATCGACTTCGTATTGCTGGGCGAAGTCGGGAAAGCGATCGGCAATGGTCCGTGCCAGCTGGTAGGCGTCGGACCACTGCTTCTGGTGCGCCTGCGCTTGTGCGCGGCGCAGCGGGATCATGCCCAGCCAGGCCTCGCGGAGATCATCCGTTTGCGCGTCCAGCAGCGAGAACAAACGGCCGGCTTGATCGTAGTCACCTTGCCGGTAGTACGATTCGGCGATCCAATACTGAGCGGGCAACTTCAGCGCCGGGTTGACATCCAGTTCGACGACTTTCTGCATGGACACTGCCGTATCGTTCCAGCGTCCCTGTTCGGCGGCCAGTTGACCGTGCATGTAAAGTGCGTGCGAGAGAAGCCTTTCGTCGACCGAAGCCGCAATGATCTGGTCGAGCAGTCCGATGGCTTCTTCATCGCGGCCGGCCTGCACGGCCCGTTCGGCCAGCCGGTACGCGGCATCGGCCCAGTAACGACTCTCCGAGTGCTCCGACACCAGACGTTGAAACAGGGCATCTGCTTCAGCCACGCGTTGTAACTCGATCAACTCCCAGGCCTCGTGATAAAGTGCCTCGTCACGCCGCGCGAAATCGGGATACTGTTCGACCACGTTCCCGAACTTCTTGACGGCTTCGTCATGTTGCTTCAGGCGCATGTGCAACAGTGCGGCGTAGAATTGAGCATCCGCGGCGTGTTCCGAGACGGGATATTTTTCCAGGACCAGTTCGTAGGTGGCAATGGCCGCGTTCCACTGCTGATTGGCCTCCAGCGCCCGGGCACGGGCCAAGACGGCCTCGACAACCCGCGGGCTATCGGGATGCTGTTCCAGAAGCTGCTGGAAAGTGTCAGCGGAAGCCGCCGTGTTGTTCGTTTGCAGCTGCGTCCAGGCCAGGCCGGTTAACCCCGCTTGGCGCATTTCAGGCGTGTTCCCTTGTTCGGCCAGCAGCGCAAAGAACTTTGCCGCCACGTCCAGACGCTCGGCCGCGTAGGCGGCTTCCGCAACATGATGCGCTACGGGCGCAAGGAGTTCGTGGTGCGGGTGCTGGCGGTTCAAGTCGTCGAAGGAGGCAACCGCCTGATCGACACGCCCGAGTTTTGCCAGGGCCACCGTCAGTTGCGAACGGACCTTGGCGTCGTCGTTTGAGCCCGGATGGGCTGCCAGGTAACTCGTGAACGCTTGACTGGCTTCGGTCAAGTCTCCTTTTTCGAACAGGGACGTGGCCCGCGCCATCTGGACGTTGCGATGCAATTCTTCGCGAAGCGGCAAGTCGGCCGCGGTGGCCAAGGTGTCCAGCGCCAGGCCATACTGCTTCGAACCCATTTGAGCGAGCGCGAGCAGGTACCAGTTGGTGGCGCGGAAGTGGTCGTCTGTTTCCGCATCGGCGGGGGATGCGGTTAGCTGCAAGAATGTGTCGGCGGCGGCCGGGAAGTCCTGCTCTTTGAGTTGGACGCGCCCTTGCGTTTGTTTAACGACGAATCGCAAGCGGCTTTCCGGGTAACGTTCCTGGAACTCTTCAATCAGCGTTTTCGCCCTGAAGTAACGGCCCTCGTCAAAGGCAATCTGGATGCTGAGCTGCAAACTGTCGTCGGCCCAGTCGTTTGTCGCATAATCCGTTTGGACTTCGGTCAGGTAGCGGTCGGCTTCCTCAACGCGGCCGAGCCGGTACAAGGTGTCTGCGATTGCGAATCGGAGCGCCGCGGCAAGTGGATGCTCTGGCTGTTCACTGGCAAACGCTTCCAGAACGGTCACCGCCTCCGCGGGTTGCCCCAGTTCCCGCAACGACAAGCCCCGCCAATACGCGGCTTCCAATTGCAGTTTGCTGTCGGCAAACGACTCGGCGAACTCCTGCATGACCGCCGCGCATTTCTGGAATTCCCGGCGCTGGTAGTTCATCCAACCCAGATGAAACAACGCGTCGTCGGCCAGCAGGTGCGACTTTTTCGAAGCGACGAATCGATAGAACCGTTCCGCTGTCTCGTCGCCCCCTTGCATGTCGAAAGCGCGAGCCATTCCATAGCGGCACGAGAAGGCCAAAGGCCCTTCAGGAAAGAGATTCAAGGCCTTGACGTAGAACTCCTGCGCTTGCTTTGCGTCGTCTCGGCGAATGCAGATTTCCCCGAGGTACGGCAGGGCGTACTGGCACAAGGCATCGTCGGGATATTTTTCGACAAACCACGCAAGGTCCTTTTCCGCCTCGTCCCAGCGGCTGGACAGATACGCACATTCACCGGTCCGGAAGATGGCCTGTTTCACATAGGTGTATTGCGGACTTATTTCGATGAGTGCCACGAATTGGGCGCGCGCTTGGTCGTATTGGCCGGTCTGCACGTAGGCCTCGGCGACAAAAAACAAAGCGTCATCGCGTTTCGAATGTTCCGGATAGAGTCGCAGGAAAGACTGGAACTCGTCGATCGCCAGGTTCCACCGCGCGTGTGTGTAATGGTTGGCCGCAACGGCATACTGATCGTCACCGGGAGCCGACAAGACCATGCGCGCGCAGCCGAATACCAGAGTAAACGCCACGACGCGAAAAATCGTTTGCCTGTACATCCTTGTACTTACCTACAATGTACGGCGGTCAGGCCGCCAACCAAACCGGAGACCGTAGGTGATCTCTCGTTTTGGCCTTTTGAGTAACAACTGTCTTCGAAATGCTCACTCCAGTAGGTGCGCAGGTCGGTGCTGCCCGTCCGTGGGCAGCGCAATTATCGCGAATGCGTGGGACTCGGCAATGCAGGTTTGCATTCCAGTTTCACGCGGGAACGGTGGGATTTCACTTCCAGGCGTGCGTTCAGCCTGGAGGGATTGCTTTTCCTAGTATCGGCGACGCGTCCCGATCCGCATAACGATTTTTCTGCTAGCATCCCTGCCCTGCCGCCGCGGGACCCTGGTGCCGGGAAAGGCAAGATCGGGCGACGCTAAATCGAGCGGCCGCATCACGTTCGGGTTCAGGGTATTCGGCTACTTTTCGATGGAGAACCAGATGGCCCAGGCCAGGAACCCGGACGTGGCGATAACCGCGATCAGCGAAAGCACGCTGGGAAACCCGCTGACGGGCCGGGCGTCCAGGTGCTTTGCGGGCATCTGAGCCGTGACGTAGCCCGCGGACCAGCGTTTCCCACTGGGGAGAACCCAGTGGGTGCGACTGGTGTAGAAAGCCCAGCAAATCGCGGCGGCACTGGCCAGGCCGGCCAGGAAGAGCACAACTGGCGAATGCGTCAATTGGTCGTTGGGCATGTACGAGTAGCCGGGAATAGGAAAATAGCGTTCCCCGTACTTGAGCGCCGCGAAGGCCAGGGTATTGTTCACGGTATGCAGGACGATCGGTGCCCAGAGCGAACGCGTCGACAGGAATACCCACTGCAAAGCGATCCCCATCACGGCGGCGCCGCACGACTGGACCGGTTCGACATGGACCAGACCGAACAGCAGCGAGGCCATCAAAGTACCCGCTACGACACCGTGCCGCGCACACAGCCCTCGGCTGAGAAAGCCGCGAAAGAAGATTTCTTCGCCGAGTCCCGGCAGCACACACGCCGCGAAGAAGACCAGCAGCCAGGATTGCCCGCGGAGCTGATCGATCATCTCGCTGCCGAATGACGGCAGCACTTCCGCGGCCCAGTTGGCAAGCTCGCTGGCCACAATCGACATCGGAATGACCGCCAGTATGGTCAGCAGCCACTGAGTCGGCGAACAGCCGCGCCACGCAATGACCCGGCGCGCCTTGCCTCGAAACAGGAACACCACCACCACAATCGCCGTTACCGTTGTCGAAAGCGTGGCGACGGGGATCAAAAGTGTGTTGATGGCCGCGGTGGCTTCCGACGCCGGATCCAGGAACTCCTGTGGCGACACGCCTTGCGCGACCGCCAGCACAGCCAGGAACGCCCCGCCGACAAGGCCGATAATCAGCTGGGCGCCCAGCAGCAGGAACGACCAGAGGATGGCGAAACCAAAATTCGGCTGAGGCAAAGGTTCGGGAACGGCAATCACGTCCGTCACGACGGACGCATCGTGGCTATCCGAATCCGTCTCGGCGGACGGTACCGGTTCGTCAGGCGTGGATGCAGGTTCGATCATGGGTTCCAGTGTCGTTACTAAACAAGCCAGGTCAAAATCCGAGAATCGCAAAAAATTCGAAATCCGAAGCACGAAATACGAAACGAATTCAAAATCCGAAATTCAAATCAGTCTCACCTGCATTCAACGGAAACGCGAAATGCAACCGATGCCGGGGTTTCGGGTTTTCGAATTATGACATTCGAATTTGTTTCGGTTTTCGATATTCGTGCTTCGAATTTCCATTCCAAATGTCACAGACCCCGCTTGTTTCGAATCTCGTTGCTCATCCGGTTGCAAATCAGCGAGTTCGTTTCGTGGGGATTGCATCGGCCGGCCTACTTGGGCGAAGCAAACTCGGCACGCAGGTATTCGGCGGCGGTATCCCAGTGCTCGGCCGCCGCGGGAAAATCGACGTCCATCTTACGGATTGCAAACGGAGGCGCGACTCGCGGTTGGACAGGGACCTCGGCGTGCAACGGAAACTGGGCACTGCTGCCCTGCGCCAACTGCGTTTCGACTTCGGGAGTCAACAAGTACCGCAACAAACGCTCCGCCGCCTCGCGATGCGGGCAGCCGTTAATGATGCAAACGGTATTAGGAATGAACAGCGTCCCCAACTGGTCGCTGCCTTGATCGGGATAAACGATCTCGACCGAATGCCCCGCTTCGATTTCGATAATCGCATCGTCAGTATCCGTGAGTCCAAAGGCGATGCGGCCTGCGGCAACGTCCATCGCGACTTGTTTGTTTCCGGATAGAACTTGTGCATTGTCTCGCAGTGCCGAAAAAAACGCTTTCGCCCTGGCATCGCCCCAGGTGGCAAACAAAACGGCCGCGTGGGTCGCGGTTGTGCCGAACAGCGGTTTTGCGATCCCCACCTTTCCTTTCCATTTCGGGTCGACAAGATCGTGAATCGAATTCGGGCGTTCCGCGTTCGCAACAATCTCGGTGGTCACCAGGAGAAGGCGCGCACGAGCGGCAAAACCATACCAGGTACCCTCAGGGGAACGAAAATCTGCCGGGAACTTGTTGGCAGCGGGAACCGCGTAGGCTTCGAGCAGCCCGAGTTTTTCGAGTCGCAAGGTATGCAGGATCTCGTTGTTCCAGAACACATCGCAGCGAGGCCGCTGCTGCTCGTGAATCAGGGCATTCACCAGGCCAACCGTCTTTGTCGACTCGATATCAAACTTCGCGCCCACGATGGTGTTTTCCGCTTCGGAAAACTGATTTAAGATCGGCTCGGAAAACTCCCGGTCCAACGCACAATACACGACGACTCGCTGTTTTTCCGGATCACTCGGCGTGCAGCCCAGGCAGAAAAGGCAAATCACGAAAAACAAGCAACGCATGATGGGTGTCTCGAATGTTTGCTACAATGAGTGGACGGGGTAAAAGGACGATTAAGGTATGAATCTGCTGTGGATCAAGCGAACGCGTACATGTCTTCTACTCTTACCGCTCTGCTGGGGTCAAGTGGGCTGCGGCAAGAGCACCATCGAGCCGAACGCGGTTTCGCAGAAACCCGTGGTCGTGCAGCAGCCGACAACGCGCGCAGGAAACGACGTGCAGGAGTCCAACACGGAACCGTCAAGTTCGCCAGCCAGTCCAGCGAAGCCGGCGTTTCGCGCTCCCTTCAGTGAGACTCCGCCGGCAGTTCGCGAAAAACCTCGCATTCTTGGAGACCTGTTAAACGAATCCGAGCGGCAGCCAACACCCTCGCCGCCGCCGCGGGTCATCGACGATGCCAGGCTTGCCGCGGCTGGCGTGCGAAAAGTTGTTGGAAAGCATTTGGTCCTCTACACCGATCTTCCGACAAGTCCGGCGGTGGATGAAATTCCGCGTGTGTTCGATCTGGCTGTTCCTCAATGGTGTGAATACTTCCATGTCGACCCGTCCAAGGTCGCCGATTGGCGGTTGACCGGTTTCGTCATGAAGGAAAAGGCGACGTTTCAGGGACTGGGACTCTTGCCCGCGGACTTGCCGCCGTTCTTGCACGGCTACCAGCGCGACACGGATCTGTGGGTTTACGAACAGCCGAGCGACTACTATCGCCGCCACCTGGTGCTGCACGAAGGGACCCACGGATTCATGATGACGTTCCTCCACGGCGCCGGACCTCCTTGGTATGCGGAAGGCATGGCCGAACGCATGGGAACCCACCTCTGGAAAGACGGCCAGTTGACCATGGGTTACATCCCGCCTGATAAAGAAGCGGCCCCCCACTGGGGACGCATCAAGTTGATCACCGACGACTTTCGCGCTGGCAACGCGCGAACGCTGATCTCGGCGATGAAATCGGATGCCAGGTCTTTCTTGCAGCCCGAGCCGTATGCCTGGTCCTGGGCCGTAACGACGTTCTTCGAACGCCATCCGCTGACGGCGGCTTCATTTCCACAACTGATCGCCAAGACGGGCGATGCGACGGAGGAATTCTCGAAGTCGTTTTATGAAGACTTCAAACCGCAATGGCCGGAGCTCTCCGAGGACTGGCAGTTGTTCGTGATCGAGGCGGATTACGGGTACGACTTCGCGCGTTCGGCAGTGGTGCGCCAGCCGGCAGATACGGCCCCCGGCACAACCGCCACCATCGTCGCCGATCGCAGCTGGCAATCAACGGGCTTTGCGATACAGGCAGGGAAGGAATACTCGATCTCGGCCAGCGGCCGCTACCAGATCGCCAACCAGGAACAGATCTGGTGGTGCGAACCGGGTGGCGTCACCATTCACTATCACAACGACGTGCCCTTGGGGACGCTGATGGCCGCGGTCCGCCCGGATGACTGGGACGGCAACGGCATCACGCCGCTGGCGGAGTCCCTGCCGATTGGCCTGGGAGGCACATTTGATTTTGCCACGAGCGGGACGCTGTACCTGCGAATCAACGAGCCCTCAGCCGGCTTGCACGACAACGCCGGCCAGATCGTCGTGCAGATACAGTGACGTCAACAACGATACCGCCTCGCCCAGCTCCCGTCGCCGCTGTTTGTCGAGGACATGGACATCTTTGACCAGCGAACCGCGATCGGAATCCTGCTTAAGGGACGGCGGCATGATGGTAACCTGCAGCTTCGATTCGCGGGGCACACCGTCTATCCAAGTCACCGTGATACGGTCGCTGCCGTTCAAGCCAGCAGCTTCGCGGACGGTAACCGTACCGGGCTTCAGGGCGAAAACATCAGATCGACTGAAGGCAATGTCCGGAGAAGGCTATCACGACGTCGCGCCAGGCTTTCCCTTTCCCGGCAAGGACTACGTGGACTACTGCAACGCCGCGCTCGCCACGACTTCCTGCCAGTTGGGATCCGCGTCGCCCGTCGCTTCGAATGCGATCACATAGATGTCGCGGGTGCCGCCGAGGACCCGCGTGATTTGCTGGTGGCCATCGTCAAGAGTCCAGGAAAACGTGAGTGAGTTGGCGTCTTCTGCGATGAGTTCGCTTTGGATGTCCGGCGATGCCTGTCGCAGGGTTTCCAGTTCCTGGTCGTAATAAGTCGCTGCTGTCTCGCCGCGTTTCGCCAGGTGGAACCAGCGGGTTACGGTCAGGCGGTGTGTCCAGTCCTGCGGTGTTCCGCCATTGCAGAACAAGCGAACCGTCTCTTGCTCGTGATCCAACGACCGAAAGCCGATTTTCCAGACGTCCATGTCAAGATCCAGTTCGACGAACTGCAATGGCTGCAACACGTCGGCTGTCAGGTCCTGGACAGAGATCAGCCCAAATACAGATCCGTCGAGGACGCGAACGACATTCGTGCCGTAAACCAGACGTGTTTCGTCACCGGCCGTAATTTCTTCCTCCGGTTCGCCAAGCGCTGCGCGTACGGAATCCACACTGGAACCGACATTGAAGGTGCCCCGTGTGAGTGCGTCGAACCACTTGTTGTCTGAAGACAGTTCGGGGACGGTTGTCGTGACAGCGGGTGTCAATGCGGCGAGCGCACGCGTCTCGGTTGCCGGCGATTCGCCCTCGATGACGCCCGGCGATGGTACGTCCACGGAGGGTGTGTCATGTGAGCTTTCGGCCACGCTCGCTGGCGAACGGGTCACGTCCGACTCCAAAGCGGGAAGCACCGGGACCTTCGCCAGCGCTTCGACCGTTTCCGCTGCTGGTTGAGAAATGGCGGCACTGTCAACTGATTTCTCCAGCGACGCTGCGGAAGCAGCGGGATCACCGATCAATTGGCCCGCTTCCCGCGTCTGAGCATCGGCGGCTACGCTGGCCGCGGTTTCTTCCGCCGCCTGCAACAGGGCGCGCTGCGTTGCCGCGAAAAAGCTACCCGTGCCAGTCGGCTCAACCACGTCATCGGGGGAACCATTTTGCCAGGCGAGCAGGTCGTCATCGGCAATATCCAGTTCCGGCGGTAGTTGCTCGTCAATCGCCTGCAAGTGGTCGTCCAGCGAGAAGTCGCTCGCCGGCAAATCGGCGGCTGGTTGGTGGGAAACGAGCTGCACATCCAGTTCTTCGAGTGCCTCTTCGCCGATGAGTTGGACCAATAACTCGTTTACCAATTGCTCTGTTCCCTTCGACTGCGCCAGCTTGTAGACGGCGCCGACCACCAGCCCCACGCCCAGCAGCAGCAACACAAAAGCAACGCGAGTCACTTTCGCGAAGGCTCCCTTCGCAGCGAACAGGCCGTAGACAATGTTGCCTCCACCCCAAGTCAGGAACATGAAGAGCGCCCAGATTGCTTTCGCCGTGCCGGATCGTTCCGGGTTCCGCAGGCAATCAATCATCCCCCAGATGACGTGGATCGTTCCAAAAAATATGCCGCATCCGACCGCGGTGATGAAAGCAGGCAGCAGCGCGGCGTTCAGGATGTCTTCCATGGTTGTCTCCAGCTGAAAATGGGGGCGCATCTCGAAACAGAATCGTTGCCCCTTCAGGCAAGTGTTGGTCACGGAAACTCGCAGCAGGGAAACAGGGCCGTTGCACACGAACGATTTTTCGTTCCGACTGGTCCGTCTTCTGCCGGTCCTGCCGGTTGTGCGAGTTGTCGCGCAAGCGTTGCCGAGCCTTGGCTTCGGGAGGGGCGGGCGAACCGGGTTACGCCGCCGCGGGATCCGGGCTGGCTGCGCTGCGATCGGTGTGTCGAGTCTCCGGTCGAAACGGGTCCGGCAAATTGAAGGCACCCATGCGATCAGCTACGATGGCGACAGGTGGACGACATGGGGTTTTCGGATATCGGTGCCTACGGCGGCGAAACACCCACACCGCATCTGGACGCGCTGGCCCGCGATGGCGTTTTGTTTTCGCACTTCTACAACACGGGCCGGGGTTGCCCGACGCGAGCGTCCCTGCTGACCGGGCTCTATTCGCATCAATCAGGAGTTGTTCGACTTGAAGGCGGATCGCACGGAGCAGCACAATCTGGCCGATCGCCATCCCGATGAAGTTGCCGCGCTGGCAACCCAGTGGCGGCAATGGGCCAAAACCACCAACGTCCTCCCCAAACCGGCAGCCAGGCAAAAGAAGCGGCCTTAGAATCGACGACCGGGAAATTGACGTGGGGGGCTATTTCAGCCGGATCATCGCCAGTTTGGCATTGCTGACTTTGCGACAGCCTTGGGCGGGCGACCAGGTGTCGGCTGTCAGTAGCTGCAGGAAGACCGCGATCGTGCCGCTCGGCATTTGTGTATCACTCGTGGATACAAGCGGAGGAAATGAAAATCGAAGTTCACCTTCCGGTTCGCTCAACAACGTGTCAAGATACCACATTGCTGTGACCGAACGACCAAGACCGGGGCGAAAATACTGGGCGCATAGCGCGCCGTTTGTAATGACGCACGCGTGGGGATCGTCCATCAGATAATGACACGTTCCCGTCAGTGGCGCTGTGCCGTCGTGGATGGTCCCGTCAATGCTGATATTGGTAAGCGATACCAGCGGCGCAATAAGCGAACGGCCTCCGGGATAGAGCAACGAATCCTGCTCACGATAAAGGCAATTCGCATCCAGCAGCCAATCACTCTGTTCGCGGCGTCCGAGTTGCCGCACGGTAAGTTCCCAACCGTCCCAGCGACCTAGATAGCATTTCTTATCGCTGGTTAGACGCGGACCGACAATCCAGGTTGCGTCTGCCCCAGCCGCAGAAGCTTGCTGAAGCATCCGTAACGCATCGGCACGGGCTGGCGGCAAAACAATCATTTTTTGTATCCACGCGTTGGCCGTCGACAAGGACATTTGCTTCCCTTTCCGCAATCAACAAATCAGGCTTCACTTCGCGCTACGATCCTGGCCGCAACAAGATTGGTGGACTGTGTCAGGACCGGCACACCAACATAGAGGGAAACCCTCGTTGTGTGACCATGATCGAAAGCAGTAAACACCTGGCGATCTTGGATTCATACGTTAAGGTGGCTGAGCTGCCGGTCACCGCAGGATTCCGATTCGTCTAAAACCACAGAAGGATATCAGACCACCCACGGGTCGCGTGCTTCCCGGCTACGTAGACTGTTGGCTTCGCGGTCGTCGACAAAGGTTTCGGTTTGCGGGTCGATCGTCAGCTTGCGCTGCAAGATCCAGGAGAGTGCCGCGGCGTGGCAGGCGATATGCGAGCGGCGCATGACGGTCGAGTTGCAGACGGCCGGCTGGCGGCTCTTGACGCTGTCGAAGAAGTTGCGAGCGTGCGCGGAAACGTCGAGCCCGCGAACGCGTTCGGTCTGAGGCAGGTTCGCTGCCAGTGATGCCGGCTTGACGACAATCTCGCCTTCGTCTCCCGTTTCCACCGACCCGGCATCTCCTTCGAACCGCACGGGGCAGGTGCCCAGTCGGGAAACGTAGTGCGGCGCGCGGTTGCCAAACGGGTCTTTCAGGAAATCGATGACCAGCTTGACGCCGTTGGCGTAGTAGCAAGTAATACCGATGTCCGAAGGTTCATACGAAAGCGGCATCGTATCGTCGGCCTGGTTGGCCCATTGGCAAAGGTCGACGGTATGGGCGCCCCAGTCGAGCAGCCGCGCGCCCGAGTCAAAGTCCCAGAATCCACGCCAGTCTCCGTTGACGTAGCGGGCATTGTACGGTCGCCACGGCGCGGGACCCAACCACAAGTTCCAGTCGACCACGTTGGGATCGGGCGTCGGTTCTCCGGGCAGCCATTCGGTGCGCAGTTGCGGCGTGTAACAACTGGCGTAAAGCGTGTGCAGCTTGCCAAGCTTTCCGCCGTGGGCCAGCTTCACGGCCTGCTGGAAATTGGGGACGCTGCGCCGCTGCGTGCCGGCTTGAAAAATGCGCCCTGTGCGCTTGAACGTCTCGTCCAGTTGCTGGCACAGCCCGATCGTCAGACCGCACGGTTTTTCGCTGTAGACGTCCTTCCCGGCTTCGGCGGCCATCATCGACGCGGGTGTGTGCCAGCGATCTCCGGTGGCAATCAATACGGCATCCACGTCCTTGCGGTCCAGCAATTCGCGGAAGTCGCGGTACAGCCGGCAGTCGGAATTGCCGTAGCGCTCGTCCACCAGCTTCTTGCCCGCATCGCGGCGTTTCGCCTGGACATCCGCGATGGCGACACATTGAACATCGGCCAGCCCCAGAATCGAAGTCAGGTCGTAGGTGCAACGCCGCCCCATGCCGATCACGCCCAGCGTCACTTTCTCGTTCGGCGAAACCGCGCCGTCTTTACCGAGGACACGCGCGGGAAGAATCGCCGGCAGCGCGAACGCCGCGCTGGCCGCGGCCGTCGTGTGAAGGAACGAGCGTCGTGTGGATTGATTTTTCATGTCGACCACCCCATGACTTATGCAACGAACTGGATTATCCGAAGGAACAATGCCGCCAGTATAGCATCTCGGCGCGGAATGCGATGCCTTCCGAACTTCGAAATCGACACGCGCTGGGCCGATTCCGCCTCGGTTGTCCACGCGCACTGCCTCACCGCGCGCTAGCTCGGAATTGACCTGAATGAGGCGAGGTCCGGCACGAGGCCGCTATTTAGACAGATACAGCTTGCCGTTGGCGGTCAGACGCAAGCGACACATGTCGTCACCGTGTTCGATCCACACCTCGCGGTGACCGCGCAGCAGCTCTGCGGCGCGAAGGATCCGCGGTCGGCGGTTTGCGTCCGCGCGTAACTCGTCGTTGGTGTCCGAGTCACGCGCGCCGGTATCGTCCGAATTCATGCGAAGCGATTCAAGGGTGTTACTGCCGGCAGTAGCTCAACGCCAGCAGGGCAAATCCGGTGGACAGATTCGGGTCCCCTTCCAGCCAGCGGTCGTTCTTATTGACCCACGAACCGTCGTCTTGCTGGCGGCTCGCGAGTTCCGCAACCAGCTCAGCGCGCCAATCGTGCTTCTTTCCGTCGGCACTGGTGACCACATCCTGGCCGATCGCGTCGAGTGCTTTGGCGAAGACATGGTAGTAGTAGTAGAGACCGGCGTCGCCGAGTCCCGGATTCGATTTGATATCGTAGTGCTCTCTCACCCAGGTCGTGGCGGCCTTGACGCGCGGATCGTCGGGTCCGACGCCCGCGTACAGCATGCTCTTCAAGCCGGCGTAGGTCATCGACCCGTAACTGCGCAGGCCGCCGTTCGCGGACTCCCCCGCCTGACTCGATCCCCCCGCGGCAGGCGTGTAGTAGAAGCCGCCGTCGTTGACCATGCTGGCAAACGGCGTGGTATTGTGCACCGATTCCAGATTCTGGCAGCGCGAGACAAAGATGAGCGCTCGCTGCACGGCTTCACTGTCCGTGTCGTTGCCTGCCGACATGAGGGCGTCAACCAAAAAGCTGGTGTTCGACAAGTCGGGTCGTTTGTGCTTCCCGTATCCGCCGCCGCCGTACGCCGGGTCGGATGCATCCTTATCTTCATCTTCCGCCCATTGAATGCCCTGCACGAACGAGTCCGCGCGTTGTATCAGCTTGTTGTAACGTCCATCCTGATTCGCCTCGGACAAGCACATTATCGCCAGGCACGTTTCATAGTTGCGGTAGAACGTACCGGTCTGGTAGATACCACCATCCTGCTGCTCGAACGATTCCAGGTATTTCAAGGCGCTGGCGACGTGCGGGTCCTGGACGGTACGGCCGTGCCGCAGCAGGGCAGTGGTGACGAGCGCCGTGGGTCCGATTCCGGCGAAACTGCTGTACGAACCGTCAGGAGCTTGCCCCTTGGCTCCGAGGTACGCGATCGCTTTGGCCACGGCGCGATCATACGCTTGCGGGTCCACCTTGCCGGCCGGTTGTTCGGCGAGAAGTGGTTGCCCGGCAACCACCAACGCGACGATTCCACAATATATGGTTTGCATACTCACTCGCTTTCCCTGTTTCATCAGACTTATCCTGTTTGTTCCGTTCTCAATGGGTTGGAATGATTCCGGCTGTACCGCGACCACAGGTATAACCATGGCAAAGCATTTTTCGCGCCGAGCGAACACAGCTGGCGAAACTTGCCGGAAAACCGGCGAATTACCGCACATCCTTCCGATTCGCAGTGCCCTGGAGCGGGGCAGCACGTCGACGAAACCGACACCCGCGTCGGCCGAATCGACATCTGGCGGACGGCTTTGAATCCTCCGAGCATCCATTTACACTTGGCGAAAGTCCGTGCCATTGGCTCGAAGGAATGCGATGATGCGCTGGCCACTGCGAAACCAGATCCTGCTTCCCATGGTCGTGCTCATGCTGGCCGCCTTAATCGGTGTCAGCGCGTTAAACGCGTTCGTGTCGGTGCAGCGAACGCGCTCGCGGATCGTGAGTGACTTGACGCAAGTTTCCGAGACCCTGGCGGATTCCAACTTCCCGCTTACCGACCGCGTGCTGGAGCAGATGAGCGGGCTTGCCAGTGCCGAGTTTGTATTGGCCAATGAAAGCGGTGACGTCGTTGCCAGCAGTACGCAGGCGGCAGCGTTTGGCGACCTGGTCGCAAGCACGCCATTTGCCAATGACGCGCAACTATCGTTGGCACGGGCAATCCTGGTGGGTGATCAGCGTTACTTTCATTCGATCGTCCACGTTCAGCGTCCCACAGAACCCGATCGCCGGACGAAGCTACACGTCTTTTATCCTGAGGAAAGTTATCGCCGGGCAGCGCGCGACGTGGTCCATGCGCCGTTGCTGGTCGGCGGCGCGGCGATCGTGCTGGTCATCGGCTGCGGATTGGGAATCGCGTCGCGCGTGACCCGTCCCTTGCGCCGCCTGCAACTGCAAGTGGATGAAATTGCCCACGGTCGCTTTCAGTCTGTTCCTGTTCCAAGGCGCAACGATGAAATTGCGGACCTGAGTCGCGCCATCAATCATATGGCTGTCATGCTGGCGCGTTATGAATCCGAGGTGCGGCGCAACGAGCAGTTGCGGACACTGGGCCAACTCGGCGGTGGCATCGCGCATCAGATTCGCAATGCCGTCACCGGTTGCCGGCTGGCGATCGAGCTTCACGCTCGGGAATGCCAGCTTGAAAGCGAAAGCCTCGACGTCGCGACGCGGCAGCTGGAGCTGATGGAGAAAAGCCTGCGGCGGTTTTTGTCCCTGGGACGCTCCGAAACGCGGCCGCACGCGCCGCTTGATCTGCGACCCATCGTCGAGAATATTGCCGCCCTTGTCGACCCGACTGCCAGGCACGTTGGAGTGCGGCTGGAATGGACCGTGCCGGGGGAACGCGTTGAGATCCTGGGCGACGCGGATGATCTGGAACAGCTGCTGGTGAACCTGGTTTTGAATGCCGTCGAGGCGGCTTCGCAGGTGTGTCACCAAGACGAACGGCCGCGCATCGTAAGCATTTCACTGTGCGTCGCCGAGAAGCGGGTGGAACTTGTCGTGGAGGACAATGGGCAAGGCCCCGCGCCGGACGTCGCGGAAAGACTATTCGAACCCTTTGTCACGGAGAAGCCGGACGGAACGGGCTTGGGGTTGGCCGTTGCCAGGGAGATCGCCACGGCGCACGGCGGCGACATTCACTGGCGCCGCCACGATGAGGCGACGCGGTTTATTGTCGAAGTACCTTTACACGGGATCGAGGCACGATGACGCAATTTGCGGAGAATGTCATGGACGTCCTTGCAATCGTTTGTTTAACCCCCAGCCGCAGGCGCCGGTGGACGTAAACGCTGCGAGCCGGCGCCTGCGGAGACTGCTGAAATAAAGTCGATTTACCGTGCTTGGGGGCGAGCGTAGTGAGCCCCCAGCATTGAAAACACAGGGGAAAACTGGGGGCTCGCTGCGCTCGACCCCAGCCACCCTTGGTCTTGAGCGACTTCTTCAGCCGGCGCCCGCGGGGGAAAACTGGGGGCTCGCTGCGCTCGACTCCAGCCACCCTTGGTCTTGAGCGACTTCTTCAGCGGGCGCCCGCGGCTGGCGGTGAATCGGTTTGCTCACATGCACTTAGCCGTTCTGCTACAAATCAGATTTGGCGAGAACCGGTCAGGGAAACACCAATGGCAAGACTTCTAGTTGTTGACGACGAACAAAGTATTTGTTGGGGACTCGCGCGCCTGGGCGAAAAACTGGGGCATGAAGTCGCCACCGCATCGTCCGCCGAAGAGGCACTGGAAACCGCCGGTACGTTCTTGCCCGAGGTTGTCGTGCTGGACGTACGGCTTCCGGGAATGGACGGCTTGACGGCCATTTCGAAAATTCGGGAGCGGGCCGGCCAGATCCCGATCATCATCGTTACCGCTTACGGCGACTTGAAAACGGCGGTCGAGGCGGTGCGGAACGGGGCTTTCGAGTATCTCGTCAAACCGTTTGAGCTCACGACGGTCGAGGCGGCGATTCACCGCGCGCTGTCGCAGCAAAACGTGGTGAACTCGGGGACAGCGTCGGCGATCCCCACCGGCGGACTCGTGGGCAACTCCGCCGCGCTGCAAGAGGTGTTCAAGCGAATCGCTTTGGCGGCCGCGTCCGATGCGGGTGTCCTGTTGTTTGGCGAAAGCGGTACGGGCAAGGAACTGGCGGCTCGGGCCATCCACAAGTACAGCGATCGAGCTGACCGGCCCTACGTTGCCGTCAACGTGGCGTCACTCAGCGCGACACTGGCGGAAAGTGAACTCTTCGGCCACGTCCGCGGGGCGTTTACGGGAGCCGACCAGGATCGCGTCGGATTGCTGGCACAGGCAAACGGCGGCACGCTGTTCCTGGATGAAGTGGCCGACATTCCCCTGCCGGTCCAAGTCAAATTGCTGCGAGTGCTCGAACACGGAGAAGTGATCCCGGTGGGCGCCACCAGCCCCGTGAAGACCGACTTCCGTGTCGTTTCCGCCACGCATCAAAACCTGCTCCAGCAAGTCCAGGAAGGGTCGTTCCGCCACGACCTGTATTTCCGACTCGGCGCATTCCGCATCGACATCCCGCCGCTGCGTGAACGCCGCGAAGATATCGAGGAACTGGCGCTATACTTCCTGAATTCCATGAAGGGACAGCGGGGCACGCCGCCGGTTGTGTCCCAGGACGCATTGAACGAACTGCGAGGCCGGCCGTGGTACGGGAACGTTCGCGAATTGCGCAATGCGCTTGAGCACGCGGTCATGGTCGCTCGCGGCGGCGTCATCGAACTCGAACATCTTCCGAAAGCCGTGCCCGCAGCGCTGCTGGCGGACGGCGAGCAGGAACCCGCAATCGATGACGCAATCGTCGCGTTGATCCGACGCTGGGCGGAAACCAGGATATCAACAAGCACAGATACGGACTCGATTCATGACGAATTGCTGCAACTCGTCGAACCCCCGTTGCTACAGGTGGCGATCGACGCGCATCACGGCCAGTGCGCGGCGGCGGCACGTAGCCTGGGACTGCATCGCACGACCTTACGGAAGAAGCTGGATCTGTACGGGATCTCCGAGGAATGACGGAGCCCCGCCTGCCGAGGAACGGCGTTGCCGTCACGACTCGCTGGTTCGCGCAGAACCTGGGAAAAATAGATAAGTTTTTCTTACCCTGACAATCGGCATAATGCCTGCAACCGTTAAAGTCCGAATAAGCTGCAAGGGA
>CALBSZ010000672.1 GCA_937967665.1 uncultured Planctomycetaceae bacterium
AACACAACGATGGAGCCAGTCCCCTTTTCGCTACCGTCAACCCTGCGCTGTAGTATTAGTTAACGGGCGCGCCGTGGCTTAGCGGAACAGGCTGGGCTGGGCGGCGGAGATCCGCGCGCGAGCAAGGTCGACGTAGGAGGCATTCAATTCGACGCCGATGTACTTCCGCCCGAGTTCCGTGGCCACGACGCCGACGGTGCCGGCGCCGAAGAACGGGTCCAGCACGACGCCCGCAGCCGGGCTGCCGGCGAGAATGCACGGTTCAATCAGCTTCGGTGGGAAGACGGCAAAATGGGCCTCGCGGAATTTCCCCAAGGCGATGCTCCACACCGTGCGCTTGTTGCGCCCCTTAGGATGAAACGCCTGATCCCAGCGCGCGTCGTGGAGGTTGGAATTGCCGGAGTTCTTGCCGGCTTCGGGAGTGCCGTTGCGCTTGCCGAAGTGGTTCCGGCCCCCTTTCATTTTGCTGTTCTCGGAAAACGTGACATGGGGTTCGCGAATCGCGTCCGCGTCGTAATAGTATTCTTCGCTCTTGCTGAACAAGAACAGGTATTCGTGGTCCGTGGTGGGTCGCGTGCTCACCGGATGCGGCATGGCATTCGGTTTGTGCCAGATAATGTCCGACCGCAGCAGCCAGGCGGCGTCGCTTAAGGCAAAGGCCACGCGCCAAGGCATGCCCAGCAACCGCTTGTTGACGTACTTGTCCCCCAGGTTCAACCACAGCGTTCCCGAATCTCGCAACACGCGGCGGCATTCTTCGAAAACCTGCACCAGGCTATCGACATACTCCTCGGGCGACTTCTCTTCGCCTACCTGGCGCGGATCGTCGTAGTCTCTCTGGAGGTAGTACGGTGGGCTGGTGACGATCGTGTCGACGCACGCATCCGGTAAGTCACGCAGGGCGCTGCGCGAGTCGCCACAGAGAATCTGGCTTTCGAGCTTCATCGAGAATCCTTCGGGGCACGTCGATCCGTCCAGTGAGTACCTTACTCTGCAAATTTAGAGTCCGTCAATCCCGCGACGAAACGCGGGGCGACGCGGGTTTCTTGCCGGACATGCACCGCGCGGGCGGCTCAAACCGGCCGCCGTTTCGCTGCAATTGCTTGCCAAGCCGTTGGCGCTCGGCTAACCTTGACGTCGTATTCACAATGTACCTGAGCCGGCATGGTGCCCGTCGAAAGGGAGCATGATCCTTGGAGGAGAGACCTGATGAAATCCATCGCTCGTCGAACGTTTTTAGCGCAAACCGGTCTGCTGGCCGCCGCGGCCTGTGACGATCCCTTCAGTCATGTCGCTGGCGCGCATGCCGCCCGGCAACGACGGGCGAACATGTCGCTGGGGTTGTGCACCTATCTCTGGGGACAGGATTGGGATTTGCCGACCGTCATTGCGAACTGTGAAAAGTCGGGTTGCCTGGGAGTGGAATTGCGGACGCAGCACAAGCATGGTGTCGAAGCCAGCCTGACAATGCGGCAACGGAAAGAAGTGCGACAGCGATTCGCCGACAGCGACGTCGAATTTCTGGGGCCCGGCTGCAACTGGCAATTTCACGACCCCGATCCGAAGAAACTTCAGGCTAACATTGACGGCGCCAAAGCCTATATAAAACTGTCTCATGACTGCGGCGGCACGGGCGTCAAGGTAAAGCCGAATACACTGCCGGCCGGAGTCCCGGAAGCAAAGACCATCGAACAGATTGGCAAGTCGCTCAATGAACTGGCCCGTTTCGGGGCGGACTACGGCCAGCAAGTCCGCGTTGAAGTCCATGGCAAGCACACGCAGCAGTTGCCGGTGATCAAGAAGATCTTCGACGTGGCCAAGCATCCCAACGCCACCGTTTGCTGGAATTCCAATCCAGAAGATCTCGCCGGCGAAGGTCTGGAACACAACTTCCAGCTGGTCCGCGATCGCTTTGGTGCCACAGTGCATATCCGCGAGATGAACGTCGGAGATTACCCGTATCGGGACTTGATTCGTCTGCTGGTGCAGAGCGAATACTCGGGTTGGGTGCTGCTGGAATGTCGCACCCATCCGAAAGATCGCGTGGCCGCCATGATCGAACAGCGGCGCATCTTCGACAAATTCGTCAAAGCCGCCGCAGCGTGATGCACTGGACCGGGATCGGGCGCCGGCGATCATCGGCGATTCGCCGCGCGTTCAGAGGGCAGGAAAGAGGTATGCCATGAACCATTTCGATGCCGTCCTTCCAACGAGCCGGCGGGCTTTCGTGCGGAACGGATCGCTTTGTTTGCTGGGAGCCTGTATCGGGATGTCAAAGGGCAAGGAACTGTTTGCGGACGATGCGCCTCCCAAAGTCCGCTTGGGACTTATCACCGACTTGCACTATGCCGATAAGCCGCCGGCGGGCACACGCTACTATCGCGAATCCCTGACGAAGCTTGAAGAAGCAGCGACCCAGTTCAAGAAGGACCAGCCCGATCTGGTGGTCGAATTGGGGGACCTGATCGATGCCGCCGAGACGGTGGAGGCCGAACAGGAGTACCTGCGGCGGATCCAACAGGATTTCCTGAAACTGCCGGGTAAGAAACATTACGTCTTGGGCAATCATTGCGTCACGACGTTGACCAAGCAGGAGTTCCTGTCGGGTGTCGGCCGCCGGGATTCGTATTATTCGTTTGACTTCGGCGGCTTTCATTTTGTCGTGCTGGACGCCTGTTTCCGCAGCGACGGAGAATCGTACGGGCGGAACAATTTTCAGTGGACTGACGCCAACGTTCCGGCTGCCGAGCTCGCCTGGCTGCAAGACGATCTGAAAGCGGCCAGGGCGAAAACAATCGTCTTTGTTCACCAGCGGCTGGACGAGAGCCGTCACCACAGCGTCAAGAACGCCGCACAAGTGCGCCAGGTCTTACAGGATTCCGGCAAGGTACTGGCTGTGTTTCAAGGCCACAGCCACCGGAACGACCATCAAGAAATCGCCGGCATTCACTACTGCGTTGTGGCCGCCATGGTGGAAGGGTCGGGGGCACAGAACAACAGTTATGCTACCGTGGATATCCTGGCGGACGACGCCATTCGGATTCACGGCTACCGGCGGCAGAAAAATTACGCCTGGTCGTAAGACAACAGTCGCCGTGACCTGGGCAAGTACGGCGTTGCACTTGTTCATCCGGAAATGGCCTATTTGTCCTGCAATTGCTTGAGCGCGTTCGCCACGGCATCGCGAACGGCCTGGCTTTCGTCATCCATCGCCTTTTGCAATGCCGGAATGGCTGCGAGCCCGTATTTCCCAAGCGTGCCCAGCGTACGCGCAGCCTCGGCACGCACGCTTTCGTTTTCATGGTCAAGTGCCGACACGAGTCGTTCTGCGGCCAGCTTCTTGATTTCGGCGTCGTCCGGAACGATGTCCAACAGTGCCCAGGCGCTGGCTGTACGAACGAATTCGACCTTGCTGTTCAGCCGCTCGCGGAGCGCCGGCACGGCAGCGCTGGCGGCCGGCCCCATTTTCGCCAACGCCATGAACGCAGTATTACGGATATCCTCGTCATCACTGTCCAGGGATCCAATCAGTGTCGGTACGGCTGCTTTCGCATCCGCCCCGATTCGCGAAAGCGTGTACTGAAGTTCGACGCGAAACCTCCGATCGGCTTCGTCGTCTAAGGGCGAGTCCAACAGGGCAATCAGGTCGGGAATAATCGGTTTGGCCTCCGCGCCAAGTCGCTGGACGACCAACAGGGCGTAGCCTCGCAAGTCCTTGTTGGTCAATCCCTGACGCAGCCCGTTCAGGCTCTTGGCACCGAGTGACGCGAGCGCGTCCAAGGCGTTGCTGACCACGGTGGGATCAGCGTCCTGCAGGCTGGCAAATAGCGCCGGTGCGACGATTTCTGAATGCCCGGCAAAGTCGGCCAAGGCTTGAGCCGCTCCTCGTCGGACGAATTGGCTGTCAGAAGTCAATCCGGCAATCAACAGTGACACGGCATCTTTCACTAATTCGTCGTTGCTCGAATGTTTCGCCAGGGCCCATGTGCTGATCATCTTAAGGAACTCATCCGTGCTGCTCCGAGCACGATTGAGCGCGGCTATGGAAGCCTTGTCGGTAGCGCCGATTCTACCCAGCGCGAAGGCCGCGGCATACTGAACACCTCCAAAACGATCACTTTCCAGAGTCTTGGCGATCGGTCCTGCGGCCTGGCGTGCCTGCGGTCCAACTTCCGCCAGCGCCAACAGCGCCTGCATGCGGACTTCTTCGTCTTTATGATTCAGGAGTTTCACGACATACGGAACTGCCTGCTTTGCCTGCGGGCCCATGGCCGCGACGGCCACGCATCCCCAATAGCTTGCGGCATCGTTCTGTAATGCGACGATAACACGCGGCAAAGCGCGTTCATGATCTGCAACCATCTCACCGATGGCCATGGAGGCAAGTCGCGGGTCGGAACCCTCCAGGACTTTCACCATGATCGGCATCGTTGTTTCTTGAGGCGGATCAAGTTTTCGCAACGCACTCAACGCAGAACGCCTTACCGCAGCATCCTTGTCGACAACGCATTTCAGCATCGCTTGGACAACCTTTTCCGACTTGTCGCCAATTTGCCCCAGGGCATGCGCGGCGTACGCCCGTGTGCCGGGGTCGCCACTTTCCAACGCGCCTACCAGCGCCGGAACGACTGGAGATCCTTGCTTAATCAGCTCGTCCATGGCGGCAACGCGTGCCGAGGAATCTGGAGCTGCCAAATCTTCAATCAACTGTTTGACACGATCCTCGGCGATGAGCGATGAAGCGACGAAAAGATTCAGGGCGGTGACAGTCAGGATGGAGAAACGCATTAGAAGTGCCCTCAAAGCGATAAAGGGGTGGTTGTGTTGATTTACTTAGCTCGCTACCGGCAGTGTCGCCTCGTAGGCGACACGCGTGATAAAGGTTCTCGCCGACATATAAATTTGCGGTGGTATCGTCTTGATTTGTGCCTTGAGGATCTGCGTCATCGAATCGCAAATCGTCGAAATCTGACCAGCGTCGCTAAGGCCGACGTAGCCGTTGGCGGCGCGAGCGGCGAAGATAGTGTCCAACGCAGTTCGCGGTTCCTGAAACAATGGATCTCTCAAGATACCGGGCCACAAGATTTGACCTGAAACCGGATCCAGTTCATATCGATCCAAACGCTTCGGAGCCGATGCATGGGCATAGCGAGCGATATCTTCGGCCGTGGGGCGAGGTCCCGCCTCGGCTTCGCGATAGGCCTTGTTCGCGGCACGCATTTCGAAGTAGGTATTCGTACCCTTGAGGCGGTTGTCCAAATCTTTCGACCGCGCGTCCTCGTAGTTATTGGCCGCTTCGGAATTCATCAAGTTGGCGGCGCCCGCCGAACGGACAACGTCGGCCATGCCTCGCTGAAACCCCTCTGCCGCCGTCGAAGCGTGGTGGTAACTACCGTTGCCGTAAACGGAATAATACTGGGCACGTACTTCGGACGCGACGGCGACCGTCAAGAAACACGCGACGACGGGAATCATCCTCATCTGATCTACCTCATAGTTGACAGCACTGAGTGCGATGGTCGTAAGTTGAAAGGACTTCGTGCGGCTGTTCAAGTCGTGCAGATTACAGCTCTGCCGGAACCGATACGTCAAATATACATTAACGCAATATACGATAGAGTGTAGCACCCTGATTGAACGCCTCGCAATTTTTTTCAGGAAAAATTTCTCGGCCGACCGTATGGCGCTACTCCGTCGGAGACTTTACAGGGCGATCATGAACGGCTTCGAGGCGCCGCGCGGCCACACATACGACTGCAGATCGACCTTGTACGCGGAGTCTCATTCGACAGGGCAGAGCTTTGCGTAAAATCCCGAGAATAAGGGCACGCGGCGCGCGCACGTGCGTTCGGACGTAAGTGACACACTTGCTTGCGCTTCGTGCTCGTATCACGGCCGAACATGGCGCTGTCCAGCTAATGGTGCCTGAAGCGACAGAATCGCTGCCGGGAACGATTTACACTTTTGGGGCCACGGAAACGACCGTGCTCGGCGAATATTCCCGTCCGGCGTCGCCCGCCGCCCAGGTGCCAAACGCCGCCGCTGATCGGTCGATCCATGGTCAACCTCCCAGTTTTGACACCGGAAAGTAAAGCTGGAACACATAACCCGCTTTTGATATGATATCGCTCGGACAGCTCACGCGATGGCGCCGCATACCGAGGAGCCCAGGCAGATGTTATCGATTTTTGGAAATGACCAGCGGCTCAACCGAAGGGCCCTGTTGCAGATCGGCGGGTTGGGACTCGGAGGTTTATCGCTGTCCCATCTGTTGGCGGCGCGGGCGCTCGCCGATACGGGACAGAAGCCTTTCACCACGGGTAAATCCGTGATCTTCCTGCTGCAGCAGGGCGGTCCCAGCCAGCACGAGACGTTTGACCCGAAAGTGCAGGTGCCGGAAGCGGTGCGGACGGTCGGCGGCGTTACGCAAACCTCGCTTCCCGGAGTCACCTTCGGCGCGACGATGTCGCAGTTGGCCGCCCATGCCGACAAGCTCGCAGTCGTCCGTTCCTTCACCACGGGGAATAGCGGCCACAACCTGCTGCCGCTTGTCGGAAAGGACACGCGGGACGCAAACCTGGGCGCTTACTACGCGAGACTCGTCGGCGCGAACAATCCGCTCACCGGCATGCCAACGAATGTTCTGTTGTCCGGAACCGCGGTGGAACCGGATGGGCTGGGCCCGGACAAGCGGTTTGGGAACCTCAAGTCGGCCGGTCCGCTGGGGAAGGCGGCCGAAGCGTTCTCTCCAGGCGGCGGCAGTGCCTTGCAAAAGGACATGACCTTGTCACTGGCGGAAGACCGGTTTTTCGATCGCCAGCAGCTCTTGTCGACGCTCGATCGCATGCGGCACAACATGGACGCACGGGCGGTGCTGGAAGGAGTCGACAAGTTTCGTCAGCAAGCGTACGACATGGTGCTCAAGGGAGTCGCCAGCGCGTTCGATCTTTCTCAGGAAGATCCGCGCACGATTGCCCGCTACGACACCAGCCAGTACCTGCGGCCGCGGGCCTTTTACGGAGGCAAGACCAACGGCAACAAGGATCGTCTGTGGTATCAATCCAATGCGCGCACGCTGGGGAAACTGCTGCTGCTGGCACGCCGGCTATGCGAGGCCGGTTGTGGTTTCGTCACGGTCACGACGCGTTTCGTCTGGGACATGCACGGGGACCGGAACAATTTGGGGGTGGAGCGGGGAATGCAAGCGGTGGGGCAGCCATTCGATCATGCTGTTTCCGCTTTTATCGAAGATTGTGAGCAGCGTGGTTTGTCGGACGACATCTTGTTGGTCGCATGTGGCGAAATGGGGCGCACGCCCAAGGTCAATGCCAAAGGAGGCCGTGATCATTGGGGCCGGCTGACACCGTTGGTCATGTACGGCGGCGGTTTCACTCGCGGGCAAGTCATCGGCCAGTCGACACGCGACGGCGGTGAACCGCATGTCGATCCGTACAACACCCAAAACTTGATCGCGACGATCATGCACACGCTGTTCGACATCGGGCAACTGCGCATCACGCGCGGGCTGCCCACCGAACTGGTGCGGTTCGCCTCCGGTACAGATCCAATCGCCGGCCTGCTGTAGAATTGCTGAGACGGCGATCGAGGGCAGAGCTGTCGGGGATCAGTGACTCCTCAATCTTATGGTGCGTCATTGTTCTGGCGATCGGAATACCAAAACGAAGTGAATTGGCCGCGTTCCACGTGGCCAAGCATTTTTTGCGCATGCGCCAGCCGGGCCAAGGAGTTTGCCGAGTTGCCTTCAATTGCATTGACTTGGTTCGGGATCTCATGTCGTTCGCCCCGGCTTGCTGCAATGACCAGGCCAGCCGCTATAGGCCCGCGGGGAACGTCAATCGAGCAAACAGGGCCCGGGATGATTGATCTTCACGGCGCCCGTCGCATCGCCGGGCATTTCGCGAACCTGGAACTTTTGTCGAGGACGTTTCTCGGCACCGGGGCGCGGATCGCGATCGGGTGTCGGGTTTGCCGGGACGTTGTCGCCTGTTTCTTCCGTCCACCGCTCTAACAAGGAACGCATCTGCTGAAGCGTCGACGCGTATTCGTCGCGTCCGGCCAGGTTGGTAAGTTGGTCCGGATCGTGACCGACGTGATAGAGTTCCTCGGCGGGGCAAGGGTTCCAGAAAATGTTTTGCTGCGCGTCGGTCAGCTTGTTCGCCTTGTGCATGGCGAACAACTCTTCGCCGGCACCGCCGATATAGGCTTCTTTGCACAGATTCTGCTGGTCGGGAAAATTGTTGCGGATGTAGAGAAACTCGCCTAG
Organism: uncultured Planctomycetaceae bacterium; assembly: GCA_937967665.1. Lineage (GTDB taxonomy): Bacteria > Planctomycetota > Planctomycetia > Pirellulales > Pirellulaceae > CALBSZ01. Next base: position 8,285 of record CALBSZ010000672.1, read on the forward strand.
ACGGACCATCCGTTCATGACTCTTGTAGACGTGCCAGTTGTGTTCTGCAAACGCCACATCCCGTACGGTCGCCTCTGGATCTTTCAAGAGCGGCGCAAAGCTCACGCCTTGAATGGCCGCGGGTTTCCTGATGCCCGCCACGTCCAGGACCGTTGCCGCGACGTCGATGGCGCTGACCAGGCTGTTAGTGATCCCGGGATCGGTTGCCGCCGGGAAGTGCACGACAAACGGAGTCTTGATGCCGCTATCGTAGAGTCGTGTCTTGCAGCGCGGCAGGGGACGGCCGTTGTCGGCCATGACAATCAGCATCGTGTTTTTCAGAACTCCCTGTTTCTGCAGCTCACGAGCCACTTCGCCAACAAAGTGATCGAAGCGGCTCACTTCGTGGTAATAGCCGGTCAGGTCCTGGCGAGTCAACGGACCGTCGAACAGGTAGGGCGGCACCACTACGTCCGCCGGATCGTACTTCGGCGCCTCGTCGTTAATGGCCCAGCCGCGATGGGCATCCGTGGATGCGTACCAACAGAAGAACGGCCGATCCATGGGACGGTCTTGCAACAGCTGCACCCAATCCGCCTCTTTACCCGGACCTTTGCCGCCGGAGATTTTGGAGAATGCCGTATTGGCGTTCTTGCCCATATGATGCTTACCGGACAGCACCGTGTAATAGCCGGCATCTTTGAGCAATTCGGGAAACAGCACATGTCCGGCCGGCAATGTCGTATGCAGTTCGGGCGCGCCGGTGTTGTGTGGATACCGGCCGGTGATCAGGCTGCAGCGGCTGGGGCTGCAGCTGCTGGTCGTCAAATACGCATTGGTGAATCGCAGGCCGTTCTCCGCCAACTCGTCGATATGGGGAGTTTCTAGCGTGGGATGCCCATAACACCCGACGTCGTCCCACGAAATATCGTCCGCCAGAAAGAGCACGAAATTCGGTCGTTCGGCTGCGAAGCTCGCGGCAGTGAACAATACGAATACGACAGCCACAAAGTGTTTGAAAACGGACATCGTCATCTTCCCTTTCGTCTAGGTGCTCAGTCGTCTGTTCGTGCTGGCGGACGCGGCCTATTTTTCCCGGGCCAGTTCGCGGAATTCGTCGAGGTGCTGTTGCCAGGACTCGGCAAGTTGCTGGACCCGCTGCGGATGCAGATCCGCCACGTTGTGCGTTTCGGTTCGGTCCATGCTCAAGTCATACAGTTCCCATGCGGACTTGGCATCCGCGACCAGTTTCCAGTCGCCAATTCGAATCGCCCGATGCCCATCATGAAACCACCACAAGTAGTCGTGGTCAACCGTGCCATCTTTTGTGAAGACGGGGGCGAGGCTTTTTCCGGGCGGTTCCGGCACGGTGCGGCCGTTCCATTGCGTAAATCGCTTTCCGCCTACCACCTCCAGCACTGTGGGGACGATATCAATCACATGTCCGACGTTGTGGCGCAGTTCACCTCGCGCGGCAATGCCATTCGGCCAGTGGACTACCAGCGGCGTCGCATTTCCGCCTTCATGGACCCACGTCTTGTGGCGGCGAAAGGGCGTATTGCAAACGGTCGACCAACCTGGTCCCAGGCACAGGTAACTCGCCGCCGAACCGGGGGCTGCTGTCGGATCGTGTCCATCGCTGCGGACCATGATCTCGGCGCTGGCACAGTTATCCGAGAAGAAGAAGAGCAAGGTATTGTCAAACGCGTCCATGGCCCGCAGCTGATCGAGCACTCGGCCAATCTCCCGGTCGACGCGATCGACCATGGCGGCATGAATGGCCATCTTGGTCGCCTGAAAACGCTGCTGCTGTTCAGAAAGGTCAGTCCAAGCCAGCGGTCGATTCACCTCGCCATCGCCCAAAACCTGCAAGGCGTCCGGGAAGTGGTAGGGAGGACCAACATTCCGTTCCACGTCGGACAACTGTCCCGCGACGATTCCCAGTTGCTGGATCCTGCGCCAACGCTTCGCCCGGATTTCGTCCCAGCCAGCCCGATACGTTTCGGCGTACCGGGCGATGTCGTCAGGCAAGGCGTGCAGTGGGAAGTGGGGCGCGGTAAAGGCCACATACTGAAAGAACGGAGCCCCCTTGTGTTGCTCGGCATGTTCCCGAAGGCATTGAACGGCATGATCGGCGATTGCAATCGTGCCGTAGTAGCCACTGTCACGCTGGACGGGGGGCAGTTTCCGATCGTCTTCCCAATGGACCTGCGGATTGAAGAAACGGCCTTGATCCTTCAGGTAGTAGGAACGATCAAAGCCGCAGGCGACCGGCATGCCGTCGATATGCCATTTGCCCGAATGGTAGGATCGGTAGCCGAGGGGACGGAGCATGTCCGGCAGCAATCTGGCCCAAGCTGGGCGCTTGCCAGCGCCGCCGCTGGGAATCCCTGGCAACGTATCGCGGCGCACCTGTTGAGCGAAATAGCCTGTGAGCAACGCCGCGCGGGTCGGCCAGCACCGCGAGGTGTTGTGAAACTGGGTGAATCGCAAGCCCTGCAGGGCCAGTTGGTCCAGATTGGGTGTCGCGATTTCTCCCCCGTAGCAACCCAGGTCGGAAAAACCCAAGTCATCGGCCATGATGAGCAGGATATTGGGCCGCGCGGCCTGGTTGGCGTTCACGTGTTGCACCTGAAGGGTTTGTGCAACGAGCACCACGAAGGCGATAACGGCTAACGAGATTATTCTGTGCGGCCAATGACGGGGGAATGACCGGCGGCAGTCGGCCGGCGTCCTGGCAAGGAACGGAAACATGCTGCATCCTTTTGTCCGATAGCGATGAGCTCGATTCGCTTTTGCTCAACACCGCAGTCCTGGCCCCAAAAACGATCGTGGGGCAACGGGTGGCAAGGAACCGTAACCGGTTCCGCCTTCATTGTCCTATTCCCGGTTTCCCCAGTCAATTCCCGGCGGCGCGCGCGGTCCGTCACATGACGAGCCGCACTTTGGCGGATTTTCGCGCCCCTGCGATGTACTGCTATTCCGGAGGTGAGTGAAACGCAAGCGTCGCAACAGGCGCGAGAGTCGCGACCGTTCGCGCCTTTAGCGCCTCTCGCGTTGAATTCGCTCGCCAGGACCATCCGCGCATCGAGGACTCGGTTGGCAATGTCATTTCAACGCGAGATATTGTAGAATCGCTTTAAACAACGTAAGCTGTGTGTCATACGCGGTTAAGCGAGCTGAGTTTGCCACGATGAGTCGCCGGCTTGCACGAGGCATGAATCAATCGCATGTGCGCTGTAACAGGGAGGGCCACGGAATGATGGAGCAATTCAATTCTCTCGCGGCACGTCTGTCGGAAGCTGGAAGTCCTTATGGGCTGTATGATTGGGAAACCAAGGACGGCTATTACCTGGCCACGTGCCGCGTTTCGAAGGACGACGTTCCTCAGCTGATCGAGATCGCCGCCAAGTGGAGCGACCTGGACTGGCCAACGAATGATTTGGAGCTAGGCATCGATGTGGAAGACGCCGAACTGCTGCCCGTCACCGCCTGGCGAACGTTGGCCGACCTGAAGGCGAGCGAAGCGGTCGAACCGCTTGTCCAACTGCTTTGCGAGTTGGACGATGAGTACGACGATTGGGCGTCCGACGAGTTGCCTCATGTCTTTGGCAAGATCGGCGCGGCGGCCATCGATGCGCTGGATCGGGTCGCCCGCGATGATGGCAAGCCGGAATTCACGCGTACGATTGCGGCGGAAGCCTTGCATCGCATAGCGGAATACTATCCGGAAACTCGAGATAGAGTTGTTGGTTGTCTCATCGAGATGATGACAAACGCCAGCGACGACAACGTTCATCTTAATTCGATCGTGCTCGTGGGGCTGGTGGAGCTGCGAGCTGTTGAAGCCGCCGAAGCCATTGAGCGTGCCTTTGCCAGCAACCGACTTGACGTTGGCATGATGGGCGACTGGGAGGACATTCGGCGGAGGCTGGGAGTAGAAGGTCTGGGGCTGGAGATGCCCAAGCAACCTATCAACTCCATCATGAAACTCCGCCGTCGACTCGGACTCGGCATCTTTTCGCAGGAACCCATCTTTGGTCGGGACGGCGTGTTGACGGAGGCGGCGGAAGACTACTGCGAGCGGGCCTGGGAGCTGTTTTCCAAGTCGCAGGAGGCGGAACAGATTGTTGAACGCTTTGGCGATCTACGCTGGTTCGTGACGTTACTGCGGTTCGGCATCGAGCACCTCGGCGAAGTCATCGACGAGATGACGCTGAACAGTGTTCGGGAGTTCGTGCTTGACTACGTTCCACGAAAGGTTTCGGTTCAGGCAGATGCGGCGGAGGAGATCGTTCTGGAGCTGACAAAGTTCTGGGAGTACGTGAACCGCGTTTATGAACTGCCCAACGCAAGACCCATTATCGAGTGGCTTAAGTCGGACGGATTAGCGGAGCACTTGGAAGCGGAACTGGCCGACCCCGCGAACTTCGGCATGGCCAAGTCGATTGTCATGAGCGGACATGCAGCCGGGTACGACATGACTACGGAGGAGGGAATGGCCGAATTCATGATGGCTTATAATCAATCGCAGATGAAGCAATCGCGGAAGGCATCGACAAACGTCATGCCATCAGCAACAGTTCACTCATCGCAACAGCGCGTTGGCCGCAACGATCCCTGCCCCTGCGGCAGCGGCAAGAAATTTAAGAAATGCTGCCGCAACCTGTGACGACAGACTGTGGTCGTCACGCGGTGAGACATTCGTTAATTGTCTGCTCTGCTGTCTCAGATAGAATCTGCGCCAGTATGTTCTTCGCGTTGCTGGTCCGGACGTGAACGAAACGCAAGCGGCGCAACAGGCGCGAGAGTCGCCAGCGTTTACAACAAACGCTAGTCCGTGATTGCCGCGTGACTGCTCAGGACAATGGGGGCACGTCGTCGAGAGGCGGGCGGGGGGACATGGTGTTCCTGGAGCAGTTCTTCAACGGCGTTGCGGCGAATCATTTGAACGCTGGCGTATTCGCCGTCTGCCGCGACCCGCTGGAGTTCCGTTCCCCATTCCATCAACCGTTCCAGCAGAGTTGCTTCGGCGGGTTCGACACTGCGCGCGATCACCAGCTCGTCGTCTTCGCGCAGGTTCCAGAGACGCCGGAGTTCGCCGGCACGTACCCGGCGGTTGCCGTCCTGGATCATGACGAAATCGCCGCGGGCCAGGTCCAGCCCGGTCGCGGAGGCAGCGGTGAACCCTTGCGCTTCGGCCATCCGCGTGGAGCGCACTTGTGGATAGCGGCAGACCAGGTCGCAAACGACTTCTTCGGTTTGATCCTGTGAGCCGTCGTCGACGATGACAATTTCGAAATCCGCGGTCAGGTCGGGAAGGACCTCAAGCAGCGTTTCGACTTTGCCGGCTAGCGTACGTTCGACATTGCGGACCGGAACAATGACGCTCAGGGAAGGTTCCAAGGTTGGCCCCTTTCAAAAAAAACCGGGAGGGAGTTTCAGGCCAATGTTACATCGGAATCCTCTTCCGCGATGCTGCAGATGCCGAGAAGAAAAGACATCTGTGCCTGTATCGCTACGCGTATCGGTCATGTCAGTTGCAGCTGACGGTTGGAATGACCGGTTGTCGCGCGCAACGGATTCACGCGGATATTCCCGCCGCCATCTACAATTGTTCGGGAAATCCCGATATTCTGATGAACGTGACGAAATCCCGAGTGGAAGATGCGGGGTCACGATTGCCGGAAGTTGACGCTATGTCCATTGAAATCCACTGCACCAGCTGTGGCCGAACATTACAGGTCGCCGAGGAACACGCGGGCAAACAGGCGCGATGTCCGGTTTGCCATTCGATTTACAACATTCCCGGCGAGCGGCCGGCAACGCAGCCGACGGGCACGGAGAGCGAAGCCTGGTTTATGCGGACTCCGGAAGGCCACAGTTATGGTCCTGTCGACAAAGCGGGCTTGGACGCTTGGGTGGCGGAGGGACGCGTGACTTGGGATTGCGAAATCCGCAGCGCGGGGGGCAACTGGGAACCGTCGGTTCACTTTTTTCCGCATTTACAGCCCGCGCCCGCCGCCACGTCGCCTGTCGCGCAGCCCGCGATTGAGCCGGTGTCGCCCTTTCGCGAGGCATCGCGGTCTCAGGTTTACCAGGCGGCGCATCGCGGCGGCTTGATCCTGGCGTTGGGAATCGTCTGTTGGGTTATGAGTTGCCCGATTTTCAGTATCATGGCCTGGGTGATGGGGACTTCCGACCTGCGGGAAATGGACCTTGGACGCATGGACGCGGCGGGGCGAGGCCTGACGCAAGCGGGAAGGATCCTGGGGATGGTTTATTCGATGATCTGGATTATCAGCATGGTGATCTTCGTTTTCATTACGCTGTTCGTCGCCATCCAGAGATAACCACGAAAGCCAGAGATAATCACGAAAGCCAGAGATAATCACGAAAGCCAGAGATAACCACGAAAGCCAGAGATAACCACGAAAGCCAGAGATAACCACGAAAGCCAGAGATAACCACGAAAGACGGAGCACGGATGGCAATCGAATCGACCTGCCTGGGCTGCGGAAAACTGCTGCGAGTTGCCGACGAGCACGCGGGAAAGCTGGCGCGATGCCCCAACTGCGGTACCACGTATACCGTCCCCAGCCCGGAATCGGTCGCGGATCACGACGCGAATTCGCCAGAACCGCTGCCGCAGGATAGCGGGTCTGAGAACCCGTTCAGTGACCCCCAGGTGGTCAGTGACCCCCAGGTGGTTCCGGGGCGGCCCGTCAACCCGTATTCAGAGGCCGCCGGGCCGACATCGAATCCCTATGCTTCTCCCTCGACAATCCAGCCCATGGGGTCGCCTTTTCCGTATCGGGGCGCGCCGCATCGGGGTGGGACAATTCTGACGCTGGGAATCGTGGGCCTGCTCTGCTGCCCCATCGTCGGCCCCATCGCCTGGATTCTGGGACAGCAGGACCTGAATCAGATGAATCGTGGTAAGATGGACGCTGCCGGAAAGGGACTCACCATGGCCGGGATGATCATCGGCATCATCGGTACGATTCGATTGGTGCTGCAAGTTGCCGTCATGTTTTTTGCCATCGCCAGAGATACGTGAACAGATGCCAATACTCGGTGCCCATATGTCCATTTCCGGCGGCTATTACAAGGCCGTCGAACGCGCGCGGGAAGTTGGTTGCGACTGCGTGCAGTTGTTTACCAAGAACAACAACCAGTGGCGCGCCAAGCCGATTACGGCTGAGGACGAACGGCGGTTTGCCGCAGCGTTACGCGAACAGAAGATCCAGCATCCGCTTTCGCACACGTCGTACCTGATCAACCTGGCGAGTCCCGATAAGAAGCTGCGGAAGAAGTCGGTTGACGCGCTGGTGGTGGAACTGCAGCGCGCGGAGCAATTGGGGATCCCGTACGTTGTCTTGCATCCAGGCGCGCACACGACGGCGACCGAAGTGGAAGGCCTGGAAGACGTAGTCCGCTCGCTCGATGAAGTGCATGCCAGAACGGCGGACCTCGCTGCAATGATCCTGCTGGAGAACACGGCGGGGCAAGGCAGTACTCTGGGGCATACGTTTGAACAGCTGGCCGTGGTGATTGACGGAGTCGAGCATTCCGGCAGGTTGGGAGTCTGCCTGGACACGTGTCACGCGTTTGCCGCCGGTTATCCGCTCACCAACGCGTCCGATTACCAGCGGACCATCGACAAGCTGGATAAAGCAGTGGGACTGGAACGCGTGAAGGCGATTCATCTGAATGACAGCAAGCGGGAACTCGGTTCGCGCGTCGATCGTCACGAGCACATCGGTTACGGACAGCTGGGGGTGGACGCCTTCCGGCACCTCGTGAACGATCCGCGCTTCGCCAGCGTCCCGATGTACCTGGAAACCGCGAAGGAAGAAAAAGACGGTGAATCGTGGGACGTCATCAACCTGCGCGCCTTGAGGCGTTTAGTCTCCGTTTCCTGACAGCCTGACGACAACATCATCGGCCGTTTTGTGGTCCAGCTGTACTTGCTCGCTGGTATCCGTGGTGAAGACCCACACGTCGTCATCTCCCTGGCGAGGGCACGAGGTCACCGTCATCCCGGCGCGTAAAGGCGTCTTGCTGGCCAACGGCCCGACCGAGACAACCACGCCCTGGTGACCTTGACGGAGCAGCGCGGCTTTGACGGTAGCCCCGGGCGTCAGATGCACAAAGTCTTCCGGGATGGCGGCACCGTGCGGATCCTTGGTGGGATGCCCTAGCTTGTCGTCCAGGTAGTCGACGGTCGCCTCGTCGTGAAGATGTTCCAAGCGGTGCGCCTGATGATGCAGTTCCTCTTCCGGCGTGCCGACATGCGCCAGGTAAGATTCCCATAGACGATGCGAACGCAGCACTCTTTTCGCTTCGCGGCGGCCGTCATCGGTGAGCTTGACCGTACGGCCCTCGACCTGCAACCATTCACGCCGTTCGAGTGACCGGATGGCGCGTTGAATCCGATCGGTTCCGCCGGCGACGTGCTGGTAGATCGTTTCCATCCCCACGGCCAATCCGGGCGCCCGCAACACACACCCCAGGACGTCTTCGATCAACTGCTGCGGCACGGATCGTCGTCGACGCATCCAGTCGGCCAGGAATCCGTAGCGAGGCGCCACGAAAAAGATCAGCATGAATTGCAAAGCGCTCACCAGAACCACCGCCGACCCCGGAGCAACGTTGAGTTTTTCGGAAAAGGCATAGCCGATAGCGAAACTCAGGAAACCAAACAGCGCTGAGACCACCAGCATGCGGCTCAAGCGGTCACATAGCATGTAGGCCGTCGAAGCGGGAGTGATCAGCAGTCCCACGACCAGGATGACGCCGACGATGTTCACTCCGGACACGACCACCAGCGAAGTGCAAATCGTCAACAGGTAGTCGAGCGCCAAGACGGGAATCCCGATCGAAGCTGCCATCACGGTATCGAAGCTGATCAGCTGCAGCGGGCGAAAGCACAGGATGATCACCGCCAGGACACCGGCCGTCACACCGGCCATCATCCACAAATCCGCGTCGCGTACAGCCAGCACGTCGCCGGTCAGGAAATGGACCAGGTCGACATGCACGTGCTGCGAAAAGAAGGAGAGCAGGACGCCGCCAAAGGCAAAAATGCCCGTGTACATCACACCGATCACGGCATCTTCCTTGACGCGTGAGAACTTCGAGACAAAACCGACCATGCCGACAGTGATGAAACCGGCAAGCAGCGATCCCAAGAGCATGGCCGGCGCGGATGCTGGGACGGAGAAGACCAGTTTCATGAACAAATAGCCGCAGACAACGCCGGCCAGCATGGAATGGGCCAAGGCGTCGGCCAGGAACGATGTCCGCCGCAGAACAATGAAGCACCCCACGACGCCACAGACGGTCGAGACCATGGTGCCCGCCAACAGCGCCTTGATCAGATGCGGGTTCTGCTGGTGCAGGGCGACCAGCCACTGGTAAACGCCATTCATTGAGAATCCCCCTTGGCGGAGAGATCCGCAAACACGCGCAACGCGCCTTCGTACACTTCGCAAAGCAGTTCCGGATGCAGCACGGTGGCGGGGGGGCCGAACGCGAACAATCGCTGCTTCAACAAGAGCAGCGCATCGAAGTACTCGTCCGCGGTGGACAGGTCGTGGTGCACGACCACCAGCGTACGTCCCGACGCCTTGGTCCGCTCCAGAACATCCAGAATTGCATGCTCCGTGGCCGCATCCACGCCAGCAAACGGTTCGTCCAGCAACAGGATGTCCGCGCCTTGCGTCATCGCCCGAGCCATGAACACACGCTGTTGTTGACCGCCGGAAAGCTGCCCGATCTGGCGGTCGCGGAACTCGGACATCCGCACCATCTCCAAAGCTTCCTCGGCAATCCGCTTGTCTTCCGCCGTCAAATCCTTCCACCAAGACACGTGACCGTAACGGCCCATCAAGGCAACGTCGCGCACCGTCACGGGGAAGTCCCAATCCACGCTACCCCGTTGCGGCACGTAGGCCACGCGGCCAATGGCATGGTCGGCCGGCTCGCCAAACAGTTTTACGGTGCCCAGGTCCGGCTTGACGAAGCCCAAGATGGCCTTGATTAACGTGCTCTTGCCCGAGCCGTTGGGGCCAATGACACCGACCAGTTGTCCCGGTGGAATGGCAAACGACACGTCCAGCAGCGCGGGGACCGGCCCGTAGCTGACGGTCAGGTTTTCGACTTCGATTGCGGCGGGGGACGTATCCATGTGGTACTTCAGGGGCGTTTAAATTGTGCGTTCAACCGAGCGCACCGGCGGTTGCGTTGGCCACGCGTCCGCCCCTGCCGACGTGCTCTATGGTGCTATTCATGTGCGTGGGCGGGAGTAGAATCGCTGGCCTCGGCAATGTCGAACGCCACCACGTCGTTGATCGGTTCGCCGCCGCGGGACCAAAGTGATTTCTCAACAATGATGCGGTTCCCGCGGAGCACCCGTACACGCACGGCGTGGGGACGGTCGATATCCTCAGCTCCAGGAAATGCTTCCACAGTGAACTCGTTGGTTCCTTCCAGGAAAGTCTCTACACGATCAATGACCACCGGTGCGTTGGCCTCCACTTTGTCTGTCCGCTTGAGCAAAGGCTTGTCATGACCGTCCTGCTTGACCATCAGTGACACGGGTTCAAAGGAGAATTCATCGGGCATCGCATCAAAGGTCAGGGTTAATTCGATCGAATAGTCGCCAGCAACCTGTTCGCGAACGAGCCTCTCGGCCGCGACCTTGGGAAGGGACGCCTGAAAGATCGTGTAAGCCTTTACCATGCCCAGGACCGCAGCGACAACGACAACGGCAAGCATGGGGCGCATTCGATTTTTCCTCCACGCTCAGTTGGTATGTTGGCGCCGTCTCGTTTAGAACCGTTCGCACCAGCTCCGCTGATGCGAACGGCCAGGGCACCACCGATTTTACAAGCACGACACGCCAGCAAGCGAACTCGGACCACGAAGACCTGCCGGCGCAGCATTCAATCGGCATTTACTTCAGTGCGTTCACGATCAGCAGTACGTTCTCGCGCATCATGCCGATGTACGATTCGCCGGCAGTTCCAGGACCACCCATCGAATCCGAGTAGAGTTCGCCGCCCACGCGAATCCCAGCATTGGCTGCCATCTCGCGGATTAACTTCGGGTTGACGCTGGTTTCCACAAAAACCGCTTTGACGCCGGACTCGCGGACAGCCTGAAATGCACGTTCCAGCCGCTCGGGCGTCACGCCGCCACCAGCCTCCGCGCCGGTCGACCAGCCGGCGGGCGCTCGCGCAGTGAATCCGTATTGACTGCAAAAGTAGCCAAAGGCGTCGTGGCTGGTTACCAACACACGCTGATGTGTCGGCACGGCGTTGACTTGCAGCTTGATCCAGGAATGCAGCGCACGCAATTGATTCACGTAAAGCTCGCCGCGCGCGATGTACTCGTCTTTGTTTTCGGGATCGATCTGGCTGACCCCGTGGACAATGTTCTGCACGTACTTCGCCGCATTGATCGTACTGAACCAGGCGTGCGGATCGTAGACGACCACTCCTTCCTCATGTAGCTCCAGCGGTTCCAAACCGTCGACGCAAGTCACTAGAGGCTTGCCGGCGTTCGTCGCCAATGTCTTCATCCATTCCTTGCCTTCCAGATGCCAGCCGTTCTGCACACAGAGGTCGGCCTGTGCCACCAGCTTCGCATCGCCGGGCTTGATTTCGTAAAGATGAGGATCTTGGCCCGGTGCCAGAATGCATTTCACTTCCCAGCGATCTCCCACCACCTGGCGAGCAAAATCGGCAGTCTGCGTGGTGGAACTTACAAGCACTCTCTGCGGCTCTTCCTGGTCCGCTCGTGCTGGTAACAAGAAAACAAACAAAAACAAGAAAACAAGCGTTCGATACATACCCTTCCCTCCTGCCACACAGCGCGGGACGCTTCCCGCCAATTTTTTGATTAGTCAAAAACTAGTCTAAGTATAGGCGGGCTAAAGAGTTCGTCAAGACGCCATCCGAGCGGGCCGGGGCAGGTTTCCGTTGCATTCAGAAGCGGTAGGACGCTCCGCTACCAACAAAGTAGTCGGCGGCCGATTCATTGAGGCCCACGCCGGCGCGAATATCGAGCTGCAGATTGTCGTGCACCAGGTAGGTGAAACCCCCATTGAAATAGTGCTCGGGCAAGGCGGTATCGGCGCTCGTCGGGATCAACGCGTACCACTCCGTGTAGGCGCCGAGAGACTCGGTCAGGCTGTAGCCAATCGTCCAGGACTGGGCGAATTCCACATAACTGTTTCCCGTGACGGCGTCCTCCGCGCGGTTGAATTGGCTACTGCCGGCGGTCGAAATGCAGTCGTTTACTTCCCAGGCGTAAATCCAGTTCACTCCGGGAAGAACGTTGTCGGCCTGGAATGGCGCACTGCCGGTAGGAACCGTCATCTGCGGGATAATCGCCATTTCGGGCAAGAGACACTCTTGCGGTGTCAGCGCGATCTTGAAGCCCAGGTAGAGGTCTTCGGCGCCCGTCTGCAGAGAGCGCATTCCGCCACTGCGGGTCGTTTCTTCACCGTAATTCCAACCAATTCGCAGTTCCAGCCAATCAGCCCCGATGCCCCAACGCAAGAGCGGTTCGCCTACGGAATGAGAGCGCACCGTGGAAGTTCCATCGTTATCGTACTGGTAAGTGTAACCGAACTCCAACTGCCGCACGCCGCGCCCGACTGTCGACGAGGCTTCGGTGAAATCCGGCCGGTCCGTGACCAGCGGAGAGTTCAGGTCGGGACCGCCTCCGAAGCTGGTACCGTAGCTCCACTGCATTAGAGTCCCGCGTGCACCACAGCGGCTGGCGGCACAGGCGAAACGGTCCTCGTCCCATTGCGCGGAGGCGGATTGAAGGGCCAGGAAGGGGGCGAGTGCGATCGTTGTGAGTACGGTGCGGAATTGCATTTTGATCAAAGCCTCCATTGAGATTGGTGATGTCGATTTCCTTCGTCGCCCACGGACGTTTTTGATGAATCAAAAACGCAAGGCGCGCTATATTGCACGTCGCTCGGTCCCTGGCAGTCGGGTTGTAACGGATAGGCAGCCGGTGACGCGGGTCCATCGCCTGTTTCCGAAGGTTCGCCTGCCGGGAGGATTCGGGCAGGATGCCACGACGTACACTCAAAATGTTGACCAATACACGGGCAGGCAATAGGATGAAGCTCTGCTTTTCAAAACCAGACGGTAATGCGAATGGGCGTCACGTACTTCAAACGGTACCGCATGGAATTTGACTTACGCCGGCCCTTGTTCGAGCCGCCGCGTGTGTCGAGCAATTATCACCTGCTGGGTTGGGATGATTCGCTGATCTCGCTGCACGCCGCTACCAAGTACGAGTGCTTTCGGTTCGAAATCGACGCCAATGTTTTCTCTTGCCTCGGAGACCGCGACGGCTGCCGTCGCTTAATGGAAGAGATTTCGAAGCGGGAGGGATTTGTGCACGGAGCAACGTGGCTGCTGCAATTCCAGCCTCCCGGACAGCCGGCCGAATACTGTGGCACCATCCAGGGCGTTCGAGACAAGTTGGGGCTCGGCGGGATTCAGAACGTCGGCGTTACCGAATCGCATCGTGGCAACGGGCTGGGCACGCTGTTAATCCACCAAGCGCTCAACGGATTCCTCGAGGCGGGATTACGGCGGGCTTACCTGGAAGTTACCGCTCAGAATTCCGGCGCTTTGCGACTCTATCGGCGGCTTGGATTCCGCACGGTTAAGACCGTCTACAAGACCGCGGAAGTGGAATACGTCTAGGTTCTGTTTTAGAAA
>CALBSZ010000673.1 GCA_937967665.1 uncultured Planctomycetaceae bacterium
AGCTTCCGAAACAATTGAATCCCCCGCGCTGGCTCCCATCGATTCCCGTGATGCTGCACTATCGGCACTCCTTGCAGACGGCTCAACAAGCAAGGATGCGGGCAATTCGCTCGTTTCCCGGATCGATCCGGAAACCATGGAAGAACTCGCCTTCATCCTGCACGGCGGTTTGGACGACGCGATCGATCGGCTGACCCGGTAGATCACCTCCGATACTGCAGCCGCACCAACGGTTTCGGTCACGCTGTGCGTATCGACAGCGCATGTTTCTTCGTGTCTCGCCTCAACGTTGTTTCGACTTCGCGCGGACCTTTGCCGTTGTGGCCGCGATCGCGGCGGTAACTGTTCGGTACTCGTTGCCGTGAAACAACCGGCCGTTGCTGACGACGCTCGTGCAGGCGAGCGGCTGGGTTTCACTTCGGGAGGTCGGCGCTTCTCGTTTTCGCACTCTGGCGATGGACACCCTGGTTGGCGAACGAACGGTTCACATTCAAGGCGACGGCACGCGAGCCACGTTTGCCTTTGCGGATGGCACTAGAATCGAGCTGGCAGGGAGCGCGGCAGTGCGGTTGAGCGAGCAAGACGGCAAGGAGTTGTTGCTGCAATACGGAACACTGTTGGCTGCCGTATCGCCTCAGCTTGGAGGTCTTCCGCTGCGAGTCCAAACGCCAGCCGCGGAGGCTGTCGTTTTAGGCACTTCCTTTGTCATCAATGCAGCTGAAGCGGAAACTTTTTTGAGAGTCAATAGCGGAGATGTGGAACTGCGCGGGTTGGTCGACAATCAGGCGTTCAAGGTCGCGGCCCATGAACAGGCATACGAAAGTACGACGGCGACGCAGCCGATCGCCATCGAGCCGGTAAGCGCCGGGATCAAGGCCTACAACAAGGCAACAAACACTCCTGAGGCCATTGACCGCGGCTATTCATGAGTCGATCACGCGGACATGCATGCGACTCGTCTTCGCAGCGATTCAGCATACCGGCCCGCACGAATCTTCCCGCGAGTTCTGTGAAGCCCATCCGGAGCTGCCTACAAAGTCGCTGCTGCGGGAATACTATTCCCGCGAACGAATCATGACCTGGAAGGCCAAACGCGAATTCGTCGAGCCGGATTTGCGGCCGCTTCCAAAGTTGGCATGGAGGAAGAGGCAGATGGAAATGCGCCTTTACAGCGGTGAATGCAACGGCAAGTTGGATTGATCGAATCGCTACTCGACAGGAACGCGGAAGGAGCAGGAGACGGATGGGCCAACAACGGTTCCGTTCACGACCCCACCGCGCAAGTATCCGCTCACGCGGTAGGCGCTGGAACCGAGCGGTTGCGATCCTTTGCTGCCGGTTAACGTTGTGCCAACCGAGCCACCTCCACTGAGTCTTCCCTGGCTTTCGTCGCCGCTGAAACTTCCGCCAAAGGTTCCCCGGTGCACCACGTGCACTTGAGCAACACTTCCTGTGATGCCCACGAAATCGGCAGCGAATTTTCCCGTCTCGATGTTGATGCTCAACCGTATTTGTCCACTTGTCCTGCCGTCATCGCTCGACCAGGGCGCCGTGCCGGCAAGTTGAGTTCGCCGTCGCGGGCCGTATTCGCGTCCCTTTTCGATGAGCAACTGTTCGAAGGAACGAAGTTGGCCGATGAGTTCCGTTTGGCCAGCGCGTTGCAGGAGAGGAATCTGACCGAGGCCTTCGGCGAGTGCCTGCTGGGCCGAGAGGTACTCGCGTCGTCTCATCAGGACATCCGCCTGTCGGATTGCAGCGCGGGCCGTTTGAACTGCCTGCAACTCCTGCTGTTCGCGCAGCTGTTCTTCGGGCGTCTTTTCGCGTGGCGTCTTTGCCAAGACGGCCAAGGCGCGCGCTTTCAGCTGCCGAATCTCGCTCCCGTAGCCCGACGTGTTCAATACTTGCTGCACGCCGTACAGTGAATTGAGGGCCTGGCGCGCATCGTTGCCGGCGTACTCGAGTTCACCATCTGCCAGGAATCCTTCCGCCTGTTGGATCAGTTTATCGCAGCGGCGCATGACCGCCAGCGGTTTGGCGAGTCCCCGCTGACGCGACAATTCCTCGGCGCCCGCGTTGACCAACTGTTGTCCCGTCAACTCATATAGTTCGGCCCCGAAGTAGGTGCCGGCGAACGTGCCGACGATCGCACCACCTAACGCTCCCCAGGGTCCGGCACTGGCTCCGTATTGAAGCCCCAACAACCCACCGGCACGCGCGCCTCCTGCCGAAGACATTCCCGCGAAAATGGAGTTCGCACTATCCTGACCCGCGCCGATCAGATCCGGTTCGTCCGCTGTTAGTGCGCCGAGTGCACTGAAGATGAGGCTACCCTTATCGATCCAACCGAGCCACTTCCCGTTGCGAGCCAGCCGCTCGCCAGCTTCCGAGTAGCGACGTCCCAAGTGCCGCAGCGCGGTATTTTGTCGCCCCTTTATTCCCCGAACCCCCTGTCGCATGCGTTGCGTTCCGCGTTGCATGCCGGTCATTCCCGATTCGACCGACGTAAACACACGGTCCGCCCAGGCAGGTCCTGCCGTCGCAGAGCCGCCACCATTACCAGCCCCGGCAGGAAAACCGTCGTCGTCATTCCCAAGCAGAGGAACGCGCCGTTCGGCCACTCCGGCAGTATAACGGGAGGCCGGAGTCGATTCGGTCGAAGGACGACCAAGAAAAACGGAACTGCCGCTATCGCTTTCCTGCGGTCGAGACATCCAGGGGATGACGTCCCCCGGCACAAGCTGGAGCGTTGATTCTGCTTGACGCTCTCCTCGCGACGAAGGGAGTTGCGCTAAAGTTGAAGTAGATAAGGCCGCCAGGACGACTGCCGTCATCGCCAGAACCTTCAGTGCGTTCATCATCATTGGCATCTCGTCGCCGCCTTTGTTGACTACTGGGACCTCGCGGCCAGCTTCCGGTAAGCCGCCTCGAAGACAATGACATCGATCCGAGTTATACGTTGACTTCTACCGTCCCCGTTCATCATCAGGCTTAGGCAGTAACCGGAGTGGTTAACGGGTGTCAGGAACACGACGCTTTGTCGGTCGCCAACGACAACGCTCGCGATGGTCAGATCGTGGAAAGCGCCGGGCGGCGTGTCGCGCAGCACCTGTCGCGTTTCGGGCAGCGTCTGTTCGGCTGTTTTCAGAAGTTCATCCGTTCGTCCAGCGGCAGCCCAACTGACAGCGCGTTTGGTTTCGGAACGCAGCGATACCAGTTGAGGCAAATCGTGATCGGAAGGAACACGCATTTGATCGATGCGACCGAGGCTATCCAGCAGTAGTTCCGCTACGCCCAGGTAATTGAACTCACGCAACTCGGCTTCGTCGAGACACGGAATGGCGGCACGCCACCACTCGTCAGACTGGCTGCCGTCCGACAACGCTTCGAAATCGAGGATCGATTCGACGACGCTGGTAGTCAGCGCGAGCGGAGGAAACATCTCCTCCGGTTGCCGCCAGAGAGGAATCGGTTTTCTGGGAAACTTTCCCCGAGAACGCAACACGTCACCCATCACAATCTCGACAGCGGCCAACCGCGTGTCCCAAGATTCCACTTCCCATTGCGTCAGCAGGTAGACGTCAGACCAGGGATGATAGAACGCGACGGTGGGTTTCGAGCGGTCCTTTCCGGATGCGCTAACGACCGACACATTCATAAAGAACGACCAGCCGATTCGTGGGTCGGTTTCCGGCCAGATATAGTTGTCGAGTTCCGAGAACTTGTCGACGACCGCGTCGGTGGCATACTTGCGGACAGCGGATCGGTAGTCTTTCAAGGCCAAGGCGCGAAACTGGGCGACGGCTTGTGTGATGTTTCCTGGCTCGTCATCGGAGAATTCTGTGAACGCCTCGTCGGAGAAATCCTCTTCGCTGGCGTCGGAAACATTCAGGTCGTCAATCCAGACTTCGCCAACATCTTCGCTGAGTATCCGGATCTGCGCATTGCCGTCCGGCAGTGAGAAGGTTCCCTCAAACCGTGTCCATCCGTAACTGCCGCCGGGCAGTTGGATAGGGCGCACTTGCCAGTCGCTATCGACGACAATGCTGACGCCGCCGGTCGACGCGAGATTCTTCGCGCGGGCCCACAGCGAGATGCGATAGGTCACGCCCGGCAACAGCGGAAAGGGCTGCTGCGTCGTTCCGAAAACATGGGGAGCACGAGGCGATTGATTAACTATATGCAGCGACTTCTTGCCACGGTGGCGCTCCCGGTCATCGATGGTTGCGGATGAGCGACAACCACCGCTATTCCACCACGTCGTCTTACCTGCTGCGTATTGCCCGGTACCCCAGGGGTCAATGAACCCTTCCTCGAACCCGGGATTCGGCAGCCAGATGCTCGTCGCCGTTGCCGGAATCGGCATCAGCACGAGAAGGATCATCAATACCCAGAGGCCTTGTCGTTGCCGCGATTGCATACGGTAACTCCTGAACCGAAGAAGAAAAAAGACCCCCAGACCAATGCAAACATAGGTCACTCCTGCCGGATGTCAAATCTAACCGCAAGACGGATTGGCACAGACAGGCTTGGTGCCATTCCTGGAACAACCTGCCACGCCGGACCTCGGACATCCGTTTTCCTCCGGACATGCCCGTCAAATCAAGCGGCGGTTTGGTGGGTGCGGGTGAACCAGGGGGCGGGGATGAGCTGATCGATGCGGGCAGTGATTTGCAGTGTTGTTCGGATCGCGCGGACCAGCGTCCGGTACTGCTGCTGTTCGGACGGCGACAGCACGCGGCCGCGGCGGTCTTTCAACCACTTGTAACAGACCTGGTGTGCTCCCGCGCGAAATTTCCAAATGGCAGGTTCGACGTCGTCGAAGTAAGAGTCCGCATTAACGTAAACCCGACCTTGCCGGTGTTTCGGGTAGCCGCGTTCGACACACGGCCAGGCGTCCTCTGCCGCACTGGCTGCCGCCGGACGCCGTTGCAAGAGATGGGCCTGAATGAGTTGCTGGCCGTACTCGGCCAGTTGGCACAAGACGTCGCGTTCGGGCGGGACGAGCACACGGGGAAAATCCCGCCTCAGGGCGTCCGCGTAACGTTCCCGGTACGCGGTCGCATGAAACAGGCCGTAGATGTACCCAGCCAGTTGCTCACTGGTGAAATCCTGCCCTGCGACCTGATGGACTGTGTCCAGGAAGGCCGCGGAAAAGTTCGGTTCAGGCTTTCCCTTCGCGCCCCCGACGAACAGGGGAAACACCGATTCATTCCCGCGATTGTCCGATCGCAAAATGCCGTCGATCGGAATCGTATTCGTCACCCAGAAGAAGTTACAGGGTTGCGTCGGCAGCATCTGCCGCCGCGCGATCAAGGCCAGATTCTGCCCGCCGGTCAATTCGCGCATGACCTCGGTCCGCGGCCAGTCGATCATCCGCTCTGTCCAATAAATGGGTCGCCAGTCGAAGGGCCGATACAGACAGGACATAATCCGCTTCGACCACAACGGATCCGCCATGAGCTGCTGCCGCGCCTCGGATAGCTTCCAGCCGCGCGTATCGCCCGGCGGATACTTCCGCGAGCGGCCGTTACGAAAATACCGGGAGCGAATGTTCTGGTCGGAAATCGACGCGTCGCGGAGTTCTTGGATGCGTTCCAGCAGTTCTTCCCGTTCGAAGGCAACGACGAAATGATCCCGCGCGGTCACTACCGCCGACGTGTAGACCGGCATGATCTCGGTGAGCTTGAATGCGCGGGCGTATTCTCGAGGCACGCGGGACGCCGCGCCGGTGAACAGGAATTCGGGTGCGCGCGGTTCAACGCGCCGCGTCGAACAGGCTCGCTCACGCAGCGCTCTTAGCTTGTCCGACTTGGCTCCCCACAGTTCACCCAACTCGACCCGGCAGCCGCGCCGTTGCCGGTCGCGGCAGAACATGCCGATAGCGACTCCCTGCTCAATCGCAAAGACATTCTCGTCCGCACTGGCCGTGGGGGACACTTCGTGCTTCTTGCGATTGCCGTGAAGATCCAACAGCTTGATGCTCGAAAAATCGTTCATCAGCGCGCTGCGCAGGCCGCGAAACGTGGCATTGTCAAGATAGCCGTGATTGGTCACGAAGCCGAGCACCCCCGCGCCGGCCTGTTCGATCCGCCACTGCGCGTAACGTAGGAACTTGACATAGTCGTCCTGCAGCCAGACCTTCTTTTCACCCAACGGCTGCCCGTGGACATGATAGTAGCTGGCCGTTGCTTGCCCCCCCGGGGCGGTTCCCTTGAGCAACGCATCGATCCACGGAACGTGATCGGAAATGCCGGAGAAGGGCGGGTTCCCGAGGATCACGGTGGGAACGCCCGTCGCCGCGACAATGGCCGGATCGAAAGCGTTCCCCCAAGTCAGTCGGATCGCACCGGGCGTTTGAAAAGAAAAACCCGTTTCGGCCAGCTTCACCGTAATGCGAATCAGGGCGACGATGATTGCCGGCAACAGCAGTTCGCAGCCAGATAGCCGCGGCAACATTTCCTGGACTACAAATCCATTCCAATCGTCGCCGCGATAAGTCGCGTGCATGTGATCGATGGCGGCCAACAGGAACGCGCCCGTCCCGGCGGCGGGGTCGAGGATCGTGACGAAACGGTCGCGGCGCCGACCTTCCCCGATCACATCGCGAAAGGAACGGCAATCGGCGAGTCCTGCGGGCAAATCCAGTTCATCGCACAGCAGCCGATCGGCTTCCGCAACGATATGGCGAGCGACTTCCGTGGGTGTGTAGTACACCCCGCGGCGCATTCGCTGGTTCGCGTTGTAGGCCGACAAGAAGTGCTCGTACAAATACAGCGTTAAATCGCCAGTTGTGTCCGTCGCCTGCAGGGGCGTGATCACTTCATCCAGGGCCCGTGCAGCGGAAGAATTGCACGCGGCCAGGTCGGCCATGGCAACGCAGCGCTGCAGTACATTCCGGTAGACCAGGTCGGGCTGGTCCAGCAGCCAGTCTCGCGGGCGACGGTCGGTGAACAGCCCGCGATGCATCCGCAGGGTGGCCGCACCGACGACCACCGCCTGAGCCAATGAATCCGCGTCCACACTTGCGGGCAAGCCAACCAGCGATTCGCGCAGGCTTGCCGCCATGTCAACCAATCGGCGTAGTGAGGGATGTCGATTCATCGGCTGCTTTAGTGGATGCCTGTTCGCCGGCAACCGATCCATAACGTTGCTACTCGGTTGCGCCAACTTGCCGTCACGGCGATTCTTCCGATTGCGAAAGGAATCTCTCTTCGAATGCTTTCACAAGCGGTCAACTCAACAGCAGGTCCAAGTCCTCGGACGTCAGCTTGCGCAGCACACTGTTGTTTTGAGACACGACGGCGGCCGCCAGTTCTCGCTTCTGCTTCTGCAGTTCCAGAATCTTTTCTTCGACCGTGTCCCGGCAGATCAAGCGATAGGCGAAGACATGCCGCTGCTGTCCAATACGATGCGCTCGATCCACCGCCTGCGCTTCAACCGCGGGGTTCCACCACGGATCCAGTATGAACACGTAATCAGCGGCGGTGAGATTGAGGCCGTGACCACCCGCTTTCAGGCTGATCAAGAAGGCCGAGCACGTTTCATCCTCTTGAAACCGCTGTACTTTTTCCTTGCGTTTTCGCGACTTCCCGTCCAGGTATTCGTAGGCAATCCCAGCGTCCTCCAGGCGGTCGCGAACGAGTGCCAACAGGCTGGTAAACTGTGAAAAGACCAGCACCTTGTGACCCTCGGAAACCACTTCGGCCACCTGCTCCAGCAACACTTCCAGTTTGGCGCTTTCGACATCCGTCTTGGAGCCGTCGACCAAAGCCGGATGGCAAGCGGTTTGCCGCAATCGCAAGAGCGCTTCCAGTGCCTGAAACTTGGCCTTTTGAATTCCATGCTCGTTCACCTGTTGCGAGATCTGCTGGCGATAGTAAGTGCGCAGCTCCTCGTACATTCGCTTTTGCTCAGCCGACATTTCGCAGTACAAAGTCTGTTCCGTCTTGTCGGGCAGCTCGTCGAGCACCTGTTGTTTTGTCCGGCGGAGAATGAAGGGCCGCAGCGCCGCGGCCAGACGCCGCAACGCGCCGCTGTCCTCGGCACCGGATGACGTAAACGCTGAAAACGCCGAGCACTTGCCGAGCATTCCGGGATTCAGAAATTCGAACAGGGACCAGAGTTCGCCGAGGTGGTTTTCGATGGGGGTTCCTGTCATCGCCAGTCGATGATCCGCGCGGACAACGCGGCACGACTTGGCAACTTGCGAACCGGCGTTCTTGATGGCCTGCGCTTCATCCAGAATGGCGTAGTCGAACCGGCAATCCTTCAGTGACAGGATGTCGCGGCGCAGGGTACCGTACGTCGTTACGATGACATCGTAATCGGCGAATTGATTCTGCAAATTCTGACGGCTGCTTCCCGTATAGTTCAGTACCTTCAATTTCGGTGTGAAGCGGGACGATTCGTCGACCCAGTTGAAAACCAGGCTCTTGGGAACCACCACGATCGAGGGTTTGCGAGTCTCGTTCCTGGCCAGCCGGCGCGTACGCCGCGATTCCAGGAGAGCCAGGACCTGAATCGTCTTCCCCAGGCCCATGTCATCGGCCAGGCAGCCACCAAAACCCGCATCCCTCAAAAACTGCAGCCAGCCAAGTCCTTCGCGCTGGTACTGGCGCAGCTCCCCCTGAAAGCTCTTGGGAGGCGGGCAGGCTTTTGCTTGCGAGCCCAGTTTCGCCTTCAGTCGTTCGAACTGGCCATCGGTTTTCGAATCCGCCTGAGCGGCCAGCAGGGTATCCAGCAGCAGGGTTTGTGATTGATGGAACTTCAGTTTTTCGCCGTCGATCTTGCCCAATCCGACGAGCTGGCCGTACCGCGCCAGCCATTCTTCCGGAAGCATTCCTTGCGAACCGTCGCCTAGCGTCACGAAACGTTCACCACGCCTGGCCGCCAACAACAGACGCGGCAAGTCGGCGGAAACGCCTTCGAAATCAATCGTGGCGTCCAGTTCAAACCAATCCAGGTTGGCCGACACGCGCATCTGAAAGGAACCGGGACGGCGCATGCGGACACCTTCCGCTTCCACCACCCAGCCCTTCGACACCAGTTCCTGAGTGACTTCGGTCAACCGACGGTTGGTCAGGTTGAAGTCCCCTTGTTCATAGTAATAGCCGCGGTTTCGATTGAGTCCGCATGCCACCGCCTGCTCACGCAAGGCCGCTTCGGCTTTCACATCACGGAGCAGGATGCGCTCGTTCGCGGTATCGACCAGCCCGGCACAATAGGAAATCGGCGCCGGCACGTCACCGTATTGAAACGACAACTCAGCGTAAAGTTGATTATCGCGGAAGGCTTTCTTCGGTGAGAAGATCGAGATCCGGCCGGTCGGCGGGACAGCTTCCTGTTTCCAATCCAGCTGCGCGGGCAATTGCATGCGTGGTAGTGACGGCGCACGCCACAACAGCCGCAAGAATTCCTCTTTGGCACTCATCGGAATACGTATCGCACCGTTCTTTCGCAATGCGGCGATCCAGGCGAAGTTTTCGGCGGCATCCAGCCGCGCCATGCGATCGGGGAACAAAACCAATCCGTGCGACAGCAACAGCACGGCGGTCGACACATCGCGGCGGTCGTCCCCGTGGACAAGATGACCGTCGATGACCCACTCTTTGGTTTTCCGTTTTTCGCAGATCGACGCCTGGAACTGCCAGGTACCATTGTCCCAGATTACTGGCTGGCCTTCTTCCACCGGCTGCGCGGTGTCCAGCAACCAGACGAATCGCTTCGTCTGGCACAGGTCGGGAAAGATGCGATCGTAGACTGCCGGCGGCACGACACAACCCTGCTGGGGCGCGCTGCGCTGGAACCCCTGGGCATTCGGGCCGCCCACGGTTTCGCGCGGCTTGCCGCCGATGAGCCGCTGGAGAAGTTGTCGATCACTGGCAACCGGAAAATCCCGCGCGTCGTCGCCGTTGAGCTGCAGCTTGGCGTACGGCCCCAACTCGCCGTCCTTCTTCGCTTGCCGTTGCCAGAATTCGACCACCGGCCCCCCTTCCTGCAAACTGGCGGCGACATTCAAGACATACAATACTTCCCGCTCGTTCGATTCGGGAACCATTGGCGGCCTGGTCGAATGGGCGATGTTCTCCAGCAGCGACTGCCAACTGACGGGCGCCACCGGAGCTGCCGTGGAACGGAACTCGGCGCGAATGCGAGTGGTTGTGCGGGCTGCCGGTAAACGAGATGCTCTGGAATGCGACATGCGAAACCTCCCTGCTTCACAACGTCGTTAGATAGCGTCGTTAGATAGCGGCCGTCCCTGCCATGGACCAGCGGCTGGGGACTCACACCCAACCGGTTGGCGCCGGCATGACTTGACGGACCGCGGAGCCAACGGCGACTACCAACGTAATACCAAAAGGCGAACCGCTGATTATAGGCCACGCCGCGGGAACGCAAAACAGCAATGTGGACATTCGCGAATTCTTCACCGGCAGCGTTTCCATTCCTCGCTTTTTCTGTCAAATCGGCGTCTGCGCCACTTGTTTCGCCCATCGACTCTGCGATATCGTGCAAGGATTCCCGTCACCTATCCCCGAGGCGTGGAGCATGAACGGCCGAGGCGTTTTTGAAGTCAGTCATCCACTGGTGAGCCATCATTTAACGCGTTTGCGCGACGAATCTACGGAACCGGCCCCCTTTCGTGCCCTGATCCGACAGTTGGCCGACCTGATTGCTTACGAGGCAACCAAGGATTTGACGCTGGCACGCGTTGAGGTGCGCACGCCGCTGACGACGACCATGGGAGCCAGACTCCAGCAACGGATCGGAGTCGTGCCGATTTTGCGTGCCGGCTTGGGAATGGTTGATCCCATCTTGAATTTGATTCCCACGGCCGAAGTCTGGCACCTGGGCCTGTACCGTGATGAAGCGACCGCGCGGCCGGTGGAATACTACAGCAAGCTGCCGAAATCCGAACCGGTGGACGTGGCTTTGGTACTGGATCCAATGCTGGCCACGGGCGGTTCCGCCACGTCGGCCATTAGCGTGTTGAAAGAATGGGGTGTGCCCACCGTGAAACTGCTGTCGGTCATCGCCGCGCCCGAGGGGGTCGAAATGGTCATGTCCCAGTTCCCGGCGATATAGATTTTCGTCTGCGGTATCGACCAGCATTTGAACGACCAGAAGTTCATCGTTCCCGGACTGGGCGACGCCGGTGACCGAATCTTCAACACGTTAAGGGACGCCTGAATGTTGCGTTTGACCAGCGTTGGCGGCCTGCTTGGCATCATCGCCCTGGCCTGGCTGATGAGTTCCCATAAACGCCGCTTCAGCCCGCGCATCGTCCTGGGAGGGCTGTGTTTACAGTTTGGTTTCGCGCTGCTGATCCTGCATACCGCCTGGGGGCGAGGGACCTTTCAGTTTATCGGCGACCGGATCAGCCAATTGCTGCAGATCACCGAAAGCAGCGGAGGCATTTTTCTGTTCGAGTTCTTCGATCACGCGGGCGTGGACGATAAAGCCGCGCTGGTCAAGACGTTTGCCTTTGGCGTCCTGCCGACGATCGTCTTCTTCTCGTCCCTGATGTCGGTTTTTTACTACCTCGGCGTCATGCAACTGGTGATCTCCGCGCTGGCCAAGATCATGCAGAAGACACTGGGCGTTTCGGGAGCGGAAAGCCTGGCCGCCGCCGCCAACGTGTTTGTCGGGCATACCGAGGCGCCGTTAGTCATCAGGCCCTACGTCGCGGGAATGACCTGCTCCGAATTGAATGCGACCATGGTGGGAGGTTTTGCCACCATTACCGGAAGCTTGCTGGCCGTGTTCGGCTCCATGGGAATTGACGTCGGGCATTTGCTGACAGCCTCGGTCATCTCGGCGCCCGCGGCGCTGTTGATCGCAAAGGTCATGCAGCCGGAAACGGAAGAGTCGCAAACACTGGGCAGCGTGAAGATTCAAGTGGAGCAACGCGCGGTCAACCTGGTCGATGCCGCGGCCGTGGGAGCGGGAGACGGCATGAAACTGGCACTCAATGTCGGCGCGATGCTGATTGCCTTCCTGGCGCTGATCGCCCTGGCCGATGCTTTAATCGGCTGGGCGGGAACCGTCTGGGTATGGGCTGGAATCCGGCTCGGAAGTTACGACGCGCCGTTTGATCCTGGTTGGTGCCTGTGCGCGATCCTGGGCTACCTGTTCGCGCCGCTCGCCTGGCTCATGGGAATCGAAGCGGCGGATTGTCGCGCCGCCGGACAACTGCTGGGCACGAAGATGGTCGTGAACGAGTTTGTCGCCTACAAACAGATGGGCGACTGGAATGCCGCCGATTCGCCGGTACAGTTAACCGAACGCAGTCGCGTGATCCTGACCTATGCGTTGAGCGGTTTTTCCAATTTCGGCGCCATCGGAATTCAGATCGGCGGCATTGGCGGGATCGCGCCCGAACGGCGTTCGGACCTCGCACGACTCGGCTTGCGCGCCATGCTGGGCGGAACTTTGGCCTGCTGCATGACCGCGTGCATCGCCGGCATCCTGCTTTAACAGGAAGCAACGGCCGAACGGCAGGAAAATTCACAAAAACACATCAGCCGCAAAGGAATCGCAACCATGAGTTTTACATACTGCCTGAACACCAGCACCATCAAGCCCCAGAAACTGCTCGACAAGATCCGACTCGCCGCCGAAGCGGGATTCGCCGGCGTGGAACTCTGGATCAACGACATCTACGAATTCGTCGGCCAGGGCGGAGAGGTCCGCGATGTCGAGAAAGCATTGGCCGACTACGGACTCATCGTACCGTGCACGATCGCCGCGCGACAGTGGGCCGACGCCGTCGGACTCGAATACCCAATTGCCCTGGACGAAGTCAAACGGCGTTTGGAACTAGCCGCTCGCATCGGTGCTCCTTACCTCGTTGCCACGCCGCCACGTGAACCGTGCGACCTGGCACAAATCGCCGCCCGCTACAAGGACTTGCTGGAACTGGGTCGCCAGGCCGGCTGCAAACCGACTTTTGAATACATCAGCTTCTTTCGCTCGGCAAGTCGACTCAGCCAGGCGTGGCAAATCGTACAGCAAGCCGACGATCCGGACGCCACGTTGATTCTGGACGCTTTTCACAACTGGAACAGCGGTTCCACGCTGGCAGACCTGCGGGCGATCCCCGCGCATCGGATCAGTCACTATCACATCGATGACGCGCGTCGCGACAAGCCAGCGGGGACGCAAATGGACCCCGACCGTGTCATGCCGGGTGAAGGACAAATGGACCTCGCCGGCGAAATCCAGATCCTCAAGGAAATCGGTTACTCCGGCACGGTCTCGCTGGAACTGTTCAATCAAGAACTCTGGGCGCAAGATCCCGCCGAAGTCCTTCAAGTCGGCATCGCACGCCTGCGGGAGCTGCTGGAATAGCGGACGTTGGAAACGCTGTCCTGCAGCGACCATTGCTGTGAGCGACTCGGCACTAGCGGGAATATTCACTTAGACAGGTCAAATTCGCGTAAGTGATTGGTGGGCCAGCGCAAACGAATCACGCTTGTTTTCACACGCTGTCTGCTCACGAGAGTTGTTCGCGAATGCAGAACCGCCAGTTTTCGCTCGTTTGCTCGACACCACCCTACAACCATGAAGAATCCGGGCTAGCCGGTCAACGCCAACTTTGCGTAAATCCGCGTGAATACAAGCACGCAGCGCAAGCAAGTGTGTTCAGACGCAGGTGATTCACTTGCGCTTCGTGCTGGGCGTGACGACGGCACCGGGCGCTGTCGGACGAGTCAAGGGTTGAAGGAACGGAGGAGTTTCCTGCCCTTGTAGATGCACGAGATTTCGAAAGCGCCGAGCGAACGCTGGCCGGGACGGCTGGGCCACCAGAACGCGTCGTCGCTGTCAGCCAGGCCGATTCCGGGTTGCCCGTCCTGCGTGGCCGCGGCGATCAAATACAGGTCGCCAAAGAAACTTCCCAGCAAAACCGGCTGCACGTGACCGAAACCCGCGTCATGCAAACGGCGCTCAAAACGGCTCACTTCAACCCGCAGCCCTTCCGTGAACTGCTGCGCCGGGATTTCGTAGATATCCTCGTGTTCCGCCTGCCAGCCTGCAAATGCCGCGTAAATGTCGTCCGGAGGCAAGTCGCCCAGGTCGGCTCCAAAGGCATGGGTTAACGGACCGGCAATGCCGATATTGCTGAATTCACCCTGTTCGAACTGGTACGTAAAGCGGAACAAATAACACTCGACCGGTTCGTCGAAACTCGGCCAATAAAGCTGGTCGCACTCCACCAGCTCCATCGTGGTGGGAGGAATCCCGACGTTTGCCGGCTGCGCCAGCCAGAGCGCCAATTGCGCTTCCGCGCGGGCCTGTGGCGTCTGGTACTCGGCGGCAATCCGTTCAGCGATACCCATTTCGTCCGCATACGACAGAACCCGCAGCCGCGCGACCGGTTCGGCGGCCAGAGCCGCCAGGATGGCGGCGCCCTCTTCTTCGCCAAGCCGCGCTAACGCGGCGGCGGCTTCGGTGCGCAAACGGCGATGCCGAAGCTCCACCGCCTGATACAGTTTGCCTACTGCCGACACATCGCCAATCAACGCCAGCGCGTCGCAAATGGACACAGCCAGGGAAATGGAATGGTCTACCTGCGCCTTCAATTGTTCCGCTGTCGCGGAGGTGTTTTGCGGAAATTTTTCCAATTCGGCCAGCTGTCCGACAATTCCGCTCAAAAATTTTTCCAGTTGATCCCGCTGCGCTGCGGCAGGGTGTTGAGGAACCATTTCTTCGCGCGTCAGGTAGTTCGTCAGATCCAGAACACAACCGGCCGTGGACGCGTTCTGCAGTCCATCCAGCAAGCGCGGAAAGAGCGCTTGCGGATTGTAATCGAGTGACAGGAACAACGGAGACAACGCCACGGCGGCATGCGTTGGATCGCGCGGCGGATCGTCCACGATGAGATCGGCGAGAACGCGCAGCGCGTCGTCCGTTTTCGCTGCGGCCAGGTACTGCAGCAACGACGCCGTCGATTTCGGGAAGCTGCGTAAGTGCTTATACATCTTGGAAATACGCAACGTGTCGCACGCCGCTTCCGAATCCAATATGGTCGCGGGAGGAGCTTGACAACAACTCGTAAACAACGTCGATAGAAAGTCGTCAACGGGCGCGGTTGCTGGTGGATTCTCAACCAACAAGGCATCGATGAGCGCGTTGAACTGTTGCCGCGGCGCGGCTGCCAAGCTCGACTTGACGTGCGCGAATTGCGCGGGCGAAACACCGGCAGCAACGTCACTGATGGCTTGTAAAACTTCTTGGATCGATCGATTCATTTTGCTGTCCGTAACAACGCGCATTGTGTTCAACAAAGACAAGAACGGGAAGTATCGCGACACAAAAAAATCACTCAAATTGTTTCAAGTTCAATATTTCCACTTGACGAACCTCACGCAAAGTTGCTTCAATTGCAAACCAATGGAAGAACAGTTAGTGGCCGACAACGGTGCAGCAAGTGTCTGACGACAAAACTTCCGCCACCGTTGTACTCTGCTGCTCTTCTGACGGACGGATGCGTGCGGTCGAAACAATGATGTTTCGCCTGTCTGCACGCGGTTATCGTTGCGAGTGTTTCGCTCGCAGCAAGCGAAGTTCCTTGCCCGAGCGTCCGCAGGGAGTCTTCGCAGGAATACCGGGCGCTTAGACAAGGAGCCATGAACATGGCGAAGAAGAAAGCAGCCAAGAAGAAGGCGACAAAGAAGAAGGCGACAAAGAAGAAGGTCGCCAAGAAGAAGGCGACAAAGAAGAAGGCTGCCAAGAAGAAGGCAACAAAGAAGAAGGCTACCAAGAAGAAGGCGACAAAGAAGAAGGCTGCCAAGAAGAAGAAGTAGCCCATGCGCACCGCTTCTAGGCGACTTGCTTGAGCCCGATTCGGGATTCGTTTGTTGCTGGGTAGTCGCACTACCTTTGACTACAACGAGAAAGGCCGGAAAGCTGCCAGCCCCTTGGCATGGTTCTGCTTCCGGCCTAAATTGTGCGCCGCCGCGGACTTTCGTGGCATGAGGAGCGCGTTTGGCCGAAATGTAGCGGTTTTTTCGACACTTCACGTGAGGATTTACCGGGTCCGAGTCGCCAGACGCACACAGGACTCGCACGAGCACCATATTTTGTTGGTTTTGGGCTGTCCTTCGCCCAGGCTTCCGGTTAGGGTGAAAAGTCCACGGTCGACGTAAACCTCGCCATCCACCAAACCTCCCATATTTCAAGCGACTGCACTCTCTTGGGAAAAAAGACACCAGAAGAAGCAACAACGTTTGCCCAGCTTAACTTGTCCGCCGCCATGATGAAGTCGTTGGAAATGGCGGGCTATCAGGAGCCGTCTCCGATCCAAGCCGGCCTGATCCCGCTGGCCCTGGCCGGTGTGGATGTTGTGGGCCAGGCCCAAACGGGTACGGGCAAAACAGCCGCATTCGCGATTCCCATCCTGGAGCAGTTGGCATCCCGATCCGAAAAACCGGGCCCCCAGGCGCTCATCCTCACCCCCACGCGCGAGTTGGCGGTGCAAGTTCGCGACGAAGTCGCCAAGTTAGCTTACGGACAGAAGGTCACGTCGGTGGCCTTGTATGGGGGGAAGCCGATCCGCGGGCAGATTGATAAGCTCCGCCAGGGCGCTCAGGTGATAATCGGCACGCCGGGCCGAGTGATCGACCACATGAATCGGAGGACGCTCGATCTGAAAGATCTGTGGTGCGTGGTGCTCGATGAAGCGGACCGTATGTTGGATATTGGATTTCGTCCGGACATTGAACGGATCTTGCGGCGCTGCCCCAAGGATCGCCAGACATTATTGTTAAGCGCCACCGTTCCGCCGCCGATCGAACGGTTGGCCGAACGGTACATGAACAAACCGAAGAAGCTGAACATCTCTCCGAAGGACATCACGGTCGAAACCATTGACCAGTCGTACTTCATCGTCGACCATGCGCGCAAGTTTGAATTGATCATCCACCTGCTGAAGCGGGAGAAACCGCGCCAGGCAATCATTTTCTGCCGCACCAAGAAGCGCACGGACTTGCTCTACCATCGCCTGGCCAAGAGAACAAAGCATGTCGATTGCATTCACGGCGACATGCAGCAATCCGCGCGGGATCGCGTCATGAAGAAGTTCCGGGAAGGCAAATTGCGTCTGCTTGTCGCAACCGATGTCGTGGGCCGGGGCATTGACGTTTCGAACGTTTCCCACATTATCAATTACGACGTGCCCCAGTTTTGCGACGACTACGTGCACCGCGTCGGCCGTACGGGACGGATGGGCCGCGAAGGCGTGGCGTACTCGTTCATCGCTCCCGAGGAAGGAAACGAACTCACTCGTATTGAACGGCACATCAACCTGCAACTCCGCCGTGACGAAATCGAAGGCTTTGACGCCACAGCGTTTCCGACCGGTCCCGCCGGCTCGCCGTCAGCCGGCAGTCCGCCGCCGCCACCTGGAGGCGGGCGAGGCCGCAGGACCTATCGCCGCGGTCTGTAGTTCTTAAGCAAGCGAGGTCTGTGACGTTTGGCATTGAAATTCGAAGCACGAATATCGAAAAACGAAACAAATTCCAATGTCACAATACGAAAACCTGAAATCCCAACGGCGGTTGCATTTCAGGTTTCCGTCAAACTCAGGCGAAATCGTTTTGTATTTCGGGTTTTGAATTTGTTTCGTACTGCGGATTTCGGGCTTTTGCGATTCTCGAATTCAGACTTCGCTGGTTTGCGGTTGATAGCCAGATGCCGAAAGGAAGCATGCGTCTGTCACGTTGAAGTGACCGTGATGGTGTCGACGCGCTCTCAATCCGACTCTCGGACCCAAGCAGGCGTGCCAAACCAGTCGTGCATTTCCTGACGAAAGGGAGCCACGACTTCGGGCGGTTCCAGCAGGTGGCCGCGGTCACCGGTTTCGACGATCCAGCTATCCAAAGCAGCACGCAACCGCAGCAGCGCCTGCACGTGTTCCGGATCGTCCGATGTGGCCAGGTTGTGGATCTCGTGCCGATCGTTCTTCGTATCGAACAGCATTTCATCGGGAAACGGTTTCATCAGTTCGAGCGCCGGGCCTTGCAACTGCCCGGCGGCTTTGAGTTGCCGCATCAGCGGTTTCACCAGGAAACACTTTTCCTTGTAACGGTTGAGTGTTTCGAAACCGGCGCCGGGAGTGTAATTGCGGACGTAGTGAAAACGCTCGTCGTGAACCGATCGCATCCTGACCACCGTTTCGTCGATGCGATCGCGGGCCGCGAAGGCGTAAGTCCGCGGCGGATCGGCCTGGTCACCCACAAACACGCGACTCTGCATTCCCAACGGCCGTTCGATCCCCGCGATGGCCATGGTCGTGGCAGTCAAATCAAGCAAGCTCACCACACGACTGCTGACGCTGCCGGGCGCTTCCCGTTCGGTGAGCACCGGAAAATTCTTCGCGCCGCGGACGATCAAGGGAACGCGCAATCCCGGATCGAACGGCCAGTGGATGCCGCGCGCGGTGAGCCGGCCGTTGTCGGCAAAGAAGATCACGACCGTATCGTCGTCCAAACCGTCCGCTTCCAATCGCCGCAGGATCTTACCGACACGAACATCAGCCCCACTGATCGAATTCAAATACCGCGCCCACTCCTGCCGTACGATCAGATGGTCAGGATAGTAGGGCGGCGGCGTGACGTTGTCCGGCGTAGCGATTTGCGGATGCCAGTCTTCACCGACCCACGGCACGCGCTGCTTCGCCGCCGACTTGCGGTCGTAGATGTCATATTCCGCCTCGGGCAAATTGATTTGCGCGAAGAACGGCTGGTGTGCGGCCAGTTCGTCCCATTGGGATGAATCGTACAGTTTTCCCTCGTTCACAAAGTTCAGGTCCAGCTTACCGGTTCCTGTTACTTCTTCGCCCAGATGCGTCACGTTCGCCGTGAAATAGCCAACCTCTTTCAGTCGCTGGGTGAGCGGACGAATCCCCGGCGGCAAACGAAAGTTGTCGTCGCGGTGCGAACGCATGTTGTGGGTGTCGGTGGTGGTTTGATACATTCCCAGCATGAAGCACGATCGACTCGGCGCGCAAACCGGGGAAGTGGCGAAGGCGTTGGTGTAGCGGACGCCCTGGGCAGCCAGCGCATCCAGGTGCGGCGTGGCCACGTTCGGCTGTCCGTAGCAACCCAGATCGTTCGAAAAATTCTCGCCGACGATCCAGAGTATGTTGGGGCGCTGACCGATCGACGAGCGAGCCGGCTTTCGTTCCCCGCAAACGTCCTCTTCGCGGTCCGGCAGCGAAGAGACAGCTTGGCCTGCGAAGACCTGTTTCGCGGAAGTCGCCGCACCCTCTTGCTTAACAGGCGGCGTTCGGCGCACCGCCACGACCGGCACGCGGTCGGACTCCGGCGTCAGTCTCGGGTCTTGAACGTCGTCAGCGACACGTTTCAAGTAGACGTAAATCGCGCTGCATAACGGGTGATCATTGTTGTCCAGGAACGTCGTGGCCAGCTGTTGTTCACCGGCGCTCAGCGGAATACGAAACCTAACGTGCTGCGATCCTGTTGCTGCGTCGAGTGTATAGTTCTTGCCGCTGACTTGGACATTGGCCGCGGTGATCGGACGCGCGCTGCGGTCTTTGGCGGCAGGGCCGCGGTAACCTTCCGTCAGCATCTTGTTGGATTCTCTGGGCCAGCGCCGCAGTTCCAGTTCGAAGATTCCCTTTTGGTCCACGCGAACATTCCAATAGCCCCGCGCCGTGGCGCTCGTCAGACCGCCTCGATTATCGCAGTAATCGGCCAGCGAGGTGATTCCCCACGCGCGGTGATGGATCGTCGCTTGAAATCCGCGGTCCTGGGGACGATGCGGATAGCTGTCCCCCAGATGCCACTTACCGAAGTGGCCGGTCGCATAGCCGGCAGCCTGAAAGAAATCGGCCATCGTCGGGATGTCCGAACGGATCATGGAACGCCCCTGGCACACCGCCGTACAGCCGGTCTTCATCGCGTCGCGGCCGGTCATCAACTGACCACGAGTCGGCGAGCACATCGGCGCCACGTGGAAGTCGGTCAACCTAACGGATTCGGCATAGAGCCGGTCCAGATTCGGCGTCCGCAGCGCCGGGTTCCCGTGACAGGAAAGGTCGCCATAGCCCTGGTCATCGGCGACGATCAGAATGACATTCGGCCGCGGGAATGGATCGGCGAGAAGTGGTCGTGCGCCGAGTCGTTGCAAAAGGAACGCTGCAGCGGCCGCGATGGCCAATATCTCCGTTCTGCGTAATGAACGACGCGGGAATGTTGGGCGGCAGCCGACGAGCGTCTTGGCAAGGAACTGAAGCATGATGCATCCTCTCGTTGAATCCACGCGTGTACGGAGCTCGATCTGCGTTCGCACTGATCGACGTATTTCAAGTGGGCCAAGAAGGGACAGGAATCCTCTTCGCGGGCCTTCAACAACACAAAACCACCGACCGGTACCGACTACATTGTCGTACCCGAGTTTTTTGCAGTCAATTCCCAGCTGCGGAAACCATGGTACCAACAAAAGAGACGTGAGTCTGATTGGAAGAGGATCGGAAAGCATTCATAATGGGATGATGGAACTCACATCCCTTAGCCTGCTCGAACGCGTCCGCGATGGTGCGGATGAAGAACCTTGGCATCGTCTGGCGTCGATTTATGTACCGCTGCTGCAACGCTGGTTGCAGCAGTATGAGCTGCAACCAAGCGACGCTGACGACCTGGTTCAGGATGTGCTGGCTGTCGTGGCACGCGACGTAAACACATTCAAGCATTCGGGTCGCGCGGGAGCCTTTCGAAGCTGGTTGAAGACGATTCTGATCCACCGGCTGCGTCGCTACTGGCGGAACCGCAAGTATCGGCCTGCCGTTGGCGGCGGCACGGACTTTCAGTTGCAATTACAGCAACTTGAAGATCCCGCCAGCTCGCTTTCGGCGGAGTGGAATCGCGAGCATGATCGGCATCTCGTACTGAAGATGCTGGAGTTGATCCAGCCGCATTTTGAGGAAAACTCAATTACCGCCTTTCGTCGCACAGTATTAGAGGAAGCGTCCCCCGAACAAGTTGCCTTGGATCTGGGGATGACAAAAAACGCCGTGATCATTGCCAAATGCCGGGTGCTGAAGGCGCTGCGACGAGAAAGTCGCGGCCTGCTGGACCAATAAATTCAGAAAAACCGAAACTCGCTGAAATCCTGCCCGTCATCATGACGCTTAATCCCATGTCGGCAAGATGCAGTTTTTTTGGGAGCCCGCGTACCGGAACCGCCCGTGAATGAAATGCACGTCTCACAAAAGCGGCTGGCGACTCATGGGCGAATGCTGGTTTCCGCGGGCAGCGATCGCACGGCTCGCGTGTGGGATGTTGCCACCGGCCGCGAACACATACGCCTGGTCGATCATCAAGACCGTATCGACGCCTTGGCGATTTCACCCGATGGTCGGCTGATCGTCACCGGCGGCGGCTTTCATCCCGTTTCGAAAGCGACCTGGGAACGACCGGACTACGCGATTCGCGTGTGGGAAGTTGAACCACTCGAGTAGCAGCAAGTTCGTTTCACAAACTGCTCCGCTTCTCATGGAAAAGAATCACCAACGCCGCTACGAATACTCGCCGCTGTTCAATATGATGCCGACGTCCCGAGCTGGATTCGTTTTGGCGTTCCTCTTTCTGGCTTCGTCGTTCACGATCGGCGGGGCCATAGGACTTCCCGCGTGGCTGATCCTGGTTCCGATTGCCATCCTCATCATAGCCGAAGTCCTGCACGTGACGCCTTTCATTCGTCGGCGACGTGGCATGCGAGCAGCCGCCGAGCGGTTGGGGTTGAGCTATTCACAACGCGATGACGAAATCGGCTGGTTACCACCGTGGCCAGAGTTCAAAGTAAAAGAACGACGGTATTTCAACGTCTTGCGAGGTCGATTTGACGATACCGACGTAGTCGTTTTCGACGCATCCATTCGTACTCCACCTTCCGGACCGGACAGCGAAGGACGGACGCGAGGCGGAGGGGACCATCGGTTCTTCAGCGTCGTGAGAATGTCGAGTTCCGTGGTACTTC
>CALBSZ010000674.1 GCA_937967665.1 uncultured Planctomycetaceae bacterium
GGTCTGGGACTGAGCCTGGCGGACGCGCTGCGGCAGTCCTCGCAGGCAGCGACGCCACGGACCGCGAAAGCCAAGTCGGTGATCCTGCTTTGGCTGCAGGGCGGTGTATCGCACCATGAGACATTTGATACCAAACCGGACGCGACGGCGGACGTCCGTGGTGAAATGGTGCCGATAACAACGAACTTGCATGGTGTGTGTTTCATTGTGCAACGGCCGCGCGTGGCGACGATGCGGGACAAACTGGCCGTGATTCGATCGGTAACGCACAGTGAAGCGGCACATCAGCGGGGCTCGATGTACATGGTCGAAGGTCGGCGCCCACCCAAAGCGACTGGCGTCGAAGCTTCGGGACACCCGCATCTTGGCTGCATCGTGGGCCACGAACTCGGCATGCGAAACGGGGTGCCTCCGTATGTAACCAATCCCGGCAACGACTTCACAGCTAAGTTTGTGGGGCCGGGAAGTCTGCCGCTCTCCGCCGCCGGATTCAAAGGGGTGAATGCGAGTTCGCTGAAAGTGGGAAGTGGATTTTCCAGTGACCGATTTGGCGGACGCGTGTCCCTCAGGGACTCGTTGGAAGCGGCGGGGGGAAACCTCACAGGAAGTCGCACGGGCCGGACCTGGGACCAGTTTGATGATCAGGCGATCGATATCATTGCGTCTGCCAAAGCCGCGCAGGCCTTCGACTGGCAATCCGAGTCCGAGGATACGAAGCAGCTGTATGGCATCAGTCGACAGGGGCAAATGGGATCCTTGTCGCTCACGGCGCGACGACTCGTCGAGGCGGGTGTTCGATTTGTAACGATCGGCCGGAACAGCTGGGACCATCACAGCAACATGTTCCCGCAACTTCGCAGCCGACTGCCCCGCTTTGACGCCGCCTTTGCCGGGCTGGTTACCGATTTGGAACGTCGCGGCATGCTGGACGAAACGCTTGTCGTGTACTTGACGGAGTTTGGGCGCACTCCCAAAGTGAACAGCCAGGCTGGCCGCGACCATTGGCCTGGCGTGTTCAGCGTGGCGTTCGCCGGCGCCGGCATCAGCACGGGTCAGATCATCGGTGCATCCGACCAGGACGGGGCGAGGCCGATCGAAGATCCTGTATCTCCCGAGCAGATCGCAGCAACGATCTTGCACCTCGTCGGGATCCCGCCGCAATCCACTTATCTGGGTCAGGACAACCGACCCCACTTTTACGTCGACGACGCCCAGCCCATCGCCTCCTTGCTCATCTAGCCATGGGTGACCGCCTGGTTTTTCGGTTGGAGACCCGGCTGGCTCTGTCAGCGCAACTGCTTCCGGCGTCGCCATGGGAACACGGACGGGCGGAGCCGTGCTGTGACGACACCGAGCCAATCTCATCGATTCACAAGCATGGTGCTGTCGATTCAGGGCCGGGCAGAGGACTTTGCCTGGTCGGGCCGGTTCATTTTCGCCGTGGGACGACGGTTGGCTTTGATCTCGGCCACGTGAGCATCGTAGGCGGCCTGCAGGCGGGCGACGACGTCCGGGTGTTGAGCAGCGACGTTGGTCGTTTCACTGATATCCGCCACGGTGTCGTACAGTTGCACGGGATCCGGGGATGCCTTAGCCGCATTACCTTGCCGTCGGCCGCCTTTCCCTTCTTTCCACGGATAGAATTTCCATTTCCCGGAACGCACCGTGCCCGGACCGTGCATCAGGACATACGCCTCATGCGGACTTTTGGCGTCCTTCGCGCCGTGCATCAGTGCCTTGATGTTGTGGCCATCGATTTTGCGTTTGGGGAGTTCGCCGCCGCAGAGGTCGGCGAGCGTGGGGAGGATATCAATCGACGCGGCCACTTCGGTGCAGACCGATCCCGCCGGAATGGTTTGCGGCCACCACATCAACGTCGGTTCGCGAATGCCGCCATCGTAGACGCTGCCTTTCTTGGCCCTTAGCGGCAACGACGAACCCACGGCTGCCCCGTTGTCGCTGGTGAATATGACCAGTGTATTCTCCGCGATGCCGGCGTTCTTCACGGCTGCCAGGATTTCGCCGACGGACCAGTCGACCTCTTCGATCGCATCCCAAATCAGCTTGCCGGTGCGGTTCTTGAAGGCGTCCGAAACGGCCAACGGCAGATGCACCATCGTGTGGGGCAAGTACAGGAAGAACGGGTTGTCCTTGTTGGCCTCGATAAACCGAATGCTTTCTTCCGTGTAGCGTTTCGTCAGTGTCGATTGATCGGCTGGGTATTCGATGATTTCTTCGTCGCGCATCAGCGGTACGCGGTTGCGCTGCTTATGTCCCGCCTCGACGTCCGCGCGGGTCAGCCCTTCGCGGACGAGCAGGTCCTTCGCCAGCTTGTTGGCGGGATCGATCCACATGTCATTGCTATACGGGATTCCGTAGTACGATTCGAAACCCTGGTATGTCGGCAGGCAGGGAGGCAGGTGGCCGAGATGCCATTTGCCGACACACTTCGTCTTGTAGCCGGCGTCACGGAGCATTTCCGCAACGGTGGTCTCATCGGGGTGAAGACCTGCATTGCTATTAGGAAACAGCACCGCAGCCATGCTCAGACGCTGATAGTGACAGCCGGTCAGCAGCGCCGTACGCGAACCGGAACAGACGGCGCAGCCAACATAGAAGTCCGTAAACTTCATTCCTTCCGCTGCCATTTGATCCAGATTGGGAGTCTTGGGACCGGTGGCGCCGTTGAAACCGACGTCGCCATAACCCATGTCATCAATGAAGATCAGGATGACGTTCGGGCGTTCGGCCGCCGGTAAGGACGTCGCGGCGAGGAGGCCCAAGAGAACGAGGAAGCAAGTTTGTTTACGCATAGGATTGCTCCAGGAGGGAAGACCTGTATTACCGTTTCTTTTTCTTTTATCATACGTCATGCAAAAAGCCACCCGACTGTCGCCCAAGTTTCGGAGGCGGCA
Organism: uncultured Planctomycetaceae bacterium; assembly: GCA_937967665.1. GTDB lineage: Bacteria > Planctomycetota > Planctomycetia > Pirellulales > Pirellulaceae > CALBSZ01. The sequence goes on from CALBSZ010000674.1 coordinate 2,916, forward strand.
TAGTTTCGAAGCTGCTCCCGGGAAAGTAGAATACCACGGGTACAGTCACTTGCGAAAGGTATTTCATGTCGGAAGGTTTTTCAGATTCCCATGCGTCTGACAATCAGTTCCAGCCGCCACCATCGAAAAGCGGCGTCGGGACGTGCCTGATCGTTTGCACGGCGCTGCTGCTGGTTGGGATGCTGGTCTGCGGCGGTGTGGCCTACTACGTCTACAGCAACGCCAAGAACATGGGCGCCGAGTTGGCGCGACAAGGACTTACCGAGGCGATCCAGAAATCGGATCTCAAGGATGCCGACAAGCAGGTCATCATTGGCGAAATTGATCGAGTGACCGATGCATTCAAGAGTGGCGAGATCGGGATGGAAGAGGTGGGGCGCATCATGACGGAACTCGCCGAATCGCCCTTGATTGCCGTGATGATGGTCTATGCCGCCGAGGAAAAATACATTCAGCCGTCGGGATTAAGCGACGAAGAAAAAGCCGACGCCTCGATCGTGTTGAGTCGCGTGGCGCGGGGTGTGGTCGAGAAGAGCATCCCGGAAGGCGCGCTCGACGAGGCCCTCGACCACGTCTCGCATACCAATGCCGAGGGGCAGCGTGAATTCGACGAATTCGTCAGCGACGAAGATTTACGCGAGTTTATCAGCGAGTGCAAATCCCAGGCGGACGCGGCGGGTGTGCCGGATGAGCGCTATCAGGTCGATATCGGCTTGGAATTCCGGCGAGCGATCGACGACGCGCTCGCTGACAAGTAAAATACACGGATACGCAAGTGTGGTTGTCTCTGCGGTGCCAGCGAAGATGACGCGTCGTTGCGACCGCAGTCCCCTTGAAGTGCCCCCAATAAATTTGAAGTCCCCCCAAGAAATTTGACGACGCGGGTGGCCCGCGATATCGTACTTTCTGAACACACTGTCGCCTTTTCAAACTGTGGAGATACTCGATGAAGTCCATGATTCGATGGAATCTTATTGTTGCTCTGAGCGCCGCCTTGCTCATGGGCTCGGTATTCGCTGAAGAGGGATTTGAACCTTTGTTTGATGGGAAGTCCCTGGAAGGCTGGGATGGCAATCCGGCGTTCTGGAGTGTGCGCGATGGTGCGATCACCGGACAAACGACTGCCGAGAACCCGACCAAGGGCAATACCTTTCTGGTCTGGCGTAAAGGTGAGTTGGACAACTTCGAATTGCGGTTGCAATTTCGCATTGTGGGAGGGAACTCCGGCATTCAATATCGCAGTCGTGAAGTCGGCAAGTGGGTGATCGCGGGTTACCAGGCCGACTTCGACGGCGGTAACGGCTGGACCGGCACTCTCTACGAGGAAAAGGGACGCGGCGTCCTGGCAAGACGAGGCGATGCCGTCGAAATCGCTGCCGATGGCGCCAAATCCAAGGTTGGTCAGACGACCGAACAGGCCAAAATCGTGGAAAGCGTCAAGAAGGAAGATTGGAATGAATACCGCATCGTGGCCGATGGCAATCATCTCGAACAATATGTCAACGGGCTGAAGACGGTCGACGTCGTGGACCATCAAGTCGAGAAACGCGCGATGAAGGGTTTGCTCGCCCTGCAACTTCACGCGGGACCGCCGATGACGGTGCAATTCAAGAACATCCGCCTGAAGAAACTTCCCGAAAAAACTTCGGCCGTGCTATCGGAAAGCGACGTGCAGTTCACCAGCTTGTTGCGGGCCGGTGAGTCGCAGGAAAAGAAGGTCGTTTTCGTTGCCGGTCGCCCCAGTCACGGCTACGGTTCCCACGAACACTATGCCGGCTGCCTGCTGCTGGCAAAGTCGCTGCAACAGGCCCTGCCGCATTTTCAGGTCGACGTCGTCAAGAACGGCTGGCCGGCGGACGAAAGCGTCTTTGAGGGCGCGGACGCCGTGGTGATGTACGCGGATGGAGGTGGGCGGCACCCGGTCAATGCGCACCTGGCGAAAATGGACGATCTCGCCGAAGCCGGGGTGGGCGTGGCCTGCATTCACTACGGTGTCGAAGTTCCCAAGGGGCCTTCCGGCGATCACTTCCTGAAGTGGATCGGCGGCTACTTCGAGACGAACTGGTCGGTGAATCCTCACTGGACAGCCAAATTCGACAAGTTTCCCGACCATCCCGTCGCCAATGGCGTTAAACCGTTTGAAGCGAATGACGAATGGTACTACCACATGCGTTTCCGCGAGAACATGGAAGGTGTGACGCCAATCCTCAGTGACCTTCCCGGCGAAGAGACGCTTGCACGCCGTGATGGCCCGCATAGCGGCAACCCGCATGTCCGCGCCGCCGTACTGCAGCGGAAGGAGCGGCAGCACGTCGCCTGGGTTTCTGAACGGCCCAACGGCCAGCGCGGTTTTGGCTTTACCGGCGGCCACAATCATTGGAATTGGGGCGAGCCGAACTTTCGCAAGGTGGTGTTGAATGCGATCGTCTGGGTTGCTCACGGAGAGGTTCCCGCCGACGGCGTGAGCGACAAGCCGGTTACCGTGGACGACCTGCTGCAGAATCAGGATTACCCAAAGCCGCGCAACCTGAACCTGGACGGGATCAAGAAGCGGTTTCATCTGCAAGGCAGCGTCAAGAAGGATTCTGACACCGTCCTGGTAGCGGCTCGGTCTTCGACGGCGAAACCGGTCTACAGTTCCAAGGTTATCACGTCCCAGACGCCGGGACATGCGACCGCTGTCGAAGCCGACATCGCCGGCGCGAAAAAGTTGTTCCTGGTGGCGAATGATGGCGGCAACGGCTATTCCTGCGACTGGGTGGCGTGGGGCGAACCTCGGCTGGTCGGTCCCAGCGGCGAGAAGAAATTGACTGAACTCAAGTGGAAATCCGCATCGACCGGACACGGCCAGGTCAACATCAACAAGAATTCCGGCGGTCAACCGATGCGGATCGCCGGTGCCGCAGTGCCGTACGGAATCGGGACGCATGCCAATTCGGTGATCGAATTCGACTTGCCGGCCGGTTACACGAAGTTTCTGGCGACCGCCGGGCTGGACAACGGCGGCACCGATCAGGGGAATTGCGGGGATCAGGCCTCGGTCCAATTCCAAGTCTATACCAAGACGCCTCCGATCCAGATCGCGAAAGCATCGGGGGGCGGTAAGGCGAGTCGCGATCCCGCGGACGCCGTGGCCAACCTGGACGTGGCCGACGGCCTGGAAGCCGTGTTGTTTGCCTCCGAACCGATGGTCCACAGTATCTCCAATATCGATATCGACCACCGCGGTCGAGTGTGGGTCTGTGAAATCTTGAATTATCGCGGCAACAAGGGGAGACGGCCCGAGGGAGATCGCATCCTGATCCTGGAAGACACAGACCGCGATGGCGTGGCCGACAAGTCAAAGACCTTCTACCAGGGACGCGACATCGATTCGCCGCACGGCGTTTGTGTTCTCGGTACACCCACTGGCAAAGGAACCAAGGTGATCGTTTCGGCCGGCGACAAAGTACAGGTCTTCACGGATGTCGATGGCGACGACAAGCCAGACCAACAGGACGTATTGTTTTCCGGCATCTCGGGGACCCAGCATGATCACGGCATTCATGCCTTTGTGTTTGGTCCGGACGGCAAGCTGTATTTCAATTTTGGCAACAGTGGCCGCCAGCTCAAGGACAAAGACGGCAAGCCGATTATCGATAAGGCGGGGAACGAAATTGTTACCAACCGGAAACCGTACCAGGAAGGGCTGGTCTTCCGTTGCGATCTGGATGGCAGCAATGTCGAGACACTCGGCTGGAACTTTCGGAACAACTGGATGGCGACCGTCGATTCCTTCGGGACGATCTGGCAGTCGGATAACGACGACGACGGCAACAAAGGAGTGCGGATCAACTACGTCATGGAATTCGGCAACTACGGTTACAAAGATGAATTGACCGGTGCCGGCTGGAAAAGCCAACGCACCAACCTGGAGACGGAGGTTCCCAAGCGGCATTGGCATCTCAACGACCCCGGAGTCGTTCCGAATCTATTGCAGACCGGCCAGGGATCGCCGACGGGCATCACCGTTTATGAAGGGGATCTGCTGCCGGAGGTGTTTCGTGGACAGGTAATCCATTGCGATGCGGGGCCGAGTGTCTGCCGTGCCTATCCGGTGACGAAAGACGGCGCTGGCTACTCTGCCGAAACCGTCAACGTGCTCTACGGTGCCCGAGATAACTGGTTTCGTCCGTCAGACGTTTCGGCGGCTGTGGATGGTTCATTGATGGTAGCTGATTGGTACGACCCCGGCGTTGGCGGGCATCGTGCCGGCGACCTGGACAGCGGGCGCATCTTCCGAGTTGCTCCGCCCGGCACGAAGTACAACGTGCCGGAATTCAATTTCGCCACGGCGGCCGGCGCGGTGGAGGCGCTGAAGAATCCGAATTACGCCGTCCGCTACGTCGCTTGGACAGCGTTGCATGAAATGGGAGCCAAGGCGGAACCCGAACTGTTGAAGATGTACCAGTCTGAGAATCCCCGCTTTCGCGCTCGAGCACTCTGGCTGCTAGGTAAGATCCCGGGGCGCGGGGATCACTATGTGAACCTGGCCATCGCGGATAAGGACGCCGACATCCGGATTACCGGAATTCGTCTGGCGCGACAAATCTACGCGACCTCAACGGGCGTGGCCGCTAAACTCGTCAAGGACCCCTCGCCGCAAGTGCGCCGCGAAGTGGCCATCGCCTTAAGCGGTGACAAGTCCCCTGAAGCCCCCGACCTGTGGGCCGAACTCGCCGCGCAGCACGACGGCCAGGACCGCTGGTATCTGGAAGCATTAGGCATCGGCGCGCGTGGTAATTGGGATGCGTGCTTTGCCGCCTGGTTGAAGAAGGTCGGTGATCAATGGTCGTCGGAAGCCGGCAAGGACATTGTGTGGCGCAGTCGAGCGACCGCGACACCGGAATACCTGGCCAAGATCGTCAAAGATCCGAAAACCCCCAGCGAGACGCATCCGCGATACATGCGCGCTTTCGACTTCTTGACGGGTCCGGAAAAAGACAAGGCGTTGCAAAGTATTTTGCTCGGTTTGTAACGTTTTCGTTTTGACCGCGATACACCTCGATCAGCAACGGTCGGGGTGTTTTGTTTGGTATACTAAAGGCAGAACGTGCCATCCCTTTTTCGCAGTGACCATGTCATGAATCGATCTTACGCACTCCTGGTTCTAGTCCTGTTGTTTCAGGCCGGTCTGCTGGGGGCCGAAGAGCCGCAGGGGGGCCGTGATAATCTCGTGATTGAGACCCTGCTGCGGCTCGACAATATCGACGTCAATGCCAACGAGAACCTCAAGGCAACCGTGCACCGCTTCTTGAAGGCCCACCGCGCGGAGGAACGCTACTTTCAAATTATTGAGAAATTCGCGCTGCGTGATTTCGATAGGGACCTGCTGTCGCTGGCAGGGGAAGACTCCACCAGCACGGCAGGAGTGCGCGGGGTCGGGATCGTCTTGCGGCACAATGCAGATGCCGTCGCGGAGGTCCTTAACGGATCGGATGAGAAACTGGCGATCGGCGTCGCCGAAGCCCTGGGAATCGTCGGAACCACCAAAGCCACGGACTTGCTGCGTCCGCTGATTTGCGACGAATCCAAGCCGGCAAGCCTGCGCATTGCCGCCGCCAACGCGCTCGGCAGGCAGCCGACAGGGCAGCAGCAACTGCTCGATTTCGTGGTGGACATGAAACTGCCCCAGGACTTGACATTCACCGTCGCCAATTTGCTTCACAGTTCCAATGACCCCGCGATTCGCGAAGCGGCGGATCAGCATCTTCCCTTGCCTGCCACTGCCAATGCGGAACCCTTGCCGCCCGTCGCGGAACTGGTGAAACAGTCGGGTGACGCTGGTCGCGGACTCGCCGTGTTTACGAGCAAGGGGACGTGCAACAAGTGTCACACGGTCAAGGGGCAAGGCAAGGACGTCGGACCGGACCTGTCCGAGATCGGCAGCAAACTGTCACCCGAGGCGATGTTTGTCGCCATCCTGGATCCCAACGCGGGGGTGAGCCACAACTATGAAACGTATAGCATTGCCACCGACGAAGGACTCGTCCTGGCAGGCTTGAAGGTCAGCGAAACGGACGAAGTCTTCACCTTGAAGACGAAGGAAGGCATCGTCCTGGAAATCGCTCAGGATTCGATCATCGATCTGAAGAAACAGCCCGTTTCAATCATGCCCGCCGATCTTCAGAAACTCATGACCGTGCAAGACCTGGTGGATACGGTCGCGTTCTTGCAGACGCTGAAAAAGGCCGATTGACGGGTTGCCTCGCGAGTTGTTCATGGCAACGGAAATCCAACAAGCGATCGACTTGCTGCGCGCGAATCAAGTCGGGCAGGCCGAGGCAATCCTGTCGCAACTGATCCGCGCGAACCCGTATCATGCGCACGCCATGAACCTGCTTGGTATCGTGTTCATCAAGAAACGCGATACATCCACGGCCCTGCACTGGTTGGAAAAAGCCATCGCGTTGGATCCTGAGCGTGCCGAGTACCATCACAATATCGGCCCTGTCTTTCGGATTCAGGGCGATTTTGAGAAGGCTGAAGAGCATTATCGCCGCGCGATCGCGCTCAAGCCGGACTACGCCGAATGCTATTTCAACTTCTCGGCGATTCGCACGTTTTCGGCAGGCGATCCGATGTTTCAGGAACTGGAGGCGCTGCTAACGCGTCCCGACTTGAACGAGCAGGACCGCTGCTTCGGGCACTTCGCTGCGGGAAAAATCCATGACGATATTGAGGATTTTGACGCGGCGTTCCGCCATTACCAAGCCGGCAACGAAGCTCGTGGCGTCACGTTCGACATGGCGGCGCAGCGACGTTACGTCGCCGAGTACATTGAGGTGTTCAGCGAAAGTATGCTGCAGCGGCGGCGGCACGAGGGAATGGAAGATCCGACCCCCGTATTTGTTATCGGCATGCCGCGCAGCGGCACAACATTGGTCGAGCAGATTCTTTCGAGTCACCCCGACGTCTATGGCGCTGGGGAAATAAGCGACATCATAGCCATCGCCGGTACGCTTCCGCAGTATGCCTCGGACGGCAGTGCGTATCCGCGGTGTGTAACCGAGTTGGGGCCTGAAGTCATGCGCGGATTCGGCGAAGCCTATTTGAAACGAATCCGCACGCTGGACGGCGAGGCCCAGCGAATCGTCAATAAAATGCCGCAGAACTTCCTTTTCGCCGGACTCATTGCCCTGCTGCTGCCGAATGCACGCATCATCCATTGCCGCCGTGACCCGCTGGACACCTGCCTTTCCTGCTATTTCCAACGGTTTCGCGAGCGTCATGAGTACTCTTATGACCTGTGCCACCTCGGTCAGTATTATCGCCAATACCAGCAACTCATGGATCACTGGCGGGGCAGCCTGCCGCTGCCGATGTTGGAGGTGGACTACGAAGCGGTTGTGGAAGACCAGGAACGGGAAACACGCCGACTGATCGAGTTCCTGGATCTGCCCTGGAACGACCAGTGCCTGGAGTTTCACCGGAGCGAACGGCCCGTGACGACCGCCAGCAGTTTTCAGGTCCGGCAGCCGATTTATCGTTCCAGCCTGAAACGCTGGCAACGATATGCAAAACACCTTGGCCCACTGCGCGACGCACTTGGCGATCTATCATGAATCTGGAACACGCGGTCAAGCTGCATCAGGCGGGCAACTATCAAGAAGCGGCGCGGATCTACCAGGGCATCCTGGCCCAGAATCCCAATCATCCCAGCGCGCTGCATTGGCTGGGCGTGCTCGCTTTTCAAACCGGTGGATTCGAGCAATCCATACAGTTGATCGAACGGGCCCTGGCAATCGACGACAAGCAGGCCGCCTTCCATCACAATCTGGCCTCCGCGTTGCGAGTTGTCGGCAAATTCGAAGAAGCCGAGCGCCGCTATCGTCGCGCGATCGAACTCCAGCCGGACTACGCCGAGGCGTACTTCAATCTGGCGGCAGTGCGACGTTTTTCCAGACCGGGTGACGAAAAACTTTGTCTCGCCGTGGAAGATCAGTTGCGGAATCCCGATCTGACGGACGACAACCGGAGCTTCCTCCATTACGCGGCGGGAAAGTTCTATGATGACTGTGGAAATTACGACGCAGCGTTCGCCCATTTCGTGCAAGGCAGCCAGATTCGCCTTAACCGCTTCGACGTCGCCGCGCACGAATCCTCTGTGCAGCGGACGATGGCGGTCTTCACTCGTTCCCTTTTCGAGCAACGATCCGGATGCGGTGACTCGAGCGATGTCCCCATATTCATTGTCGGTATGCCGCGCAGCGGTACGACGCTCGTCGAGCAGATCATTGAGAGCCATCCCGAGGCGCGCGGGGCGGGAGAATTGCCGGACATTCCGAGTATTGCCCATACGCTCCCGCAACATCATCCCGAGAATCGCGAGTATCCAGAGTGTGTTTTGGAACTGCCGGACCGCGTCTTCACGGGCTTTGCCGGAGCGTACTTGAACCGCTTGTGCGGACCCCATCCGACGGCCGCGCGGATCGCCGACAAGAATCCTGTGAATCACCAGTATCTGGGACTGGTGGCCCTGATGCTGCCGCGCGCCGTCGTCATCCATTGCCGCCGCGATCCGCTGGATACTTGCCTCTCCTGTTTCTTCCAGCGATTCCGCGCGGGACAAGAGTTCTCCTACGACTTCGAGAACCTGGCGACCATGTACGGCAGCTACACGCGACTCATGAAGCATTGGCATGAACATCTGCCCAACAAAATCCTGGACGTGCAGTACGAACAGCTGGTAGACGACACCGAGTCCGTCAGCCGGCAGCTGATCCAGCACTGCGGGCTGGCCTGGGACGATGCCTGCCTGGAATTTCATAAGTCCAAACGGCCCGTTACGACCGCCAGCAATCAGCAGGTCCGCCAGCCGATTTATCGCCGCAGCATGGCGCGTTGGAAAAACTACGAAAAGCATCTGCACCCGTTGAAGCAAGCGCTGGAAAAACACCTGGGCGATCAGGATTGGCAGCGTCTGTGATGTGCACGTCAGGCCGTCAAGAGCTTCAGCCGCAGCCAGTCGAGGGCTTGCTTGATATTGCGTTCCTTCAGGATGTCGGGATGGCCGGCGTAGACCACCTGCTTCACCTCGACGCCCGCGGGCGTGGCCAGTCCGAAAGCCACCCGCCCGCCCGGCTGTTCCGGGTAACGCCCGATAACAAGCGTGTAATCGGTCTGTGCGCGCTCGCGCGACACTTTCGCGAATTGGCGCGCCAGATCGCGTTCGGGAAGCGTCGCGCACTGCTCGCCGAAAAAGCGGGACGCCGTGGCCACACTGTTGACCACCATGCCTCCCGCGTAGGCCGGCGACCGGGTGTCGGTCAGCCAATCCGCGAGCAGCCCGCCCGAACCCCATTCGACGGTGTACAGCGTCTGTTGGCGGCGTTCCAGTGCACGTGTCACGGCATGCTGCAATTCGTCGTCTTCGTCGCCAAAAACCAACGGTCCCAGGTGCGCGTGGATCGAGTCCAGCGTGGAACGCATGGCCGCCAGGCAATGCTCCGGCGTTTCCTCACGCGCGGTAACACGCAAGGTGATCGTGGCCTTGTGGACCGTGATCCCCACCGAGGGATAACGTCCGCGTTGGATGAGATCGGGGAGCATCTGCTCCAGGTCACTTTCGCCAACACCAAAACACTTCAGGCGACGATGACGGATGACATGCTGCTGGTTTCCCAGCATCGTGGAGATCGACGGCGCTACCGTGGCGGCCCACATGTCTTTCATCTCGGCCGGGACACCGGGCAAAGCAAAGGCGCGTGAATCCGCCTGGCCGGCGCGCGGATAGCGCAGGTCGATTCCCGGCGCGGTGCCGTGCGGATTGGGAATCACCAGACTGCCTGAGGGGAACATCGCCTGGATGTCGTTTCGCGCCGGCATTTCGCGCTGACGGCTGGCAAACAGCGATCGAATATGCTCCAACACGTTTTCGTCCAGAACCAGATCTACTCCCGCAACCGCAGCCAGGCTTTGCCGCGTGAGATCATCGGCGGTGGGCCCGAGTCCGCCGGTGGCCACGACCACGTCGACACGCTCGAGCGCCGCGTGAAACGCAGCGACATTGGCTTCCAAGTCGTCTCCGACGGTGGTATGGAACAGCACGCGAATTCCCAGGTCCCCCAATTGCTGGCTGAGCCACCGGCTGTTGGTGTCCAATCGCTCGCCGCTGGTAAGCTCGTCACCGATTGAAATCACTTCTGCTTTCATGGTGCCTATCGTATCCCGACGCCCTGCCTGGCCGCTAGCGGCATCCGCCGAATGTTGGAAAACTTTGCCGGATGTTCGGATTGTTCTGAATTTATCAAACTTATGGGTCGATCCTTATTTGCGGACAATAACGCATGGGGGGATTTTCCATGAAGATAAAAACGTACTTTCGTGTTGTCGTCGCGGCCGTTGTTCTGGCTGTCACCGTGCCCGCGTGGGCACAGTATCCCGGCGGCGGCTATCCACAACAGTTCTACGG